>JBBAKY010000026.1:0-33805 GCA_040403295.1 Arcicella sp.
TTTAATAGCCTTATCTTTGTAAAAAAATAAAATTATGTTAGAACAATTAATCCCTTTGTTGGGAATGCGAGTTGATAGTAAAGAAATCAAAGATATTTTTACAGAATGGAATGCCATTTTTCCAAAACGAGTTACTTGCTCAGAAAACGAGCCAACGATTAAGGGAAAAATTGAAAGAAACTGTATGAGATTACACTTTGGTAGAGGCGGCAATAGTCAATATTTGAAACCCAATCCAACTTCTTGGGAAGGTGGTTATTTTGGTATTTTCACAACCATTGAATTTACAAAAAAACGCAAAGGCGATATGCCTTTTGACGTAGAATTTGAAATGGAAGCTGATGAATTAACCGAAATTTTGGGTGAACCTCTGGTGTCAGATTCAAGTACGACTTGGCGTAAAAATATTACGGATAAACATGAATTAGTGGTTTTGGATAGTATTGTGGAAGGTCTTCCGAGTCGTTCAATGAAAATCAGTTTTGTGCATGAACCAAATTTATACACGATGGTAGACTATGAACTCAAAGGGTTATAAAAATTAAACTTAGCGGTTTAATTGAAACATTTATCAAACCGCTAAGTTACTATAAACGTTTATTATGAAATTATTTTATAGTCTAATGATTGTCATCTTATTAACTTCTTGTGTAGCTCCTAAAACTATGGTTAATAATCACGTTTATGCGCTTCGATTACGTCCAAATCAAGATTTAAAGCAAGAAATTGTTGCTTTTACGAAGGCGAATAATATCCAAGCAGGTTACATTATTACTTGCGTAGGAAGTCTAAAAAAAGCCAATCTTCGACTTGCTAATCAACCCGAAACCACCACTTGGGAAGATAAATTTGAAATTGTATCGCTCGTAGGTACATTTGGGGCAGATTCGGGAGTCCATATTCACGCTTCCATTTCGGACGGAACGGGCAAAACTATCGGTGGACATCTGATGGACGGCAACTTGATTTATACCACCGCCGAAATCATTATTGGCGAAGTTTTAGACGTAAAATTCGCTCGAAAATTAGATTCAATTACCACTTATGATGAGTTGTTTATTGAGAAGAAATAAGCCGTGAAAACCAAAATCTGCGAACTTTGTAAAATCGAAGAAACTACCCTCTTCCGTATCCAAATCCACAAAGGTAAAACATGGATTTTTGTCTGTGAATCTTGTTGTAATCAGTCAAAATCAAATCCAAACTATCATTATGGTGGAACTTGGAAAGGCTATCGGCATTAAAAAAATCCCCAAACCTTTTGAAGATTTGGGGATTTTTATTGGGTTATTTAGCAACTACTTCCCTAAAAACTTCGCCTTCCCGGCATCCAAAAAATCCGTAAATTCCTTAATGTTTTGGTCAAAAGCACGGGGTTCGAGCATTGGTTTTGGGTCACCGTTTGGATTTACTAAACAATAATATGGCTGCGCATTAGCATTGAATTTTGTAATTTCAAAATCAAGATTTTGGTCGCCCAAGGTTGTTTTCTCTAAACCATCATCTTTTGAGGTAAACCATTCATTTTTAGGCAATTCTGTTTTATCATCCACGTATAAAGCCACCACTACGTAATCATTTTTCAAACGTTTCAACACTTCTGGGTCAATCCAAACGCTGGCTTCCATCTTTCTGCAATTCACACAACCGTGTCCCGTAAAATCAATAAAAAGCGGCTTATTCACTTTCTTGGCATATTCTACGGCTTCTTCATAATCAAAAAATCCTTGAATTCCGTGTGGTAATTTCAAAAATGAATTGTACTTGACCGTTTTAGGGAAATCTGGATTTTGATTCTCAGAAGATTGCCCTGAAGAAGCTGATAACACAAAATCTTGGGTTTCTGTTGGTGGCAAAAGTCCCGACATAGCTTTCAATGGAGCGCCAAATAAGCCTGGAAAAAGATACACCACAAAAGAGAAAACCGCCAATGCAGCCATCAATCTTGGCACGCCCAATTTATCCACTTTATCATCGTGTGGCATTTGGAATTTACCCAATAAATGAAAGCCCATTAAGGTAAATACGGCAATCCATATTGATAAGAAAATCTCTCTATCCAAGATTCTCCAATGATATGTTTGGTCAACGGTACTGAAAAATTTGAGTGCCAAAGCCAATTCCAAGAAGCCAAAAAATACTTTAATCGTATTCATCCAACCGCCCGATTTAGGAATTTTTTTCAATAATTCGGGCGATAAAGCCAACAAGACAAACGGCGACGCAAGTCCCAAACCAAAGCCAAACATTCCGATGATTGGTTTAATGAATTTGCCCGAAGCACCCAATCCTAAAAGCGTACCCACGAATGGTCCCGTACACGAGAAAGATACCAAAGCCAACGTAAATGCCATGAAGAAAATACCAATCAAACCGCCTCTATCCGACTGTGCATCCACATTATTGACAAATTTTGAAGGTAATTGTATTTCAAATAACCCTAAAAATGAAAGTCCAAAAATGATAAAAATAGTAAAAAAGAGAAGATTCGGAATCCAGTGCGTACTGATAAAATTAGGAGCGGCTTGTCCCAACGTTGCGGCGATTACCGTTCCAAATAAAACGTAAATTCCAATAATTGAAGCGCCGTAGAGAAATGCTTTGCCAACGCCATTTTTTTGTTTGATAAAAAAACTAACGGTCATTGGAATCAATGGATATACGCATGGCGTAAGGCAAGTAGCTAAACCAACGCCCAAGGCAATTAAAAAGAAAGCTAATAATGATTGTTCTTCTTTTGGTTTCTCCGCAGAAACGGTGGTTGAAACCGCAGTTTCGGAAGAGTCAGAAACGACAACGGGCGTAGAAACTAAATTTGTAGCACTATCAGCGGTTTTTGTTTCGACTGTTTCAGTAGGGGTTGTAATCGCAGTAGTAGGAGTTGCGGTTGTTGTCTCCACAGACAGCGGTGATTCAACTTTATCTTTTACAAGGCTTTCAGTTTGGTCGTCGCTTTTTTTTTTTGAGAAGCGTCCGTAGTCGCACCAGCTTTTGCTTCAAGTTTGAAAGCCCCTTTTATCGGTACACATTGCCCAGTGGCATCAGAACAGGCTTGTCCATCATGCGAACCTTCAATAAGCACCTTATCTTTCAATATTTTAACCGATTGTCTAATTTCACCTTTTCCTTCAAAATAGGCTACATTCACTTCAAAAACCTCATCCTTTTTCTTGATTGGATTAATTGACTTTAGCTTTCCAACCAATTCATAAGTATCATTTGGTTTGAATTTTACGGTAGTAATAATTGGTCCACCTTCGTCAAAATCAGTAGCAAAGTGGTGCCAAGTTTTATCATTTTTTATCGTAAAAATAATATCCACCGTTTCACCAACGGCAGGATTTGGTTTTGATAATGCCCATGACCATTTGGAAGGTGTAACTTTTTGAGCATTCACACCCAAAGAAAGTATAAGAAGAGCAATTAGACTAAAAAATATCTTTTTCATTTGAAGCTGGTTTGTAATGGGTTATCAATGGTTAGGTTGATTTCCTTAATGTAAATGAGAATACACAAGATTTACGCATTTCATTACAAATTTAATAATAAAATGATGAAATGGGTAAAAGGCGGTAAAAAAAGGAAAAAGGATGAATTAGACAAAAATAGATAGTAATCAAAATTTGCCTCTTTTTACCTAATTCACCCTTTTCACCTAATTCATTTCTTTCTTCAATTTATCCTTGAACGTCTTTTGTAATTTATCCATTTTAGGCTTAATAACTACCTGACAATAAGGATTATGACCATTTAAATCATAATAATCTTGGTGATAATCTTCGGCTTTTGAATAGTTTGACAGAGGGGTAATTTCCGTTACGATTGGATTTGGAAAAACGTGTTCATCATTCAATTTTTTCTTCCAAGTTTCAGCCACCTGTTTTTGTGCTTCATTAGCATAAAAAACTGCCGAACGATATTGCGTTCCTTCATCTGCTCCTTGACGATTCAGCGTTGTTGGGTCGTGGGTTTTCCAAAATATCTCTAAAATGGTATCAAAAGACACTTTTTTAGGGTCGAAAGTTACTTGTACAACTTCCGCATGACCTGTATTACCCGTACATACTTCTCTGTACGAAGGATTTTTTGCCGTTCCGTTTGAATAACCAGATTCGACTTTCACTACACCTTCAATTTGTTGAAAAACGGCTTCAACGCACCAAAAACAACCAGCCCCAAAGGTGATTGTTTCCATTTCCGCCATATTGACTTTTTCTTCGTTCATTTTTTTGCTAATTTTCTGATTTTCAGTTTTTTGACCACACGATACGCTTGTAAATAATGTAATTATTCCAAGAATCATCGAATTTATTTTAGTATTCATGGTTGATAAAATTTAAAAGATGATGTAATTTTGCAATTTCGATGCGACCGTCGCTCGGATAGATATTCGTTTTGCAATGTTAGTTAAAACCGAAAAACAGTTATCAAATACAAAACCACAAAAGATGTTAAAAAGTTACACTTCATTATTTTTACAAAACTGGAAAGAATCTTTATCTAATCCGAGTTATGCCACAAAATTAGTCACGACTGTGGCAGTCTTTGTGTCGGGTGCCTTGCAATTTCCTACTTATTTTAGAAATATTCAAAAACGAAATGGTACTGATTTAAACGATTTTATCCTGGCTCATATTCCGTTTATTGACGTTTCAACTTATATTTTTGCTATGATCTATGGTTTACTGATTTATATGATTCTACAGATTTTAATGAAACCTCAACTGTTTTTATTGTTCGCCTTAACCTTCGTAATCGAAACAGTTTTTAGAATGACCACCATTTATTTTTTTCCGCTAAATCCTCCCGCAGATTTGGTTGTTCTTCACGATACTTTTGCGCAAATGTTGATTTATGGCGATACCGAACCTATTACGAAAGATTTATTTTTCTCGGGTCATACCGCAACCATGGTAATGATTTGTTTGTTTGTGGAAAGAAGAAAAGAGAAAATTGCTGCTATAATAGCTACTTTTGCCTTAGCTGCGTTGCTCTTAATCCAACACGTTCATTATACCGTAGATGTGATTGGCGCTTTATTTTTTACTTATATTTCATACCTAATCGCTCGGCAAATCGTTAATAAAAAGTGGCAGATCACGGTAGGTATAATGATTGGTTTTTATGTATTATTACAAACCGTTTTTTACTTAGGTTCAAAAATCGGTTAAGTGCAAAATGATATAAGGTTATATTTTATGATAATGTCTGAATTGATTTAAAAGATTATGTATTAATTTTGTCATCTAATTTCGAGTTAAAAATAACATCATCTATTTTAGCATTGTAAAAAATAGAAAATCAATATAATTTTTTATAGATTAATTAATAATTTTCTAACGAAATAATTACAATTTGATTACATTCAGTTAATTTGCATCGTTTTATCGAACTTAGAAAAATTAATTTTTAAATTTGATAAATAAGTAAATTCAGTTCTGCCCAACTGCATTTACTGGACAATTTAAAAAATAGTAAAACTTTCTTTTGTACAATTTTTACAAGACTAATTTTGTTGGAAATAAGTTAGTTTTTGTAGCGAGAACAACACCAAATAAGTTCTTGTAAACCACATAAATAAAGGGTAAAAATATGGTAAAGTTCGAGTACAAAACCTTCCAATTTGGCGAGGTTCTAACCCAGGAGCAAAAAGATTATTTCCGTAAATTCGGAGTAATCCACTTTAAAAATTTTATCAATGCTGACACTGTTAAAACTTTTATTGACGAATTAGATAAAATCGAAAAGAAATGGTTGGCAGAGGGTGTTGAAAAAATAAACGGGATTCCACTAAAATTTGGAAAAGACCCACAAGGTAACAAAATGATTCAGAGAATGTGCTTTACCAATAAGTATAGCCCACTTCTTGCTGAATTTTTGAAAGATCCACGCTTACAGATTTTAGTAGAATTATTAGCTCCTTACGATGGACGCATCAGCGATGAAGAAAAAGATGGTTTAGTTTTCAATCATTACGTGAATTCACCAAACAGCAAGTTCACGCAAATGGGATGGCATACAGACAGCCCACGTGATTTGTTTTTAGGTCAGAAAATCCTTCCTATGTTAAACGTTGGTATTCACTTGGATAATTGTCCAACTTCAAACGGAGGCTTAAAAGTATTGCCAGGAACTCAAAATCAGAGTGTTTTCAAGTTGTTGTTCGGTAAAAAACAATTCGTTGATCATAAACCTGATGTGCGTGAAGTAGGTTTTGAAATCGAAAGAGGAGATTTAACGGTACATGATGGTCGTTTGTGGCACCGTGTGGAGGTTTCGCCAAACATGGGTGAAAAATCTCGCCGTCGTGTCATGTATGTTCCTATCATTACGGGAAAGTATATGCCAAAAGATGAAAATAGTAAAACTCCTTTCTATCACCGTTTTGCGAAGGTAGTTCAGAAGTAATTTTTATAGAAAATTATCCATAAAAAAATAGCCGTGAAAATCAATTCACGGCTATTTTTTTATGTTTATAATTTCTATACTTTCCTTGCAAATTGAGCCTTCAAAACACCAATAATCATTGGAAGAACCGATACAACTACAATTCCTAAAACTACTTTTTCAAAATTATGCTTTACCCATTCGTTATTTCCTAAAAAATAGCCAATTGAAGTAATTCCAGTTACCCACAAAATAGCCCCAATAATACAGAATGTGATATATTTTGTATAAGTCATACTTCCCGCACCCGCTACGAAAGGAGCCACCGTCCGAACGATGGGAACAAAACGAGCCATGATAACCGCTTGTCCACCGTGTTTTTCATAGAATGCTTCTGTTTGCTCAATATGGCTACGTTTCAAGAATAATATCTTCTCTTTTGATTTGATAAAATTACTAAAGAATTTCCCCACAAAATAATTGACATTATCGCCCAGTAAAGCCGCTACAATCAACAACGGAATCACAAAAGTCAATTCTATTTTACCCGTTGCAGAAGCCAAAACACCCACCGCAAAAAGCAGTGAATCGCCTGGTAATAAAGGCATCACAATAAGCCCCGTTTCCACAAAAATAATCAAGAAAAGAAGTCCATAAGTCAGTGTTCCGTGGTCGGTAATGAACTGCGAAAGCGCAGCTAATGGATCTTTAAGGAGTTGTAAGACGAAGTTTATAATTTCCATTATATTTATTTGATGATTTGATGATTTGAAAATAAAAAATGCGTTAATTCGATACATTTTCAAATTAACACATTTCCAAATTTTCAAATTAAAATTTATTTATCTAAAAAGAAAGAAAAAGTATCTCCTCTCAAACCTAAACGTATGGTTTCTAATGAGATAACTTCATGTGGAGCGATATTTCCAACATTCACATTGGCACCAACCAATTTTACAAACCAAACTTGTTGGTCTTTTTTAGGCGCTTCCCAGATGATTTTATCTTCTGGAATTTCAGTTAAAATTTCTTCTACCAAACCCTGACGAACTTCACCCGATGCACGAAAAAGTCCAACGTTTCCACCTTCACGGGCTTCTCCGATAACTTTCCAAGCACCTGCTTCCAACTCCGCTTTCATCAGTTTAATCCATTTGTAAGGTGGAATAATTTTGGTTTCGTCTTTTGAACCAACTTCCGAAAGTACCGTTACTTGCGTAGCTAACGTTCTGATATACTCACATTTATCGTCCTGATTCATTTCCAAAGACCCATCCGAAACTTCGGCGTATTCCATACCATATTGGTCAAGTACACGGCGATATTCATCGAATTGATTACGTACAATGAAGGCTTCAAACAAAGTACCTCCAAAATAAGTTGGAATTCCAGCGGCTTTGTATATGGCCAGCTTTTCTTTCAAATTAGGCGTTACAAAAGAAGTTGCCCAGCCCAATTTTACGATGTCAGTATAGGCACCACCCATTTCGATGAAATCTTCTGCCTCTCTGAGGCTCAACCCTTTATCCATCACCATTGTCAATCCTTTTTGGCGTGGCTTTACGGTTCTTTCGGGTATTTGGTCAAGTGGATAATTCATATTTTATAATTGTTATTTTTATTGGTAATTGGTAATCGACGATTAGTGATTTTAGAATAGAAAAATTATATAATCTCCTAATAATCAAACATTTAATATCAAACATGAATACTATTTACTATTTAATATTCACGAATAATTAGTTAACAGACTACAAAAATACTGATAACCTTTTTATTCCACAAACTATCATCTCAACAGATTGTGTTAATTTAATATTAGTTTTACTCAATACCTTGATAATCAGATATTTAAATATTTTAAAAAAATAACTTTTCTTAGAATTTATAAAATATTATATAAATTTATTGTTTTAATAAACAGTGTTCAGTAAGTTTACAACGTTTTATATAAAATTTATCAATGATGAAAAAACTGATTGCTTTATTAATTATTTCTTTTTGTTTGGTGAATGTTGGGCATTCTCAATCTGTAACAAAAGATGCTGTTTTGGGCGACTGGATTCCAGAAAGTAAAGACGGAAAAATTTCGATTTATAAACAAGGAGAAAAATATTTTGGAAAGGTCTCGGCGGGAAAAAACGGTGAAAAAAAAGACGTTAATAACCCCGATGAAAAATTAAGAACACAATCAATTATTGGTTCTGTAATTTTGAAAGATTTTGAATTTTCAGGGAAATATTGGGAAAATGGCACCATCTATGACCCAAACAACGGTAAAACGTATTCGTGCAATATCAAAATAAAAAAACCTAACGAACTCGAAATCAGAGGGTTTATAGGGATATCAATCTTGGGAAGAACGACAGTTTGGACGAGAGCAAAGTAATTTGATGATGTGTTAATTTGAAAGTTTGATAATGAGAGACACAACTATTTATACCGTTATCAAATTTGCATGTTAGCAAATTCTCAAATTAAAGTATTTTCAAATTAAAAATAATGGGCATTTTAGAAAGAAAAGAACGGGACAAGCAGGAAATGAGGTTAATGATTTTGGAAACCGCCAAAGAAGTTTTTATTGAAGAAGGCTTCCAGAAGGCTTCTATACGTGCCATTGCCGAGAAAATTGAGTACAGTCCTGCCACAATTTATTTATACTACAAGGACAAAAACGAGCTTTTCTTTGCCGTTCATGAATTGGGTTTTGATAAATTATTGGAAGAAATGACGGTTGCGATTGAAGGCATCACCGACCCATTTGAAGAATTACGTCGTCGTGGGTACGCCTACATGAAATTTGCCTTTGAAAATCCTGAAATGTACGATTTGATGTTCATTTTGAATGCTCCGATGGATACGCTTAAAGAAGAAGATAAATGGAATAGTGGTCATAAATGTTTTGCGCTTTTGTGCGAAACTCTTCAACGAGGAATTGAGTCTAAACAGTTGAAATTCAATAATGTGGAAATTGCGGCGATGTCAATTTGGTCATTCATGCACGGAATGGTTTCGCTAAAAATTCGGAACAGATTCAAGAAATTTAACGAGCAAACGGATATAAATTTATTGATGACTGCCTCTTTGGAACAGATGATTGAGTTGGTAAAAGTTTAGGTTAAGCGGTGAGATTTTAGCTTTGAGCAATGAGCTAAAAATCGACAAACAACTCATTGCTCAAAGCTAAAAAATGAATCAAGCATTAGATTTTTTTAAAAGTAGTATTGGTAAATCTTCCTCAGAAATGAGTCCATCTCCATTCGGGCGGTGGTTGAATGGAACGTTGATAGCGGTTGAAGAAAATTCGCTTACGGCAGAATTTATAGTTCGGACGGATATGTGTAATCCAGGCGAAATCATGCACGGAGGCGTTGCAACAGGCATAATGGACGATTTGATTGGCATGACGGTCTTCTCATCAGGAACTCAAGTTTTCTATTCGACAGTAAATTTGAGCGTAGATTTTTTATTTGCCGCAAAGCCAAATGAAAAATTGACGGCAAAATCAAAAATCGTGAGAATGGGCAAAAAAATTGCTCACGCCGAAGCAGAAATTCGTAACGAAGCGGGGCAAATTATTGCAAAATGTACGACCAATTTGGTGGCAACTTCAAATGTGATTAAATAGGGATTGGGAATTGGAGATTAGGAAAATAAGGATTGGAGAAATGGGAAATCGGGAAATTGAGGGTAAAACCCTAATCCCTAATTTCCCAATTCGCTAATTCCCAATTAATTAACCCCAAAAACCTAATCCCTAAACTTTAATCTTATACTAAACACTGTTAAGTAAATACTATCTGTTTATGAAACCTCTTTTATTAATGATGTTATTGAGTTTTGGTGCTTTAGGGCAATCCGAGATTTTGAATAACTACGTGCAGGAAGGTCTGAAAAATAGTCAGACGTTAAAGCAACAAAATTTTCAGTTACAAAAAGCCGTTTTCGCCCTCAGCGAAGCCAAAACGCTTTTTAAACCAAACGTCAATTTTAATACGACCCTTTCAACGGCACAGGGTGGGCGGAAAATTGAAATTCCCATTGGCGATTTGGTCAATCCAGTTTATAGCACCCTCAATAAACTGACCCAAACTAACTCTTTTCCACAAATCCAGAATTCATCCGAACAATTAGTTCCGAAAGATTTTTATGATGTTCGTATCAAAACGACCATGCCGCTGATTAACGCTGAATTGAGATACAATCAGGCTATAAAACAAGACCAAATCACACTGCAACAGTCTGAAATTCAAGTATATAAACGTGAATTGGTTAGAGATATAAAGTTGGCGTACATTAATTACCTGAAAGCTACGGAAGCAATTAAAGTGTATGAAAATGCCTTAAAAATTGTGCGTGAATCGGAACGGGTCAATGAAATTTTGATAAAAAATGGTTCGGCAAATCCAACGGTTCTGGTGCGTACTCGCAATGAAATTGCAAAAATTAATGCTGAGTTTGACAATGCACGAGGAAATCAGAAAAATGCGGCGGCCTACTTTAATTTTTTATTGAACAAAGATTTTACCGAAAAGATAACTTTGGACAGTTTGGGCAAAAGCGGATTAAAAAGTGATTTATCGGAAGGACACCGTGAAGAATTGGACAAAATCCAGACGGGTATTAATATTAACCGTCAACTATTGGGCATAAATCAGTCCTACAAAAAGTTTAAAATTGGGGCATCTTTAGACCTTGGTTCGCAGGGAAGATTCGCTCAAATTGTCAGTGCCGATAAGAACTTTTTTGCGCCAAATGCCTTCGTACTTTTGGGTGTTTCGTTCGACTTACCCGTTTATTCATTTGGACGTAATCAATTGAAAATCAAGCAGTCAGAAATGGAAATTGCTTCGTTGGATGCTCAATTACAACAAGTTAAAAATCAATTAGATTTACAGGCTGAGTTAGCCAAAAACTCCTTAAATTCTGCCAAAGAAATTTACGAATCGAAGGCTTCGCAAGTCAGTACAGCCGAACGATATTACCGTGATATGTTTCGGAGATACAAAGAAGGAAATTTGAACTTTATTGAGTTGTTAGATGCCCAAACCCAGATAACTACTGCTCAATTACAACAATCTATTTCGCTGTATGATGTGTGGATAAAATGGGTAGAATTGGAGCGAGCAAAGGCGAATTTTGAATTGAAATAGCTCAAGTTAAAAACTGTAAATTATTCCCAAATTAAATTGATTGAATAATCTTTAAAACAACCATCAATTGAAATCAAAGGCATTTTTTCGATAATTGATTGAGTAATAATGATACGGTCGAATGGGTCTTTATGATGAAAAGGAAGATTAATTAGATACTCAAAATGTTCAAATTCAACAGCTAATATTTCGATTCCATTTTCCCACATAAGTTTTGGTAAATCTTGATATGAAGTATTTATTTCTAATTTCCCAAGACTCAATTTAATAGCCATTTCCCATAAAGTTGCTTGGCTAATAAAACAGGTGTTATCGGGATTTGAAATTTCGGATTTTGCAGTTAGGCTTAATTGAGAATCACCTTCTAAAAACCAAATAAGTGTGTGCGTGTCAAGCAATAAATTCATGGCATATATTCTTTGAAGTCGTCTAATGGCTCATTAAAATCTTTGGACATTTTGAAAGTCCCTTTGGCAGAACCGAAAATAGGTACACGCTTTTTCTCCATTGGTTTTTCAAATTGCTTTGTCAATAGAAAATCAAGGTAAAGCGATAAATCACGCTTCAATTCATCCGATTGAAGCAAATTGATTTTTGATTGTAACATACGGTCGCTCATTTTAGCATAAATTTTAAACAAATATAAGTAAATAATTAACACAAACTTTCGGGTTTGTCCAAAAATATAAACGATAACAAATACTTTAAACATGAAAAAAATATCCATATTATTCTTCCTAATTACTTCATTATTAATGAGTTGTGGAAAGAAAAAAGAATCTAAAAAAGCCTTGATTGAAGATGATATCGTGGCGGTAAAATTAGTTGATGTTTCTCAAGCAAACTCTACGGAAGCCTTGAAAGTCTCAGGCTTGGTTGCCTCATTGGAAGAGGCTCGTTTGTCATTCAAAACGGGCGGAATCATCGAAAAAATTTACGTAAAAGAAGGTCAAAACGTGCGTAAAGGGCAATTATTGGCCACTTTAAATCTTACTGAAATCAATGCTCAAGTGCAACAAGCCTCTGAAAGTGTGCAAAAATCTGAACGAGATTTAAAGCGTGTCACCAACCTTTACCGTGATTCTGTTGCTACTTTAGAACAAGTCCAGAACCTCACAACTGCCCTCAGCGTGGCAAAACAATCCTTAGAAATTGCTTCGTATAATCAAGGTTATTCCAAAATTTATTCTTCAGCAAATGGCGTAATTGTCAAAAAATTGATGAACGAAGGTGAACTCGCAGGCCCGGGAACGCCCGTTTTTTTTATGAATGCTTCGGGAGCAAATGATTGGGCCATGAAAGTGGGAATTGCTGACAAAGATTGGACTCGTTTACACATAGGCGACCGTGCAACCGTAAATTTAGACGCTTTTCCAGAAATAACTTTCTCGGCTGTAATCTCAAATCTTTCACAAGGAGCAGACGTAAATTCAGGGCTTTATCAGGCCGAATTAAAGCTGAATACGCAAGGCAAAAAAATGGCCACTGGACTTTTCGGAAATGCACAAATTACCCCTTCAATGATTCAAAAACACACTTCTATTCCAATTGATGCCATTGTGGAAGGCAATGGTGATGAGGCTTTTGTGTATGTAGTTGATAATGGGAAGGCTCGTAAAATGCCAATTAAATTAGTGGGTGTTGATAATGTGAGGGCTTTTGTGGGCAGTGGTTTAGTGGGAGTTACACAGGTCATAACGGATGGTTCGGCTTATTTGGTTGAGGGCAGTAAGGTGAAAGTTGTAAAATAAAATCATGATGAAAATCTCTGAATTCTCAGTAAAAAATTACCAATTCACCCTCGTTGTGTTTTTGGGAATATTATCCATCGGTATCTTCTCTTTATTGAATATGCCCCGTGGCGAAGACCCCGAGTTTTCGTCGCCCCAGTACGGCATAACCGTCATTTATCCAGGTGCATCTCCTAAAGATGTTGAAGAGTTAGTGGCGGATGTCGTTGAAAAACGGCTCAATGAATTGGACAATATGCAACGTGTCCGTAGTACCATCGTGGACGGTGCCGCAATCTTCCAAGTTGAATACGATTTTGATTCTGACCCCGAAGAAAAATACCAAGAAGTGGTGCGTGAAATGAACGCCGTTCGCAAGGATTTACCCGCTGAAATTTTGGATGTTCGCATCGAAAGATACCAACCCGATGGCGTAAATATTTACCAATTTGCCTTAGTTTCTGAGAATTTGCCTTACAATAAATTAGAAAAATATGCCGATGATTTAGAAAATCGGTTGGAGAAAGTTTCAGCGCTCAAAAACATCAAATCGTGGGGATTTCCGAAACGGAAAATTTCCGTAGAATTAAATTTAAGCAAATTAGCCCAAGATAAAATCCCGCTCAATCGGGTATTGGGGGCAATTCAATCGGAAAATGTCAATATCCCAGGTGGTTCAATTAATTTATCTTCCAAAAAATTTAACGTCAAAACTTCAGGAAATTATAAAGATATTGATGAAATAAAAAATACAATTATCTTCTCGAACGGAACAAAAATCGTATTACTCAGAGACATTGCTGAGGTCAAATACGATTATGAAGACGAAACCCACAAAACCCGCCTCAACGGTCACCGGAGTGTGTTTGTAACGGCTTGTCAGAAATTTGGGCAAAATATTATCAAAGTACGCTCACAAGCCGACCCGGTGGTCGAAGAATTCAAAAACACACTTCCTCCGTCGGTCGATTTAGTCAAAGTATTCGACCAAGCCGAGTCCGTCCAAAAGCGTTTGGCACGTTTTGCCAAAGATTTTGGCATTGCTATTTTGTTGGTGCTTATCACATTATTGCCTTTGGGTTCACGGGCGAGTTTGGTGGTAATGATTTCGATTCCGCTTTCGCTCGCCATCGGATTGACGCTTTTATATGCTTTAGGTTTCTCCATAAATCAACTTTCAATCGTTGGAATGATTGTGGCTCTGGGAATTTTGGTGGATGATTCTATCGTGGTCGTTGAAAATATCGAGCGATTTATGCGCATGGGCATTCCCAAAAAACAAGCCGCCATCGATGCTACCAAACAAATTAGTTTGGCCGTTATTGGCTGTACAATTCTCTTGATTTTTGCTTTTTTACCCGTTGCCAATTTACCCGAAGCCGCCGGTAAATTCATCCGAAGTTTACCCATGGCAGTATCCGTAACGGTGTTTGCTTCGATGTTGGTTGCTCTTACCATTGTGCCTTTTTTATCCAGTGTTTTACTAAAAAATCACGAAAATCCCGAAGGAAATTTCATCTTGCGGGGCATGAAAAAAATCATTTCGGCTACTTACGGAAAATTGATGACTTGGTGTTTGAAACACCCAAAAATTACGCTGACTATTTCAATAGCCGTATTTGTTGGCGTGATGTTTATCGCAAAATTATTTTTAGGATTCTCGCTTTTCCCAACTTCCGAAAAGCCGATGTTCCTCGTGAACGTAAGTACGCCCGTGGGTACAAACTTACAAGCAACCGATAAAGTGGTACGTTTTGTGGAAACAGAATTGAAAAAAGTGCCACAAATCAAGAACATCGCCGCAAACGTTGGAAGGAGTAATCCGAGAATATATTATAACATTATTGGCGGGCCAGAAACCGAAAATATAGGGCAAGTTTTTGTCTTGTTGGAAGACATGGAAACCCGTGATAAAAAGGTAATCATTAATCAATTACGGGAGAAATTTATGAATTATCCCAACGCCAAAGTTGAAGTAAAAGATTTTGAACAGGGTCCACCTTTGGAAGCACCTTTAGCGTACAGAATTTTCGGAAATAATTTAGATAGCCTCAGAATCGTAGCCGCCCAAATCGAAAAAGTTTTGGCTGACCAACCAGGCACAATTTACGTAGCAAACCCACTGAAAGTACAACCAACCGATTTTCAGACAATTATTAATCGTGAAAAAGCGGGACTTTTGGGCGTTAATATTTCGGATATAGATCGGGTTGTGCGTTTGGGTTTGGTGGGTTTAAACGTTGGCACTTTCAGAGAAGAAGGACAAACTGACGACTATAATATTAATGTTTCGATACCCCGAAGCAATATAAAACAAGATTTAGGTGTATTTTCTAATTTGTACGTCAACAACATTTTGGGAACGGCAATTCCGTTGAAACAATTGGTTGAAATAAAATTTGAAACTTCGCCAACCCAGATTAGACATTACAATAAAGATAGGTATGTAACGATTACAGCATTTTTAAAATCGGGATTTAATACCTCCGTCGTGAATCAAGAATTGGTTAAAAAGTTAACTAATTTCAAATTTCCTCAAGGATTTTCGTTCAAAGTGGCGGGTGAAGCCGAAAATGCCGAGAAATCATTTGGCGGTATAGGGGTAATCATCCTGATAACTGTCTTTGGGATGATTTCTATTCTAATTTTAGAGTTTGGCAATTTCAAATCAACCTTAATCGTGCTTTCTGTGATTCCTTTGGGGATTGTTGGAGCAATTGTAGGATTGTTAATTGCAGGAGAAACTTTAGGATTTACCTCCATCATCGGTTTTATTGCTTTGATTGGCATTGAAATCAAAAACTCGCTTCTCTTAGTCGATTTTACCAACCAACTTCGGGAGGAAGGTATGGAACTCGACGAGGCCATTCATCAAGCGGGCGAAGTTCGATTTGTTCCAATTTTGTTGACTTCATTTACCGCAATTGGAGGGATGATTCCTTTAGTTTTGGAATATTCAGATTTGTATTCGCCCTTAGCAATCGTGTTAATTGGCGGTATAACAAGTTCAACTTTACTGGCACGTTTGGTTACGCCCGTAATGTATAAATTATTACCTCCTAAGA
Organism: Arcicella sp.; assembly: GCA_040403295.1. Taxonomy (GTDB): domain Bacteria; phylum Bacteroidota; class Bacteroidia; order Cytophagales; family Spirosomataceae; genus Arcicella. The sequence goes on from JBBAKY010000026.1 coordinate 16,336, forward strand.
TTACCTTAAAAACCCAATCTTAGAAAAATTAAATTATCTTAATAATTATATAAGATTTATGATTAATGATAGTTTAACAATAATTATAAAAAAATAACTTTTTTGTGGCACTAAGTTGCAGAATATATCGTTAAAACGTCATATCATTATTAAAAATTTAAAATTTTCAAGGCAATGAAATTCAACACCAGCACATTGACACAGTTTTTATCACGGAATTTTTATATAAATCCAAGGTTGATAGCTCCCCAAAAACGCTTTTATGCTGACTTGGGAATGAACTCATTGGAGTTTTTGGAGGTAGTAGTTTATTTAGAAAATACGTACGGAATCACATTACCAGATAATGAAATCGACAAAGTTCAGACCATTAGACAATTATCTGAATTGATGGAAATAAATTTGGAAATGGTAAATGCATAAGTAAGATTTTATTGTGGTTAAAGGGGTTAAGGCTTGGACGATTTCGTTCAAGCCTTTTTTATTTTTCCACTGTAACCTGCATCGTAATACTAACTTTAAAAGATAATGCCTATCTGAGTTTCAACGGAAGTCGTCGTTCAAAACGACGACTTCCATAAAATACGCATCAAATCTTTAAAATTGGTATAAATATATGCCAAAGAGGGTTTGTAGGCGTATTACTTTTTTCAGACTTTTTATCATGGATAATTTTAGTAAATTTAGGGAATAATTATATTTTGCTTTTAAATCCTTTATTCCCATGTATAAAACTGTCATTTTACTCAGAATTTTACTAATCTGTGCTGTCTTTAACAGTGCTTTTGGGCAAGTGAAAAAGAAGCCTCTGGTAGTATTTGTTACGGGCGACCACGAATACAGTGGCGAAGAAACACTACCATTAATTGCCGCAGAATTAGAGAAAAATTATGGCTTAAACACCAAAGTTTTGAAGGCTTTTCCCAACCAAAATGCGGAGAAAAATATCCCAGGTTTAGAAATCTTAGAGAAAGCCGACTTGGTTATTTTCTATTTGCGCTGGCGACAATTACCGCCCGAACAACTCGAATTTATTGATAAATACTTAAAATCGGGAAAACCCGTGATGGGATTCAGAACATCAACCCACGCCTTCAATTTTCCCAAAGGACATGAATCTGAAAAATGGAATGCCTTTGGTGAATTTGCCCTCAATGCGCCTCCGGGTTGGGGAAAAGCGGGTCACACCCATTACGGACATAAAAGTACCACTGACGTTTCTGTCATTGAGACCGCCAAAAAACATCCCATTCTCCAAGGAATTAATCCGAACTTTCATGTGAGTTCGTGGCTTTATCATGTGCTACCCGACTATCCAACCAAAGGTTCAGAATGGCTATTGATGGGAAAATCGGTAAATCCCGATAAAGCAGCCATTGAAAACCCCGTCGCTTGGACGGGAACAAATTCATTCGGAGCAAAAATATTTATGACCACTTTAGGGCATCCAGAAGATTTTCAAGTAGAAGATTTTCAGCACCTTATTTTCAATGCCATTTTATGGGAATTAGGCAAAAAAGTACCTACCAAATGGAAAGGAAAAATAGCCCTTGACGTACCGTATAGAGGCATGGTTAAGTAAATACGAAACTTACTATAAAATAGAATTATACCACAGATGTAACAGATTTACACGGATTATTTCTTAATATTTATCTGCGTAAATCTGTAAAATCCGTGGTCTAATTTGGCTTCGGCAATTTTTCTAATTTAGAATCAAAACCAAAAAACTCATGAAATTTCCTTATAAATTTTTATTACTATTAGTCTTACTATTCGTGGTAATTACGGCCTTTCAGCTAATTCAGCCTAAAGTTTTACCAATTAAAAAAGGTGCGCATATTGCCTTAATCGGTGGAAATTTAGGTTCAAGAATGATGAATTACGGGCATTTTGAAACTGAAATGCACCTTCGTTATCCTGAAAATAACCTCTTCATTCGCAATATGTGCGATGGTGGTGATACGCCCGGTTTTCGACCTCATGCCAGTAGAAACTTGCCTTGGGCATTTCCGGGAGCAGAAAAATTTCAGACTGAATATGCCAATTATTCCAATAGCGAGGGTCATTTTGAAACGCCCGACCAATGGCTTACCAGACTAAAATCGGATGTAATTATTAGCTTTTTTGGGTATAGCGAATCATTCCAAGGAATCGCTGGATTAGCAAATTATAAGGCTGAGTTGCAGGCTTTTATCAAACATACAAAAAGCCAAAAATATAATGGAAATAAAGCGCCACAATTGGCAATTGTTTCGCCCATTGCCTTTGAAGATTTGTCTGGCATTTACGATTTACCGAATGGAAAAAAGGAAAATGAAAATATTTTGCTTTACACAAACGCTATGCGGGAAGTTGCTCAAAAAAACGAAATATTATTTGTAGATGCTTTTACACCCTCAAAACAATGGTACGCTTCCACGAAAGAACCCCTCACGATTGATGGCTCGCAACTGAATGAAGCGGGTTATAAAAAGTTGGCTCTTTTATTATCTGACGTAGTTTTTGGTAAAAAATCTCCCCAAGAAACAAACAGAAATTTGGTTCATGAGGCAGTAATTGAAAAAAACTGGATATGGCATAATGATTATAAAATTCCGAATGGGGTACATGCTTATGGTCGTCGTTATAATCCATTTGGCTCCGATAATTATCCTGCTGAAATACAAAAGATTCGAGAAATGACCGCCATTCGAGATACTGCCATTTGGTTAGCGGCATCAAAAGGAGAAAAAATGGACGTGACAACGGCTGATAAAAGAACCAAAGTATTACCACCCGTTACCACCAATTTTAATCCTGCCCAAAATGGTAGTTTATCCTATCTTTATGGGCAAGAAGCACTCGACAAACTCAAAGTTCCAGCGGGTTATAAAATTGAACTTTTTGCCTCGGAAAGTAAATTTACTGACTTAGCAAATCCCGTTCAGATGACTTTTGATAATAAAGGCAGGCTTTGGGTCGCTACCATGCCAAGTTATCCACATTATAAGCCTGGTGATGCCAAACCCAACGATAAAATTTTGATTTTGGAAGATACCAATCACGACGGCAAAGCGGATAAACAGACTGTTTTTGCCGATGGTTTGCACTTGCCATTAGGATTTGAAATCGCTCCCGAGGGCGTTTATATTTCACAAGGAACAAACTTAAAATTATACACCGATACCAATGGTGATGATAAAGCCGATAAAAAAGAAATTATCTTGAGTGGTTATGACGACCACGATACGCACCACAATAGTCACGCTTTTTGTGCCGACCCATCGGGCGCAATTTATTCGGGCGAAGGGGTATTTTTACACACAAATATTGAAACGTCTTACGGAACTATTCGAGCAACCAATGGCGGTTTTTATAGATATAGTCCACAATTACACAAGTTGGAACGCACCGCTCAATTATCCATTCCAAATCCATGGGGCATTGCTTTTGACCATTGGGGACAACCATTTTTTGCCGAAACCTCAAGTCCTGATGTGCGATGGATGATACCTGGAACCGTTTTGCCAAGATACGGCGAAATGACTCATAAAGGAGTTCAACTTATCGAAAAAGAACAAATGGTGCGACCAACCTCTGGTTTAGAATTTCTTTGGAGTCGTCATTTTCCCGACGAAGTGCAGGGCGATATGCTCATCAATAATACCATTGGATTTTTAGGGACAAAGCAACACGCTGTCACGGACGATGGAACGGGTTATAAAACCAAATTCCGACAAGATTTGGTGGTTAGTGAAGATCGAAATTTCCGCCCCGTGGATATGGAAATTGCTCCCGATGGCTCGCTTTATATCGTAGATTGGCACAACATTTTGATTGGGCACATGCAACATAATGCCCGTGACCCCTTGCGTGACCACGTCCACGGACGCATTTACCGAGTTACTTACCCATCAAGACCTTTAGTAACACCCGCCAAAATTGATGGAGCAAGCGTAGAAACACTCTTGGATAATTTAAAACTGCCCGAATATCGTACTCGCTACCGCACTCGTCGTGAATTGCGAGGAAGAAATGCGGCGGAGGTTTTACCCAAGATCACGAAATGGGTAGCGGATTTAGACAAAAATGATTCCAAATACGAGCATCATGTATTGGAAGCTTTATGGGCAACTTGGGGTTTGAATAAAGTCGACCAAACTTTATTGCGTCAAATGCTCAAAGCCAAAGATTACCACGCAAGAGCCGCTGCGGTGGAAGTTTTACGCTTTACGGGACATCAAGTAAAAGACCAAGCGGCATTGTTGATGCAAGCCGCTAAGGACGAAAATAGCCGAGTTCGCTTAGATGCCATCGTGACTGCTTCGTGGATTGGCAAAGAAAAAGGTTTGCCTATTTTGGCAGAGGCAAAGAAAAAACCCTTATACGATTGGATGGTTCATGCTCACGAAACTGCCGTTGCTCATCTCAGTGGCAAATCAGTCAGAAAGGAAAAAGAAGAAGCCATTGTATCCGTACTGAAAGGTCAGGAACTTGAACTTTATAAAATGGGAAAAACAATTTATGCTAAAGAAGGCTACTGCATGACTTGCCATCAAGCCGATGGCGGAGGACTTTCAGCTTCGGGTTTTCCACCCATTGTGGGCAATAAATGGATATTGGGCAATGAAGAAAGGTTGATTAAAATTGTGTTGAGAGGACTGCTTGGTCCCATAGAAATAAATGGCAAAAAATATGCTGGACAAGTACCCATGACTCCATTCGGTGGACTCCTCAAAGACAAAGAAGTTGCCGCAGTACTGACCTATGTAAGAAATTCATTTGGCAACAAAGCCTCAGCCATTACTCCCGAAAAAGTAAAAGCCGTAAGAGCCTCCACCGCTAACCAAAAAGACATTTATACTTCCGAAAAAATATTATCGGAACATCCTTTGGAGAGGTGAGATTATTGGAGAAATGAAGTATGATTATCATTTAATTTCCTTTGCTGTTGGCTACGAGAAAGATTATGAGGTATATATTAGAGAAGGAATAGGATTTTATAATGATAACATAAAGCAAAAAAGAGTGTAATTTGCTAAAAATCAGCTAATTACACTCTTTTTGTTTAGTCAATAGTTGCCACCCGAGTACCGGGGACGGGAATCGAACCCGTACGAACTTACGTTCACAGGATTTTAAGTCCTGCGTGTCTACCAGTTCCACCACCCTGGCATGATTCCGAGATTTCTCTCTTCCTCTTAAACTTAAAAAGCACCTTGCGGTGCCTAAAATAAGCTGAGCGAAAGACCGGGTTCGAACCGGCGACCTCAACCTTGGCAAGGTTGCGCTCTACCAGCTGAGCTACTTTCGCATAATGTTCTGGTGAATCGTGATGCAAAATTAGTCTTTTCAGATTTTGTATGCAAATATTTAATGAAAAAAATATAATTAAATTATGTAACTATACTCATAATTGTCTGATTTTCTAAGGTTTACGATAACAAATAGACTGATGAAAATATTCCATATAAATGAGTAGAGATAGGATTTAAAGGGGTTTTAGAATAGTTTTGTATTAATTTTGTTTATAATCCAATGAAAAAGAATCTAATTACAGTCATTATTTTACTATTTGCCATCAGCATTGGTCATGCTCAACATTACGAACATTTTACGTCATGGAATAGAATAGCCCTACAAAAAAAAATAAACGAACATTGGGAAATTATAGGCGATGTTCATTGGCGACGACAAAGTAATTTCACCTCGCCAAGCATTAATCCGCTGGCTTTGAAGCTAATGGAAGGAGTAAGAATTACGACCACTTATCGAATCAAATATCTGGCCTTTTCTTTTGCTCCTTTTTTTATGCACAGCTCCCAACTTTATAGTAAAAATCTTGATTTAACTAAGCCCGATAGACTTGAGTTTAGACCCACTTTTTTTACAGAATGGACAAAAACATTGAGCTCCAAATGGAGTATTCGTTCACGATTAGGATACGAATATCGCATATTTAAACGTATTGATGATGTATGGGGAGATGAACAGGCACGATTAAGACTTCGATTGCAATTACGATATGCTTGGGATAGTCAAAACACAATTATTGTTAGTGAAGAACCCCTTTACAACATTCCACCTAATATGCCAGCAAATTCTTTCAATCAAAATCAATTGTATTTTGCTTACAATCATGCTTTTTCACCGCATTTTTCAACTGAGATTGGCTACATTTGGAATCATCGACAAAGAGCGTCGTTAATAGAATTTGATGAAGAGAATGTTTTACAAACACATTTTATTTTTAGATTATAAAATCTAAGCTAAAAAAGGCCTCACATTCATCATGCGAAGCTTTTTTTAGCTTAGAGTTCATAACTTTATTCAATTACAACTCTCTTGGAAGTTCCATCTTCACCCTGCGTAACGGTGACAAATACGGTTCCTTTTACGTTTTTCTTCAAATCCACCTGTCCCATAAAGTCTCCTTGAAAATCTTTAAATTTCTGTGAACCAACTTCTTTCCCGTTGATATCCGTAACGACTACGTTTACATCACCTTTTTCTGGAGCATGAAATTTAAGATTCAATTTATTGTCGAAAGGTTTGTTTGGATAGATTTTAAGGGCTTTTACCGTTTTTGATTCGTTCATAAAATCAAAATCTTTCATATCAATGTTAAAATTTCTCTTGAATTCTTCAACTCGTGGCTCAATAGAACTGAATATCTCTTTATGGTCAAAATCTTTAAAATTTCGCTTCATATCATCACCGAAATCTTTAAAGAAGATGGTCAAATCATCGTCGCCATCGCCATCCAAATCTTTCTCAATTCGTTTGCCATCTTTATAAATTTCCACTTTTTGTCTCTTTTCCCTTGTGGAGAATTTAAAGATAATCTGCGGTCTGAATTATCATTTAAGTTTAAATGTCTATCTTCATTTCTATCAATTTTAATCTTAAATTGCTTGCGTTCGCCATCGCCCGAAGCCGTCCAAAGTGAGTCTGTAACTCTGCTAATGAGTTTTTCTTTCTCACTATCACTCATCCCTTCAACGTTATAAGATTTATCGAAAACCTCTTTTTTGCCTTTTTCCGAAGACTCAATATGGATGGTCATTCTACCATCTTTGTCTTCGATATTTTGAGAAATACTTTTTTGTGCCATTGCCGACATTCCTAAAGTCAGCATTAAGGCGGTTGTGATGATATTTTTCATTGGGTATATTGATTTTTATATTTAATTCGATATAATGATTACAAACTTAATAAAACCGCTCAATATCAAAACTTTACCTTCTGTTAAAAGATGTTAAAGCGAATACAGCGAACAAGTTTTACGTTAATTTTGCTAACGAAATAAAGAAACAGAAAATTTTAAAATGTTGCACGAAAGGTTTTATTTTTGGGATTTTAGGGATTAGGTTGATGGACATTTCGTCAAAATACTAATCTCTAAAACCCAACCCCTAATCCCTAATGATAAAATGACTAAGCGTAAAATACAATATATCATTGCCCTAATGGCTTTTGCGTTGTTGGGGTTAATAGCCTTCCAGATGTACTGGTTGGGCTTTACGGTGCGTTCTAAAAATGACCAATTTGGCAGCGATGTGCGTGATGCGATGCAACAAGTTGTCAGAAAGTTATCGCAACAGGAGATGTATTATTTTATGCAACGAAAAATCACTTCCGACGAAAATCAAAAGCAATTATTGGCCATTGCAAAACCCTTGGAACAAGAAGCAAAAATCAATCAGAAAAAAACGCAACCAATTGTACATAATAATCCATCATTAGCGATGAATTTGGACAAAATGAAGGAGCGCCAATTTCCTTCCGATATTTTAGTTTCTAAGGGTGTTGAAATTATGCCAAATGGTGAAATTAGAGAACATCAAGAATTTTCGATTGACTTAAAAGATGAAGATTATATCAGTTTAATGAACGGTCAGAAGCAAATTGATGATATTTTTGGAGAAGCTATCCAACGGCTTAATGCCATGAATCAAGATTCAGCAAATAAAATTAAACCTCTGGTTACAAAGAAGACAAAAACGAAGAAACCTCATATTGAGCGCAAAATTCAATACGCCGAAACCGACCAAAAAGTGAAAAATAAAACGGAAATGGCGAAAGAGGTTTTTAATGATTTAATGTTTACAAAGCGAAGCATTTACGACAGAATCAATTACCAAATTTTGGATTCATTGTTGCGATACGAAATCAAGATGAAAGGAATTGAAATTCCGTTTGAATACGGAATTAACAGTTTAGAAAATCCTCGTTATCTGCATTATGCCTCATCAATGAATTATAAGATGATGGGTCTGAAAAACGATAAAGATACGTATTCCGTTAATCTTTTCCCGAACGATTACAGTAATTCCGAGAGTTATTTACGAGTATATTTTCCGAACCAAGACCGCTATATTATTCGTAATATCTGGATGATGTACGCCACTTCCCTCCTACTAATTTTGGTGGTTTTGGGTTGCTTTTACGTGGCGGTAAACACTATTGTGAAACAAAAACAATTGGCCGATATCAAAAACGATTTCATCAATAATATGACGCATGAGTTTAAAACGCCAATTTCAACGATTTCATTGGCCACGCAAATGCTTGGCGATGAAGCCGTTACGGCCAGTCCTTCGATGTTCAAACGTTATTTAGGAATTATTCGAGATGAAAATAAACGCCTCGGTTCGCAGGTGGAAAAAGTGCTACAAACTGCCCAAATGGAACGTGGAGAAGTTCAGTTGAAATTGGGAACGGTGAATGTGCATCATATTATTGAACAAGTTTTGGAGAATATCAGTCCACAAATTGAGTTACGTCAGGGAATTATTGAGATGGATTTACAGGCAGAAAACCCTGAAATTCAGGCCGATGAAGTACATTTGACTAATATTATTTTCAATCTTTTGGACAATGCCAATAAATATTCTCCCGAAAAACCAATCATCAAAATCATGACAGAAGACACCGAAAAGGGACTTTCTATCAAAGTAATTGACCAAGGAATCGGCATGACGAAGGAATCAATCAAGCAAATTTTCGAGAAATTCTACCGTGTGCCTACGGGTAATGTCCACGACGTAAAAGGCTTTGGCTTGGGATTGAGTTATGTAAAAAAGATGGTAGAAGAACATCACGGAAAAATCAATGTGCAGAGTAAATTAGGCGAAGGGAGTGAGTTTGAGGTGGTATTACCTTAGTATTTTTAGATTATCCATGCAATTTGTCCTAAAAAATACTAAATTGCATGGATAATTAAAGAAACCATGATTGAAAGAAGTCAAAAAACTCAAATAGAAAAACTCATTAAACATTTCCCTGCCGTAGGAATTGTGGGGGCGAGACAAGTAGGAAAGACTACTTTGGTCAAAAACTTAGAGCCTGTTTTGGATAAACCTTGCGTTTATTTTGACCTCGAATCTCCCAAAGTGATGGCTCAACTGAGAGAGAATCCAGAATGGTTTTTGTCTCAATATCAAGACAAAACCGTTATCATTGACGAAGTGCAATTGATGCTTGAATTATTTCCGATGCTTCGTTCTCTGATTGATGATAATCGTGTGGCGGGTCGGTTCATTTTATTGGGTTCAGCTTCTCCTACTTTTTTAGCAAATAGTGCTGAAACTTTAGCAGGTAGAATTGCTTATTTAGAGTTACCACCCTTACAATTTTCGGAGGTAATTTCACCAGCCATTGACCTTAAAAAACATTGGTTCAGAGGTGGTTTTCCAGATGCTTTATTAGCCCCTAACGATGATATTTGGGCTTTGTGGCAAGAGAATTTTATCAAAACTTATGTCACGAGAGATTTGGTAAATCTCGGACTGACGGGTAATCCGACGTTACTTTATAATCTCTTGCAAATGCTTACGGGAATTCATGGTTCGACCTTGACTTACAGCGACTTAGCAAATTCATTGAATGTAAATGTGAAAATAATCACCCAAACGATTGACGTTTTAGAGCAAGCATTTTTGATTCGCAGATTACAACCTTGGTTCGTAAATATTAGTAAAAGAGTCATTAAAAGTCCTAAAATCTATTATCGTGATTCGGGAAATTTGCATTACTTATCCAACGTTTTTGATTATGATTCTTTGTTGAGAAATAAACTCATCGGACACTCGTGGGAAGGATATGCAATTGAGCAAATTTGTAACGCCTTGCATAGTTCCATAAAACCCTATTTTTACAGAACTTCCAACGGAGCTGAAACGGATTTAGTATTGGTGAATGGCATTACGCCAATGGTAGCGATTGAGATAAAATTATCTTCTACTAATTCATTGACAAAAGGTTCAACCGAAGCAATCAACGACTTGAAAACGGAACATAATTTTATCATAACTACTGAAGGCGGAAACTATTTCACTCGTCCAGAATGGAAAGTATGTAACTTAAAAGAAATTATGATGAATTTAGCCGATTTAGGACTTTTAAATAAAATTTAAAAATCAAACCAAATTTAACAAAATGACCAAGATTCTACTCGCCGAAGACGACCCAAATTTGGGAACATTATTACAGGAATATCTGACCATTAAAGGCTATGAAACCACTTTGGCAAAAGATGGTGACGAAGCACTCACGAAGTTTGTCCAACAACCTTACGACCTGTGTATTTTTGATGTAATGATGCCTAAAAAAGATGGTTTCACGCTCGCAAAAGAAGTGCGAATGTCGGATAAAGATACGCCTATCATCTTCTTGACGGCAAAATCTATGAAAGAGGATACGCTACAAGGTTTCAAATTGGGAGCGGATGATTATATGACAAAACCGTTTTCGATGGAAGAATTATTGGCCCGTTTGCAGGCAGTCTTGCGTAGAAGTCAAAAAGTTGAAGAACAAAATGAAAAGGTTACAAGCTTCAATATTAAAGATTTTATTTTTGATTCTGAGAAACAAACGCTCATTTTGAACGGTGAACCCCAAAAACTCACCGTCAAAGAATCAGAATTATTAAAACTCCTTTGCGAAAATATTGGCAAACCCGTAAGCCGCAGTATTGCCTTAAAAATGGTGTGGGGAGACGATACTTATTTCAACGCCCGAAGCATGGATGTTTACATTACAAAATTGCGTAAATTTTTGAAAGAAGATTCTGGTATTCAGATAGTTAATGTGCATGGGGAGGGTTTTAAATTGGTAGTTTGAAAGAATACCTGAATTTGGATTCGTTGAATTAAGAGATTAATTGGATTGATTAAAATCCAGCAATCCTATAATCTGAAACGGTGCGATGTTTAACAATCCAAATTCAGACGGGGTTGTCCCAACATTTTTTATCATAATTCCACGAAATTTTTGAATCAAAAACTGAACCTTGAAAATTAAATTCTTTGAATCCATTTTTCTACTACCTTTGTTACACAATCACAAAAAGGGGTGCCTCATAAAAACAGGCTGAGATTATACCCATTGAACCTGATGCGGGGTAATTCCGTCGAAGGGAATTTTGTTCAATCGCAAAATTAATGGATTTTTGTATGTTAAATCTGACTGGATTTGACTCCTTTGCCTGTCTTGAACTCAAATTCAAGCATGAAAACTTTACGTTTATTCCTGATTTTTTTACTCATCGCTCATTGCTCATTGCTCAAAGCTCAATTTTCTATCACTGGAAAAATTACCGATACCGAAACTGGTAAACCACTTGTTTCTGCAAACGTAACTTTAGAAAATTCTTCGAGAGGAACTGCAACCAATCAACAAGGAAATTATACTTTAAAAAATCTCAAAAAAGGTAGTTATATTCTAAAAATTAGCTACTTGGGATTTACTAAAATCTTAAAAGCGATTGATTTACAAAAAAACGAAACCTTTGATTTTTCACTTCAAAAATCAACTTTCGAGGCTGATGAAGTCGTTGTGAGTGCCACTCGTGCCAATGCCAATTCTGCAATGGCTTACTCGAATATTGGCAAAGAATATCTCCAAAAACAAAATTTAGGGCAAGATATTCCGCAATTGTTAAATTTTACACCGTCGTTGGTAACAACTTCTGATGCAGGTGCTGGTGTGGGTTACACAGGAATCCGCATACGTGGCACGGACGCAACTCGTATCAATGTGACCATCAATGGCATTCCCATCAATGACTCGGAAGACCAAGGTGTTTATTGGGTAAATATGCCCGATATGGCGAGTTCAACCAATTCGGTACAAATTCAGCGTGGCGTGGGTACTTCTACCAACGGAGCGGGTGCTTTTGGAGCAACGGTAAATCTTTCGACTAACGAATTCAGAAAAGACCCTTACGCAGAAATCAATAACTCGATTGGCTCTTTCAAAACTCGCAAAAGCACCGTTATGGTCGGTTCTGGTTTATTGAACGGAAAATTTACGATTGATGCTCGTTTATCTAAATTGGTTTCTGATGGTTATATCGACCGTGCTTCTTCCGATTTGAAATCATTTTATCTTTCGGGAGCGTATTTTGGCAAAAAATCTTTTGTTCGTTTGAATATATTTTCGGGCAAAGAAAAAACGTATCAATCTTGGTATGGTTTATCGGAAGACCAATTATTAACCAACCGCACCGCCAATTATTATACTTATCCAAACCAAACGGATAATTATCAGCAAGACCATTATCAGTTGCTTTCTTCGCACATTTTATCATCAAATTGGACGTTTAATTTTAACCTACATTACACCAAAGGTTCGGGATATTACGAAGAATATAAGAAAAATAGCGACTTTTCAGCTTATGGATTGCCTAACATTATTGCGGGAAAGGATACCATTACCACAACTGATAATATCCGCAGAAAATGGTTGGATAATGATTTTTACGGAACAACTTTCTCTTTAAGTTATCAAGGTAATCATAAACTTTCAGCCAATTTTGGCGGTGGTTGGAATGAATATGATGGTAAACATTTTGGGGAAATAATCTGGGCAAAATACGCTCAGAATGCTCCTTTAGGTTATCGTTGGTATGAGAATAATGCAAAAAAGACCGATTTTAATTTGTACGGAAAAATATATTATCAATTATCTGATAAATTGAATGCCTTTGCCGATTTACAAGTTAGAATGGTTAATTACAACATCAACGGAATTGCCGATAGAAGACAAGATGTTACCTTAAAAACAAATTACAGTTTCTTCAACCCAAAATTAGGTTTAACCTATCAAGTAACTGACAATTCAACGATTTATGGTTCATACAGCGTCGGCAATAAAGAACCTTCTCGTCAGGATTTTGTGGACAATGCGCCAAAATTCCCTTTGGCCGAAACTTTGAATGACTTTGAAGTAGGCTATAAAACTCAAAAATCAAATGTCGCTTTTTCTGTAAATGGCTACATGATGAACTATAAAAATCAGTTGGTGCTTACGGGCAGAATCAACAGTGTAGGCGATGCAATTCGTACCAATGTGGCTGATAGCTACCGCATGGGAATAGAATTTGAAGCGAGCGTAAAAATTGCCAAAGAACTAAAAATCAACGCAAATCTTACTTTATCAAACAATAAAATTAAGAATTTCACAGAGACTGTTCCCAATTATGACGGCGATGCCGATGGTATAAATCAATTTGCGGAAACCAATATTGCCTTCTCTCCGAGTACAATTATGGGTTCTCAAATTTTATACACACCCCTTAAAAATTTAGAATTGGGCTTTTTGTCAAAATTCGTAGGAAAACAGTATTTGGATAATACTTCCAACGAAAAACGTAAATTGAATTCCTACTTTACCAACGATTTGAGAGCAATTTACACCGTAAAGGGAAAATTATTGAAAGAAGTAAACTTTAGTCTTTTGGTCAATAACCTTTTCAACACTTTGTACGAATCTAATGGCTATTCTTACAGCTACGTGTATGATAAACAAGTAGTTACGGAAAATTATTATTATCCACAAGCTGGTACCAATGTCATGTTTGGGGTGAATTTGAAGTTTTAAAAACAATTTTTTATTGATCGCTATACTTTGGGTGTAGCCATCAATAAATCATGCATTAAATTTACCTAACTCGTTTAATACAACCTGTGAAATCTTTATGATTTTGCAGGTTTTTTTATGAAAGACGCAACCAAAATTCTGTTTTTTGGGTATTTACCTAAGAATCTTAATATTGTATAATTCTAAGAATTTTAAATTTTAATACTTATTATTTATATCAATTCTAAATTACAGATTTTCATTAAAAATTACTCCGATCCGAAGACAAAAATAATCGTTCCTGTTGTAATTTTGTTGTCCGATTAAATGATATGAGTTTAGGACTTTCTAATGACGTAATCATTTAATTTTCAACTACTTAACAAAACTTTTCAACAAAGCGTTTTGTTAATATTGAATAGGACTCGTAAGGAACCATGCAAAATACATTTAAAGCGTTTAGTTTATCACACAAATCTGCCCCTCTGGCGGTACGTGAACAGGTAGCCCTGACTGAAAACGAAGTAAAAGATTTTTCGATTAAAATTAAGGACTTATTTGGCATTAAAGAGTGCTTGGTGGTTTCTACTTGCAATCGAACGGAGATTTATTACGCTTCCGAAGGTGATTTTACCAGTAATTTAATTAAAACACTTTTAGCCCAAAAAGGTATTATTGATACGGATTCGTATTTTGTACATTTCCAACAATTTAATGTTCAGGAGGAAGCCGTAAAACATCTTTTTCGAGTAGCAACAGGTTTAGATTCAAAAGTGGTTGGCGATTTACAAATTCCTAATCAGATTAAACAATCTTACCAAATTGCGGCAGATTTGAACATGGCGGGTCCATTCCTTCACCGTTTAATGCACACCATTTTCTTCTCGAATAAAAGAGTAGCCCAAGAAACTTCTTTCCGTGATGGTGCTGCTTCAACTTCGTATGCGGCAGTGGCTTTGACGGAAGGATTAACCCAAAATATCAACAATCCTAAAGTGTTGATTTTGGGTTTAGGAGAAATCGGAATTGATGTTTGTAAGAATATAGCAGACAAAGAATTTGCCGAAATTACAGTCATGAATCGTAGCCGTGAAAAAGCCGAAAAAATTGCTGCGGGACGAAATTTCAGAGTTGCTGATTTCTCAGATTTAACCCGAGAAATAAAACGTTCGGATGTAATTATCTCTTCGGTAATGATTGACAAACCATTGATTACCAAAGAATTAATTGAAAACATTGGCATTTTAACGTACAAATATTTTATTGATTTATCCGTTCCCAGAAGTGTTGAAGACAACGTTGAAGACATTGCGGGAGCCTTGGTTTATAACATTGATTCCCTCCGTGAACGTGCCGACGAAGCTCTACGCATACGTATGGCAGCCATTCCACAAGTTGAACAAATTATTGAAGAAACCATTGTAGGATTTAATGATTGGTCGAGAGAAATGGTGGTTTCGCCAACCATAAATAAATTAAAAAATGCCTTAGAACAAATTAGAAAAGAGGAAATTGCGAGACATTTGAAAAATCTTTCAGCCGAAGAATCTGAACGCATTGAAAAAATTACGATGGGCATTGTTCAAAAAATCATGAAATCGCCTGTGCTTAATCTCAAAGCGGCTTGCAAACGGGGTGATGCCAACCAATTGGTAGAAGTAATCAACGAATTATTCGATTTAGAAAAACAGAATGTTGGCTATATCCATTGATAAATCCAACCCCAAAAAAGGGAGTAAATATCAGATTATTTGATATTTACTCCCTTTTTTTTAATTAATTTCAAAAGAATGGCATCGTTTTAAACGATGCCATTCTTAAAATAATAATACAATAATACACTCTCCTACCCTCTTGTCAATTCAAATACCGTAATTTCTGGAGGCATTCCCACTCTACCAGGATAGCCAATGTAGCCGTATCCACGATTTACGTACAATTTTTGGTCGCCTTCTTCGTATAATCCTCCCCACTGTTTATAGGCATATTGCGCAGGAGACCACGTTTTTCCGCCAACGGTTATCCCAAATTGCGTTCCATGCGTGTGTCCCGAAAACATTACATCAATGTCTTTATATTTTGTGTTTACTTCCTTGTCCCAATGCGTTGGATCATGCGAAAGAAGGAGTTTCACCGGTGCTTCTTCAGTGCCTTGATAGGCTTTATGAAGATTTCCGTAGGTATGAAAACGTCCTTGTCCGCTGATATTTTGTACGCCAATAATCGCTAACTTCTCACCCCCTTGCTCAATAAAACGATTTTCATCCATCAATAAATCATAACCTAATACTTTATGAGCGGAAATTACGTCTTTGAGGTTTTGCTGTTTGCCTTTTAGGTTGCCTTCCCAGTTCACATAATCGGCATAATCGTGGTTTCCGAGCGTACTAAAAACGCCTAAGGGAGCTTTTATTTTATTGAAAATATCAATGTATTCGTTTACTTCGGTTGCCAAATTATTCACTAAATCACCCGTAAAAAACACCATATCAGGCTTTTCTTTCATCAACATTTCTACGCCACCTTTTACCGCCACTTTATTGAAAAACGAACCTGAATGAATATCCGAAATTTGCGCAATGGTCATGCCTTCAAAAGCTTTTGGTAGGTTTTTCAAGGCTAATTTCACTCTTCGGATTCTGTAATCGTGAGCTCCAGAAATGATTCCCCAAGTGAAAGCAACGGCTGGAACTGCTCCTGCTACTATGGCAGTTTTCATCAAAAATTCAGAACGAGTAATGTTTCCAGAACCGCCAATGGGAGCGCTTGAGGTAACGGTATGTCCCGTAAATTTTGAAGAAATCCATTGAATTAATCGGATTAAATCATCAATTAATAGAAACAAAACCACAAAAATTTTGGAAATATAATTGATAAACACCCCTACCATAATGATTGTACGCAGGTTTTTACCTAATAAATCTGGATTAACGAAATTGTAAACCCACATACCCGTAATTGTAAAGGCAGTTACGCCCCAGAAAATATACTTTGTAATATTTTGGGCATTTTGCGAAAGGTTCTGAGTAGAAACTTTTACCGCTTGCCAAACGTACCAATCTATCAATAAAAATACGATGGTGACAATGGGAATAATAATTAACTTGTTCATTGAATGAGTATATTGTTGGTTATCTTAACAAAACTCAAATACGACAAGGGAGGTTCAATGATGGAGATTTTTGTGATGAATGGCGGATGATAATTGAAAATGGAAAATTGATAATTAACAGTATAAGATATTGAAAACCCAAAAGAGGCTTGCACCACATCGTTCAAGCCTCCTTTGGGTTTTGAGCGTAATTTAAGAAACAAAATCTCCTAATTTCCTTTCTAAAAAAACCGAAATCTTGATAAATTCTGGTAGTGTAGGAACTGCTTTACCATTTTCAATTTTCGATAAATGAGATTGGGAAATGCCCGTTAGTTGGGCGAAAAAATACTGTTTGTGTCCTTGCTCTTCACGTGTTTTTTTGACAATAGAACCTTTGAACTCCATAGTGTTAGAATGTTTAAAGTTTGAAAGAAAATAAGTGTTAAGAAATTAGTGGAAGCTTACTAACTCAAATACACGGACGAAATACGGAATTATGCGTAAGTGCGGTAAGTGCGGTAAGTGCGGTAA
>JBBAKY010000026.1:33905-35230 GCA_040403295.1 Arcicella sp.
CACGGACGAAATACGGAATTATGCGTAAGTGCGGTAAGTGCGGTAAGTGCGGTAAGTGCGGTAAATGCGGTAAATGCGGTAAATATAATAGACATACTTTAAAAAAACAAGTGAATAGCTTCGTATTTTAAAGTAAAGCAAATTATTCTGTACGGAATATAGATTTATAGATTTTTCTTTGAAATAAGATAAGAACCGTAAACCTTTACAAAAGTTAAGCCCCAATCTAAGTTTGGACGACCAGATGGGGCTTAAAGGTCAAATTTCTAACAATTAAACCCAATGCAAAGGTAATGAAAAAAACATTACAACGTTTGGGCATAGTGACAGTGGGACTGTCACTATGCCTGTGGTCTTGTAAAGAGCAAGATGGATTAGTAAAGCCAAATGAGGCAACTGCCTCCGTTGCCCCCAGAATCAAGGAAAAAATTGATTTTTCTGTGGTGGAGGGCAGATTGAAGTTTGAGACAATGGAGGATTTTAATTCAGCTATTGGAAAATCCATTAGTGAGCAAGAAATGAAAAATTGGGAATCCGTAGTTGGATTCAAGTCTTTAAATGAGACTTTTAAAGAATTTCTAAATACGGACTCAAAAGGCGTAATTACTGAAGAATACGATGATGTGGTAATAATTGTAATTGATGATAAAGGCAAAAAAGGCTTTGATAGAGCATTATCAATGCCTGCTTTAGCTACTTTAGTTAATCAAAATGGGCTTGTTCAAGTCGCTGATAAAGTCTTAAAGTTTTCTGATATCGAAGTCAAAATTACAGATGTAAAATACAAAGATGAATTAGCATTAGATTTTAAGGGTAGCCATGTTGTAGTTAATAAAGTTATACAGGTTGAGAAAGAATTAAAAACTGAAAAATCTTCAAAAGTTGCAGATTATACCTACGAAGTATATAATTGGTGGCATTATCCTGGTGTTCCTTCTTCAGCGTCCGATAGACGAATTAGAACTCGTTTATTAGCAACACTTTACAACAATGGGCAAAATTATATCTGGGATGTTGGAGTACAACTACTTCATGAACGGTGTGATTTTTGGGGTTGGGCTGCGTGTAACATTGATGGATGGAAATGGGGACCAGGGTATGTGACAATAGTACCATCTGGACTTGATAGTAAAGTTACTTCAAACAATATCCTACCGTATGGTTCACTCACTTGGACGAGCGGTACGTATCCTGGAACTGCCGATTATTTTAGACATTGTCAAGGTGTTGCTTATCCTACCATACCAGATAGCTATTTTAAACTTGGTATGAAAGCGAGTTTCCGCCCTGGTATAATAACTGCTCAAACCTACGGAGACCAAGAT
>JBBAKY010000027.1:0-33305 GCA_040403295.1 Arcicella sp.
ATTAATTTTATATTGGCACACTTTAATAATTAGTGTTTTGCTATAAAATTTCAGTTCTGTAAAAATCAAAAAAGTTCTATCTACTCGGTATGGCCGTAAAACTCAAAACAGTATCAATGGCATGGTAAACGAAATAATAAGAGAAGTCAATTTATTGCAACACTACGACTGGACACCCATAGAAAGGGAAAGGCGAGTACAAATAATGCGAGAAGCGAAGGAACGAAATCGTCAAAGCCTTTTTAATGTGTGCCTTGATGACTTTGCGTCGAGGATGTATTTCGCTGGCCAACAGGGAATTATTGAACACTATCTCGAACTTTGCGAAAACCCCGTTAAATTTTGAGCAAAAAAAGACTTGCCATTTATTTCATCCGAATATATTTCTCAATATTAATACGATTTACGCCCACCTTCTCTACTTTTTCAACTCCTCTTTGAATCAGCGTATCGTTTTTTATGGTAATAACATAATCAAAATTATTGCCTTCCCATTCTCTGGCATTGCAATATTCCAATTGTTCTTTATACAAACGATCAACCAACGTATATTTTCCTCCACCCGCTCCAAAAACGACCGATGAATCTTTAAATTTATTCAAATCATGCTGTAAAAAAGCAAAATGTGTATCGTTGATTATTTTAATGAAAGAGATTTTGCTGGTGTAATCTGTAATGGTTGTATCACCTTTTTCAATGAGCGTTCCCGCAATTAACCGCCAAGTACCAATGAGTTGATTTTTATTTTCGGCTTCTTTCTTACAGGAAAACATTAAAGATGAAACGAATAGAAAGAGTAAGCTTGATTTCATAATATTTGTGTTTTATGTATTTTTTTACGCAAAAATACAAATAAAAGGCACACAAATACGATTAGTATTTGCTTGAAATATTAACTTTACTTTCAGGACTGTGTTATCTTTATGAAACCAATATGAGTATCTTAAATTTCCCAAAACATGATGAAAATAAAAAAAACAGAAAATATTTTTACCAATACAGACCCCGTGCATCGGGTAGTTGTTAGTGCTACCGTAGCCCTCATTACCTCTTTATTCTTGAAGAACCTACATTTTGATGTAACCATCTTTACCATGATTTTATGGGATGTTTTTGCTTTGTCTTATATCATTATCAGTTGGATTGTTTTTTTTACCAGTACCACCGACCACATCACAAAAAAAGCCCGAACGGACGATGGAGGCAAACTATTTGTCTTTTTTACCGTGGTTTTTGCTTCTTTTGTAAGCATGATTACGGTGGCAATTTTGGTCATTTCAAAAGATTCTTTAGGCATGGAAGAGGCCGTTTATTTACCAATTATCATCGGAGGAATTTTATTATCGTGGGCGTTAGTGCACACTACTTTCTGTTTTCATTACGCTCATTTGTATTACGACAATGAAAAAGGAACTGAAAATAATGCCGAAGGATTACAATTTCCCAATGAAAAGCACCCTGATTATATAGATTTTGCCTATTTTTCCTTCGTAATTGGCATGACTTTCCAAGTTTCGGATGTTGAGATTTCCGCTCGAAAAATCAGAAGATTAGCCTTATTCCATAGTTTATTATCATTTGCGCTGAACACATTTGTGGTGGCATTAACGATAAATTTAATTGCAGGTTTGAAGGGCAAATAAATTCTTCTCATCAAAATTTTAAAAATATTGCTCCTCTCAAAACATAATTGACTAATTTTGTAGCCACACTAACCTGCGGATTTGCTCCGTTTTTTGTTGCCCATGCGTACTTTGTTAGATTTTGAAAAACCGATTGCTGCTCTCGAAACCAAATTGGCGGAGATGAAAAAGTTGGCAATCGACAATAATGTTGATGTTTCACTGGCCGTTTCTCAATTAGAAACCTCTATTGAAGAACTCAAAAAAGAGACTTTTGTAAACCTTACTCGTTGGCAAAGAGTCCAACTTTCTCGTCATCCAGAACGTCCTTATACCCTGGATTATATCGAACAAATGTGCGATGAATTCATTGAAATTCACGGGGATAGAACGGTGGGCGATGATAAAGCAATGGTAGGAGGTTTCGGGAAAATAGGCGACCAAACTGTGATGTTGATTGGTCAGCAAAAAGGACGAAATACCAAACAACGCCAATTAAGAAATTTTGGAATGCCAAATCCAGAAGGTTATAGAAAAGCCCTGCGTTTAATGAAAATGGCGGAGAAATTTGGGAAGCCCATCGTTACTTTGATAGATACGCCTGGTGCCTTTCCAGGATTGGAAGCCGAAGAACGTGGACAAGGAGAAGCGATTGCTCGCAATATCCGTGATATGTTTATGTTGAAAGTGCCCGTTATTTGTATCATTATTGGCGAAGGTGCTTCAGGTGGAGCCTTGGGAATTGCCATTGGTGATAAAGTTTTGATGTTAGAAAATACGTGGTATTCCGTAATTTCTCCCGAATCATGTTCATCAATTCTTTGGCGTTCTTGGGATTTTAAAGAACAAGCAGCCGAAGCGCTAAAATTGACCGCCAATGATATGAAAGGCAATGGCTTGATAGATGGCATAATTCCTGAACCATTGGGAGGTGCTCATTTAAACCATGAATTAGCCATCGGAATGGTAAAAAAGGTTATTTTAGAAACGATTTCAGATCTACAAAAATTAACCCCAGCCCAAAGAATCAGCCAAAGGGTTGATAAATTTAGTGGTATGGGTGCTTATAATTAATTTGATAAAATTACAGAACACGGATTAAATAGATTAGATACAAAAGATAAACTTTATCTGTGTCCAGTCCGTTTAATCCGTGTTCCATTTTAAGTAAATCAACAACCAAAATGAAGTATAAAACCGAGATAATTCAAGTCGTTTTATTTATTATTACCTTGATTACCACCACTTTAGCAGGAGCCGAAGCTATTACCGGACATTTTTTTTTATTAGAAAAAAGTGACACAGCACTTCGTTTCCCCAATGATTTTTGGCAAGGTTTACAATTTTCTATTCCCTTTCTCGGGATTTTGACTTTCCATGAATTTGGTCATTATTTCATGGCTCGTTATTATAAAATCAAAGTTTCATTACCTTATTATATCCCGATGTGGTTAAGTGCCTTCACAACGAGTATCGGTACCATGGGCGCAGTTATTCGAATTATTGGTCGTACTCGCTCTCGAAAAGAATATTTTGATATTGGTATTGCGGGGCCTTTGGCGGGTTTTGTGGTAGCTTTGGTCGTGTTGTTTTACGGTTTTACCCATCTACCACCATTAGAATATATTTTTACTATTCATTCTGAATATGCCAAATTTGGGGCAAATTATCCCATAGAAATTTTGAAAGATGTCAAATCTATGAATGGACAATTAGTGTTAGGCGATAATTTATTGTTCAAACTCTTCAAAAATTACGTAGCCGATCCCAAGTTATTACCCCCAAATTTTGAAATTATGCATTATCCATTCATTTGGGCGGGATATTTATCTTTATTTTTTACAGCGCTAAATCTCTTCCCAATTGGACAATTAGACGGAGGACATATTCTTTATGGATTAATTGGAAAACGAAATTTCAAAGTTATTTCTCCCATAATTTTTATTGGATTTGCCCTTTTTGCGGGTTACGGTTTATTTTCAATCAACGAAATAAAAAACATCGGTATGGGCGGGCAATATACCGACGAAATGGATTTTTTAACTTGGTTATTGGCCTATATTTTCTTTCTAAGAATCTGTTTTTCAAGGATTTCTGAAAAACCAATAACGGCTTGGGTATTAAGTTTGAGCGTGGTACTCGTTCAGTTTTTATTGAGTTATATTCCTCAAATTGCTTCATTACACGGTTTTTCAGGATTTTTACCTTTCATCTTTTTATTAGGAAGATTTTTGGGAATTTATCATCCAGAGGTAGAAATTGATGAACCACTTGACTTCAAACGTAAACTTTTAGGTTGGCTATCCTTAATCATTTTTATCCTTTGCTTTTCCCCCTATCCTTTCATGCAAATTGATATTTAGGCTAAATAAATTGCTAATTAGTAAGGAAATAATTATATTTATTGAATTATTTATTTCTCTAATTATTACAACCACTTTTCAAAAATGCTTAATTCAATTTATATTTTCGTCTTCAAACTCATAGGTTGGCGACTTGTGGGTGAAATCCCGTCAAATCTCAAAAAAAGTATTATCGTTGTGGCTCCTCATGCTAAGTGGCAGGATTTTCCGATTGGTTTATTTGCCAGAGCAAGCTTAAAAACGAAGGTAAGTTTTTTAGGAAAAGCCGAATTATTTAAAGGTCCTTTTGGTTTCCTTTTTCGATCACTCGGTGGCAAACCCGTTGATAGATTCAGCAATAATGGCATGGTAAATTCGGTAGTAAACCTTTTTCGCAATAGTGAAACTTTACACATTGCTATTGCACCAGAAGGCACCAGAAAAGCGGTTTCAAAACTTAGAACAGGATTTTATTATATTGCCTTAGAAGCAAAAGTACCTATAATCATGATTGTTTTTGATTACCCAAACAGAAGAATTATTGCTCGTGAACCGTATTTCTTATCTGGACATTTAGAAGAAGATTTAAGAGAAATTGCCCTATATTACAATCAATTTGATGGCGTAAAAAAAGACTGGATTCAGCATTATCTGTTGGAAGCGGCCTAAAAAAGACACGAAACGTAAAAGGGTGAAAGCAGGCATTTTAGAACCTTTTTTCACCCTTTTTACGTTTTGTTTTTTTACTTTTTATCTTTTTTCACTTCGGCAACCATCAATTCTCCCGCTCGTTCAGATGCTCCTTTTTCACCCAAAATCTTTCTAATTTCTGCATATCCATCTAACTGATTTTGTCGAGTGGTTGGATTAATGGTAATCTTCGATAATTCTTCCGTCAAATTTTCTTTTGTTAAATCATATTGCAATAACTCCTTCACCACTTCACGCCCTGCAATTAAATTCACCAACGAAACAAATGGTACACGAATCACTCGCTTGTAAACCTGATATGCCGCCCAACCGCCTTTATAACAAACCACTTGAGGAACACTAAAAAGGGCCGTTTCGAGCGTGGCTGTTCCCGAAGTCACTAAGGCCGCATCCGCCACCGAAAGCAAATTATAAGCATTATCAACCACTAATTTTACGGGAAAAATAGATTGCCAGCGAGCGTACAATTCTTTGGGGAGATTAGAAACCGTACCGATGACAAACTGATAATCAGGAAATTCATACACCTGCGACAACATCATCGACAACATCGAATCCACTTCTTGTTTACGACTTCCTGGCAACAAAGCAATGATTGGTTTTTGTCCGAGACGTGCGTCTTTTCTAAAATTTGGATTAGGCGTAAAATCGGCAATGGCATCAAAAAGTGGATTTCCTACGTATTCAACTTCATAATCATACTGCTTAAAAAAGTCTTTCTCAAACGGAAAAATTACGAACATTTTATCCACAAATTGCTTGATTTTCAAAGCTCTCGATTGATTCCAAGCCCATACTTTTGGCGAAATATAATAGAAATTTTTGAAGCCATTGAGTTTTGCAAACTTGGCAACTCGCATATTAAAACCAGAATAATCAATCAGAATGACCACATCGGGTTGGAAGTTTTTGATGTCTTTTTTACAGAATGAAAGGAAACCAAGAATAGTAGGAAGGTTCTTTATCACCTCAAAAAAACCCATAAAAGCCAAGTCACGGTAATGCTTAACTATTTCAGCACCAGCTTCTTGCATCATATCACCGCCCCAAGCACGTATCTGAGCATCTGGGTCATGCTTACGAATTCCTTTTATCAAATTGGAGCCATGCAAATCCCCCGAACGTTCTCCTGCAATGATATAGTATTTCATATTTCCAGTTAGTTAATGCTACGAATGAAACAATTAGACCACGGATTTAACCGATTCACACGGATTTTTAAAATTAATCAGTGTAAATCCGTCTAATCCGTAAAACCTGTAGTCAAATATTTATTCCCCGAAATATTCGACAAAATTTTTCTGTGTTTCAAATAATTGTAGGCTGTGCAATTTGGCCGTTTTTGATGCCTCTGCAACTTGTGGAGCTAATATTTTCCAGATTTCCATCACAAAAATCTCGCAACTTGCCATTTTTCCTTGCATAAAATCCACGTCAAGATTAAGGTTTTTATGATCAACCTTTTCGATGATTTCTTGCTTAATAATATCGCCTAAAACTTTTAGGTCAATGACAAAGCCAGTATCAGGGTCAGGATTTCCTTTGACAGTGACGATGAGTTCAAAATTATGCCCGTGCCAATTAATATTTGAGCAAGGTCCAAAAACTTCCTGATTTTTTTCCTCAGACCAGTTTGGATTATAGAGCCGGTGAGCGGCGTTGAAATGTTCTTTACGACTTACGTAAACCATTGTTTTCAGTGTTTAAATTGTGGGGATTCTGCTGGGAAAACATTAGCAACAAAATCCATAAAAATAACAATAACTAAGAATTCTAAAATTTGAAACCTTAATTACCTGTAAAATTACAATGTTTTCAATTCTCAAAAAAATAATAAATTCAACAATATCCAAAACAGCAGATTTGATATTATGCAAAACAATCAATTCTTTCATATTGTTATAGATAAAAGAGAATTGTATTATTTTTTGAGTAGAAAAACTTATGATTTCTTGAAAAATTTATATTTTTTCAAAATATCGTGTATAGTTTTAGTCAAAACTTAATGATAATTTTGATAGTTTATTACAATTCCCTAACACGCATAAATACAATTTTACTCCAATCTTTATGATTATTGTTACAGGTGCCGCAGGCTTTATTGGAAGTTGCTTGATTCAACGTTTAAATCAAGACAATTTTAACTATATTATAGCAGTTGACGATTTTTCTGATGAACAGAAAAACAAGAATCTTGTCGGCAAGAAGATTCAAGAAAGAGTTGAAAGAGAACACTTTTTTGATTGGTTGGATGCCAATTATCAAGAAGTTGAATTTTGTTTTCATATCGGGGCAAGAACGGATACGACCGAGTTTGATATTGAAATTTTCAATAAATTAAATCTCAATTACTCGAAAAAAATCTGGAAAAAATGCCACGATTATCAGATTCCGCTGGTTTATGCTTCATCGGCGGCAACTTACGGTTTAGGAGAGTTAGGATATGATGATAATGAGTCGTTGATTCCACAATTAAAGCCCTTAAATCCCTACGGAGATTCAAAAAATGACTTCGATATTTGGGCTTTGAAACAGGAAGAACAACCTTTCTTTTGGGCGGGTTTGAAATTCTTTAACGTATATGGACCCAATGAATTTCATAAAAATCGAATGGCTTCGGTAATTTGGCATACTTTTAACCAAATAAAAAAGACGGGAGGCATGAAATTATTCCGTTCGCATAATCCAGATTTTAAGAATGGTGAACAAATGAGAGATTTTGTGTATGTAAAAGATGTGGTAGAAGTTTGTCTATTTTTAATGCACCACCGCAGAAATTCAGGCATATATAATTTAGGTTCGGGCAAGGCAAGAACCTTCATGGATTTAGTAAAGAACACTTTCAAAGCTCTTGGCAATGAGGAAGTTATCTCATTTGTTGATACACCCGAAGATATTAGAGATAAATACCAATATTTCACAGAAGCCAATATGTCGAAACTTAAATCCATTGGTTATGAGCGTCCATTTCATACTTTAGAGGAAGGCGTTTCTGATTATGTAAAAAATTATTTAATGGAAGAAAAATACTATTAAGCATTAATTTACAGATTTTATATTTGGGAAGAGACGGTTTTGGAGACTGCCTCTTTTTTTTGTGTAAACCCATAAATTCAAATTAATATTTGATAATTGTAGTTTTGGCATAAATTTTTTAAATTGTATCATAAATATATAAATTATGGTTAGTCAGCTAAAACAAATATCTATTCATGAGTTTCGCCAAATGGAATTTGACGAAACCGATGACGCCTACTACGAATTAATTAATGGTTATCTCATGAAAAAATCTGCACCAAGACCACAGCATCAAAACATTTCGATGTATTTAAGCATTGAGATAGGCACCTTTGTTAAGAACAGAGGATTAGGAAAATTATTTGCTTCTCCTATTGATGTTTTCTTAGATGATTTGAATGCTGTACAACCAGATTTAGTTTTCATACCTACTGAAAATCAAGCGATGATAACGGATGATGGGATTATTGGAATTCCAGATTTAATGATTGAAATTATTTCTCCTTCCTCGGTGCTTAGAGATAGAGTTGATAAAAAGAATTTATACGAAAGATTGAATGTCAAAGAATATTGGATTATTGACCCACAATATCAAGACATTGAAATTTATACAGTTCAGAATGGAAGATACGAGTTATACAGTGGCGTAACGATGTTTGAAGGAGAACTAAAATCAACCATTTTTGAAGGGCTTACGATTGATTTGGCGGAGTTATTTGAATAGAAATATATTTTTGCAATGAAAGGTCTTGGGTTTTTAAAGAATCTAAGACCTTTTGTTTTTCATTGACTGATAAAATCTTCGTACAATGGATTTTTCGTTTTCTCTTTTGTAATTTTGAACTTCATAAAATTATATAAAAGCTAATCATGTTAAAATCTGTCCCTTTTGACCAAACGCACGCTTTTTCTTTGCTTACAAAACACAAAGCAGAAATCGCTGATACCACTATTAAAGACCTTTTTGCGAACGATACTGAACGTTTTAATAAATTTTCAGTCCGTTTTGAAGATATTTTATTAGATTATTCTAAAAACCTTATCACTGATAAAACGAAGGCTATCTTAGTAGCTTTAGCTAATGAATGTGAATTGGATGATGCCATCGAGCGAATGTTTACGGGCGATGTCATTAACCAAACTGAAAACCGTGCGGTATTGCATACGGCATTAAGAAATCGTTCTAATTCTCCAATCGCAGTGGATGGAAACGATATTATGCCCGATATAAATGCGGTTTTAGAAAAAATGAAAGGTTTTTCTGAAAAGGTTATTTCAGGAAATTGGAAAGGCTATTCAAACAAAGCGATTACCGATGTGGTCAATATTGGTATTGGTGGTTCGGATTTAGGTCCTGTCATGGTCACAGAGGCTTTAAAACCGTATAAAAACCATCTGAACTTACATTTTGTATCCAACGTAGACGGTACGCACATTGCGGAAGTGTTGAAGAAAATCAATCCAGAAACAACTTTATTTTTGATTGCTTCTAAAACTTTCACGACTCAAGAAACGATGTCGAACGCCAATTCTGCTCGTGATTGGTTTATTGCCAATGGCGGTTCAGCGGAGGACGTGGCGAAACATTTTGTGGCACTTTCGACCAATGAAAAATTAGTAACGGCTTTTGGAATTGACCCTGCCAATATGTTTGGCTTCTGGGATTGGGTTGGCGGAAGATATTCGCTTTGGTCGGCCATTGGTTTATCTATTTCATTATCCGTTGGTTATGAAAATTTCATCGAACTCTTAGCGGGAGCTCATGCCATGGATAAACACTTTCGCACGGAAAATTTCAATGAAAACATTCCGGTAATTTTGGCACTTTTGGGCATTTGGTATAATAATTTTCACGGAGCGGACACGCAAGTAATTTTACCTTACGACCAATATATGCACCGTTTTGCGGCGTATTTCCAACAAGGAGATATGGAATCAAACGGGAAACAAGTTGGGCGTGATGGCAAGGACGTTGCCTACCAAACGGGTCCAATTATTTGGGGAGAACCTGGTACCAATGGACAACACGCATTTTATCAATTGATTCATCAAGGAACAAAAATGATTCCTGCGGATTTCATTGCTCCTGCAATTTCACACAACCCAATCGGGCAACATCACCAAATGTTACTGTCCAATTTCTTTGCTCAAACTGAGGCATTGATGAATGGCAAAACTCGTGAAGTGGTAGAAGAAGAATTGGTAAAAGCGGGAAAATCGCAAGCAGAAATTGATAAATTAGCCCCTTTCAAAGTATTTACGGGCAATCGTCCCACGAATTCAATTATGTTTAAGTTATTGACACCCAGAACATTAGGAAGTTTGATTGCGATGTACGAACACAAAATTTTCGTACAAGGTGTTATCTGGAATGTCTTTAGTTTTGACCAATGGGGCGTGGAATTAGGAAAGCAGTTAGCGAATCAGATTTTACCAGAATTAGCTGGAAATGAGGAAGTTACTTCGCACGATTCGTCAACCAATGGCTTGATTAATGCTTATAAAAATTGGAGAACCGCATAGGTAAAGATTTTATAGGTTACATAGAAAAAGTAAAAAGCTCGCTAAATGATAAATTTAGCGAGCTTTTTACTTTACCCTAATTTGCTCAAAATCTCCTCAAAATCTAAATGCTCTTGTTCTCCCGAAATCATATTTTTTAACGTCAATTTCCCCGTATTCATTTCCTCCGAACCGATGATACAAACGTAAGGAA
Organism: Arcicella sp.; assembly: GCA_040403295.1. GTDB lineage: Bacteria > Bacteroidota > Bacteroidia > Cytophagales > Spirosomataceae > Arcicella. The sequence continues at coordinate 10,410 of JBBAKY010000027.1, forward strand.
TTTGCTTTTTATCGGCATAATCCAATTGCTTTTTGATTTTGCTGACATCTGGATAAACCTCCGAATTTAAACCTGCCAAACGTGCCATTTGCAACAATGGAAGTGCAAAATTCAGCTCTTCTTTTCCGAAATGACAGAATAATAATTTAGTAGTAACTGACTGATTATCAGGAAATAAATTCAATTCATCCATCACATCATAGATTCTATCCACGCCAAAAGAAATCCCGACGCCCGAAAGTCCTGGAGCGCCAAAGGTACCCGTTAAATTATCGTAACGACCTCCGCCCGTAATTGAGCCAATTTGAACGCCCAATGCTTTTACTTCAAAAATTGCTCCGGTATAATAGGATAATCCACGGGCAAGCGTAATGTCTAATTCAATGTTAACTTCCAATAGACCAAAAGCTGAAAGATATTCCCAAACTTGTTTCAATTCCTCAATTCCTTGTTTACCCGTTGCAGAATTTTCAAATAGTTCTTCCAATTTCAAAAATTTCTCTTGATTTGTTCCAGTTATTTCAAAAATGGGGTCGAGTTTTGATAATGAATCTTGTGAAAATCCTTTTTCGGCCAATTCTTCTAAGACTTTTTCTTTCCCAATTTTATCTAATTTGTCAATGGCAACAGCAAGTGTTCCTTCTTGTCCTATGGCACCAATGGCCTCAGAAAGACCCGTTAAAATTTTACGATTATTAATTTTAAGAGAAAAGTTAATGCCAAATGCGTTCATAACTTCATGAATCATTAGGACAATCTCGGCTTCACAAATCAACGAATCTGTCCCTACCACGTCGGCATCACACTGATAAAATTCTCTGTAACGACCTTTTTGCGGACGATCACCCCGCCAAACGGGTTGAATTTGATAACGCTTGAATGGCATCGTTAATTCACTTCTATTCATCACCACGTAGCGAGCAAAAGGTACGGTTAAATCGTATTTAAGTCCTTTTTCGGATATTTTTGTCGTTAATTTTTTATACCCTTCTTCTAAATCTGATTGTCCAATTTTCTCGGAAAAATTACCAGAATTTAATATTTTAAATAATAGTTGGTCGCCTTCTTCCCCATATTTTCCCATCAACGTTGAAAGGTTTTCCATCGCAGGGGTTTCGATGGGTTGAAATCCAAATTTTTCATAAACAGAACGAATGGTAGAAAAAATATAATTTCGTCGAACCATTTGTTGCGGTCCAAAATCTCTTGTGCCTTTTACAATGCTGGGTTTGCTCATTTTTATTTGTGATTGAGTGAATTGTGAGTTGTGAGTTTTGGAAATTCTCTCAAATTATCTGCAAAATTACAAAACCCAAAAGATTTTCTGTTCTTTTGGGTTTAATATTACTTTTGAATAATTGTTTTAATAATTGTATTTTCAAAGTTCAATCAGGAATTACGAAGCAAAATATAACTATAACCTACTGAAAATCAGATATTTGAATTTAATAAAATAAGTAACCTAATGGTATCTATGGATGATAACTCATAAATTATAATTCATAACTCAGAACTATTTCCAAAAACTCATTTGGTGGAAAAAGAAAAAAGCTGTAATTTTGCACTTCAATTTAAAATCTGTTCATAATGGCTGTTACAAGACTCAAAAGAAAAGATAGAAGAAACAAGAGTATAGCCACTAACAAAGTGAACTCAATTAAGCATTTGACATCAACTCCAGAAATCAAGTTAATTGATATCGAGAGTATCAAAGCTGAGTTTGCTGCGAAGGCTGCGAAGTAATTTTGTACAATTTCTTCTAAGAATCAAAAAACCCATCCGTAAAGATGGGTTTTTTAGTTTTATAACCACATAGTCGTCGGTAGGATACATCCTTTAAAAGGTAGGAGATTACAACCTACTTACCCTTTTTATCTTCTTTATTTCTCAAAACATCCCCCAAATGATTTAATTTTTTGACGTGTTTTATCATATCTTTTTCCTGTTTGTTGATTCTTTTATTGACATCCATCAAAACTCTAAAACGAATTGCTTGGCCGAAGCTAACCAAGCCTAAATTTGTGAGAATTAGTCCATAAAGCCCCATGACAAACCACCTCGCAAAAGCAACGTTAATATCGGCTTTAAGGGTTGCGGCGCTACTCACTACGGAAATACCAAATCCAAAAAGCAATAAGCCAGCCACAGCACACAGAAGCCATTTTGTTCTTAGAGGCATTCGGTTGACTAATCTTTGTCCTGGTGCTTTTTTAGGTATATCGGGTTTCATATTGGATATTGGAATTTAATAGTGATATTTTAGTTAAAATTTACTTCCAAAGGCTTCCAAGCGTTTTTTCAACGCTCCAAAATTCTTCCTTCAAATTACTGGGAATTGTTTTATTGGAATAGGTAAAGCCGTGCTCTTGCCAAAGGAAAATAGTATAATAATCAGTTTGATAGATGGCCTTTGCCGTGGTTCTGAATAGCGCTATTTTTTCGTTAGGCAATCTTTTTTCAATTGTCATTAAAAAATAAGCTTTTGTTTTCAGCATCATCACGTTTTTACCGCCGATATTTTTTGACACCACATTTGCATTATTTTCCATACTTTTGAGCGCAGATTGGGGTAGAAAAACATATTCTTGTCTTTCTATATAAAAGTTACTGCCATTAGCACGCATTGACCAGCCCTTAATTAGCTGATTTTTTGCAAGTTGTATTTTATTGTCTTTCAAAATGGTATTCATATCCAAGTATCTAAAGGTACTGCTTTGTGCACAAGAACAAAGATAAGAAAGGGCAAATACGCACAATAAAAATAATTTTATCCTGTTTCTTTGAGGAATTATCGGCTTAAACATAATTTTATATTTCAATATTACCATAAACTAACAAAAACATTCAATGAAAATCAACAAAAAAGTAATTTTTACTATCTTAGTTTCCATTTCAGCGCTCTATGTGAATGGGCAGGATATGCGTTTTAACCAAAAAAATCCCGATAAACCAGAGGTTACTGAGTATATGGATCCAGAAATTAAGGTGATAACGCCTGGAGCAATTCCGTCGGATGCGATTGTTTTATTTGATGGAAAAAATTTAGACCAATGGGAATCTACCAAAGACGGAGGAGCCGCAAAATGGAAAGTGGAAGACGGTTCCATGACGGTTGTGGGCGGGGCTGGTGGTGTTTCAACGAAGAAACATTTTGGCGATTGTCAATTGCACATTGAATGGCGTTCACCAATCGAGGGCGATGAAAAAAAAGGACAAGGAAAAGGCAATAGCGGTGTATTTTTTCAAGGAATTTATGAGGTTCAAGTGTTGAATTCGTACCAAAACCGTACTTATCGCAATGGCCAAGCGGGTTCAATCTACAAACAAACGCCACCGATGGTAAATGTTACTTCCAAAATGGGCGAATGGAACGTTTATGATATTATTTATACCGCTCCCAAATTCACGGTTAATGGTGGGGTTGAAGTTCCTCCTTACGTTACGGTAATTCACAATGGCGTGGTCGTTCAAAATCACACGATGATTCAAGGGGTTACCAATTATATCGGGCAACCAACCAATCCAGTTCATGGCAAAGCGCCAATCCATTTGCAAGACCACGGCAATGCGGTGAGTTTCAGAAATGTTTGGATTCGTGAATTATAAGTTATATTTTTATCCAATAGCTTTTACTAAGTACAACCATAAATAATAAATTCCCGTACGAAAGTGCGGGAATCTTTTTTTTAGCTCAATTCCCTTAGAATGTTCATACGATGGATAAGTTTTTTTAACTTTGCAAAAACCATTACGAAAAAGAAAATAATTAAATGATTAAGCAAATAATTAGCTGGACACTCAGAAATATTCCAAGAAAATACATTCAATTAGTGGGTCATTTTGCCACAAAAACTTATGGTTTAACCCTCCGAGGCAATCACGTTGAATGTCCAGTTTGTGATTCAACGTTTAGTAAATTCTTGCCGTACGGGCGCTTAGAACCCCGTGAGAACGCTTTATGTCCCAATTGTTTAGCCTTGGAGCGTCATCGTTTGATGTATTTGTATTTACAACAAAAAACAAATTTCTTTACCGATAACCTGAAAGTATTGCACGTAGCTCCCGAATATTGCTTCATTGAACGTTTTGAAAAAATGAAGAATTTAGACTATATTTCGGCAGATATTGAATCTCCTTTAGCAAAAGTAAAAATGGATTTGCACCATATTCCTTTTGAAGAAAATACTTTTGATGTCGTATTCTGCAATCACGTGTTAGAACACGTTGAAGACGATATTCGCTGTATGGAAGAAATGCGTAGGGTTTTGAAACCAACTGGTTGGGCAATTATGCAATCGCCACAAGACTGGAAATTAGCCACAACTTTTGAAGACAAGACCATTACTGACCCTAAAGAAAGAGAACGACTTTTCAAACAAGACGATCATTTCCGAATATTTGGTCGGGATTATCGTAAACGATTAGAGCAAGGTGGTTGGTTCGTTACGGAGGACAAATTTGTCATGGAAATGCCTGTAAACCAAGTTAATAGATTTGCTTTACCCAAAGATGAGATTATTTATTTATGTGAGAAGAAGTAATATAAACCTTTAAATTAATGAAATACTTACCCATAAATTCTTCACTTTTCGTTGAAAACCGTGAAAGATTAGCCCAATTATTAAAGCCAAAATCATTGGCTATTTTCAATTCAAACGACACTATGCCAACCAATGCGGATGGCACGATGGGTTTTCAACAAAATTCAGATTTATTCTATCTTTCGGGCATAGACCAAGAAGAATCAATCCTACTAATATTCCCTGATTGTCCCGACCCAAAACATCGTGAAATCCTTTTTTTGAAGGAAACTTCTGAATTAATTGCCATTTGGGAAGGCTATAAATACACTAAAGAACACGCCCAACAAGTTTCAGGAATCCAAAAGATTTACTGGACAAGTCAATTTGAGTCGATTTTGAACACGCTTGTTTACGAGGCCGACAATATTTACCTCAATTCAAACGAACATCTTCGTAATCATTCTACCGTTCAAACGAGGGATACAAAATTCATTATCTGGGCAAAAGAGCATTTCCCTTTGCATAAATTTGATCGAGTTGCCCCGTTGATGCACCAATTAAGAAGTATCAAAAATTCCTTGGAAATTGAGTTAATCACGGAAGCTTGCAAAATTACTGAATTAGGCTTTAGGAGATTATTAAATTTTGTAAAACCCAATGTGACAGAATATGAAATTGAAGCCGAATTGATTCATGAATTTGTCCGTAATCGTTCAAAGGGTTTTGCTTATAGCCCAATTATCGCTTCTGGACCAAATGCCTGCGTATTGCACTACATTCAGAATAATCAAGTGTGTAAAGATGGCGATTTAATTTTGTTGGATGTTGCGGCAGAATACGCCAATTATAATTCAGATTTAAGTCGTACCATTCCAGTAAGCGGTCGGTTTACTACCCGCCAGAGGTCAGTTTACAGTGCCGTACTCCGTGTTTTCAAATATGCGCAATCTATTTTGAAGGTGGGTGTATTGTGGGAAGAATATCAAAAAGAGGTGGAGAATTTTATGGAAAGTCAATTAATAGATTTAGGATTATTGAATCGTTCTGAAGTTGAAAAACAAAATCCAGAAAGTCCATTGTTGAAAAAATATTTTATGCACGGGGTTTCTCACCATTTGGGTTTGGATGTACATGATGTATGGAATAAATACCGTAAAGTGGAAGCTGGCATGGTTTTCACGATTGAACCGGGCATTTATATTCGAGAAGAAGGATTAGGAATTAGGTTAGAAAATAATTTCTTAATTACCGAATCTGGTAACATTGACCTGATGGCAAATATCCCAATCGAAATTGATGAAATTGAGGATTTAATGAATCGCTCATGAAAATTCTTTATGACCATCAAGCATTTACAGGACAACGCTACGGCGGAGTAGCACGCTATTTTCACGATTTGATGGAATCGCTTTCAGAAATGGGTGTTAATATAGAATTGGCTTTACAATTTTCTAATAATGAATATCTGAAAAATAGTACCATCCGAATTCCGAGGCAATTTAGGCATATTTTTGGGTTTATGCCTACCAGTATGTTGGTGTCGAGAACCAATCGGTTGAACAGTATTTTACAAATTCAACGTGGTAATTACGACATCTTTCATCCAACATTTTTTCATCATTATTTCCTACAACACCTTAATAATAAACCTTTTGTGATTACTTATCATGATTGCATCAAGGAAAAATTTAATCTTGATCACATTGACAATGCCAGTAAAATACAGAAGCAAGAATTATTGACCCGTGCCTCAAAAATCATTGCCGTTTCTGAGAATACGAAAAAAGACTTATTAGAGTTGTATGAAGTGGAAGCGGGTAAGATTGACGTAGTTTATCATTCAACCGATTTTACTAATCACGTTCAACCAAATCATTTTCATCTGAAAACCCCTGAAAATTATTTTCTTTATGTCGGGGCAAGAAACGATTACAAGAATTTTGATGGTTTGTTAAAATCCATTAAACCAGTACTCAAAAAGCACCCTGATGTGGTTTTATTGTGTGCAGGGAGTGGAAATTTCACCGAACAAGAAAATGTCATGCTCAAGACTTTGGGCATCGAAAATCAGGTTATTCATCAGCACTTTTACAGTGACAATACCCTTTTTTCGCTTTATCAACGAGCCATTGCCTTTATTTATCCTTCCCTTTATGAAGGTTTTGGCATTCCAATTTTGGAGGCATTTGCGTGCGGCTGCCCCGTAATTTTGAGTGATAGTTCATGCTTTCCAGAAGTTGCCCAAGATGCGGCTTTATATTTTAACATTGATAATAAAGATGATTTAAGTCAGAAATTGGAGGAAATAATTTCAAATTCAGATTTACGTAATTCATTGATTAACAAAGGATTAAATCGACAGAAAGCATTTTCTGCTGAGAAAAAAGCGAAAGAGACATATAAAGTTTATAAAAGTATTTTGTAGTAAAAACGATTTAATTAATGGATATTTTTTTTACTGAAGACCAGCACTTTCAAGGAATTTCATATTTGGAGGTTGCACTAACCAAAGGGGAATATGAAAATTGCATATTTTCGAACTGCATTTTTGCAAATTCCAGTTTATCCCTCATAAACTTCATTGATTGTAAATTTAACCAGTGTGATTTCAGTTTAGCCAATGTAAAAAATACCGCCTTCAAAGATGCAAAAATGAAAGACTGTAAATTAGTAGGCGTGAAATTTGAAGAATGTAGCACTTTTGGATTTGCCATAAATTTTGAAAATTGCCAGTTAAATCTCTCCTCTTTTTATAAATTAGGCTTAAAAAATGCAAAATTTAAAGACTGTAATTTAGAAGAAGTTGATTTTGGGGAATGCAATTTAGGGAACGTTATTTTCAATAATTGCAATTTATTGGGCGCTAAATTTGACCATACATTTTTAGAAAAAGCTGATTTCAGAACCGCCTACAATTTTTCAATCGACCCGGAGAAAAATAAGATTAAGAAAGCGAAATTTTCATCCAACAGTTTAGCTGGATTATTAGAAAAATACAATATTGAGATTGAATAAATTAGCTATGGCAGCACCGAAAAATATACTAATCTTTGAACCTGACGCAAGTGGACATCATTCTGGATACCTTTATCATTTGATTATTAATTTCTTACAAAACGATTATTCCTATAAATTAATCGTTTTGGTTAGTCCAGATTTTTTTGAAAAACATCATCAAATTCTTCAAAAAACCATTTCTCCGAGAGTTCAGTGGGTAAAATTTTCGGATGCTGAATTTACGGAATGGCAAACACCGAAGAGCGTTTTCAAACGTTCGGTTTTTGAGTGGAAGTTGTTTTGTCAATATGCGAAGCAATACAACGCTGTCGTGGCATTTTTTATGTATATTGATTATTTACAATTGGTTATTCTCACGCAATCACCTCCACCCTGCCCTATTTCGGGAATATTATTTCGTCCAACGGTTGTAAATTATGCGGCTACTTCTTGGAAAGAAAAGTTAAATTACTGGCGCAAAAATATCACTTTAAAGTATTTTGTAAAGAGTAAAAGTGTAGACTCTCTCTTTAATTTGGATGCTTATGCAACCCAATTTATAGCACAAAATTGGCATACTGATAAGGTAAAGTTTTTACCCGACCCCGTTCAGGTATATCCAAGCAAGCGAACGCCTGCAGAAATAAAAAAAACATTGGGAATTGAAGAAAATCGAAAGGTATTTTTAATATTTGGTTATCTGGATTCACGCAAAGGAATTTCCGAAGTAATGGAAGCGATTGGTGCTATTTCCAAAGAAAAATCTCAAAAAGGTTGTCTTTTAATTGTGGGTCCTTGGCAAGAAAATGAAAGAACATTATTTGAAATTCAATTGCCAAAAATAAAGCAAAACACTGATTTTCAAATCATCATCAAAGATACATTCATAAAAGATGAGGATATTCAGCAATATTTTAACGCAACGGATTTTGCTTTAGCCTTGTATCATAAACACTTTGGGATGAGCGCCATTATGGTTCGAGCAGCGACGGCACAAAAGCCATTAATTGCCAACAATTTTGGTTTAATGGGAAGAATTGTTTGTGAAAATGAATTGGGCATTACCATCAATCATGATTTGAAAGAAAAATTGGAAATGCTTCTGGAAGATGAAAATAGCATCGGTAATAAGGATAAAATGAAGGCCTTTGCAGAATTAAACCAGGCAGAGAATTATGCAAAGGTTATTTTGAATCATTTTAAAGCAGTTAGCAGTTAAGGAGCATCCAATTAATAAAATATACTCATTGCCGTTCAACTTCCCGAAAGTTTAACCCATAACGGAGTTATTTCAAAAAGTTCCTCCAAGTCAAAGTGAATATGTTTAAATTGAATTCTTTCAAAGCGTTTATTTTGTATAAATCCTTACATATCAAACTACAAACATAAATCATTCAAATCTTCTTCCGAACCCAAGAAAACATTATAATCTACCGTACCTTTTACACCTTCGCACCAGCCTTTTTGATTATGTTGCCAAAACCATAAACTTGAACCGTAACCTTTTAACGTTTCCTTTGAATAATCGGCAATCCAAAGCGGATAATCGTCAAAATTGCCTTTGATAAACTTCTTATAAAAGTTGGGATTTGTATAGATTATGGGCTTCACTCCGTAATGTTTTTGCACAATATCCAACCAGATTCCTATTTCACTAACTATTTGACTATCAGACTTTAAGGAATTTTGTTCAATGTCTAAAACGGGGGCAAAATCACCTTTTTTTAGTTTAACAGAATTAATGAAATTCATTGCTTGGCCTCTGGGTTCACGCCAAGTAATAAAAAAATGGTACGCTCCTCTTTTGATTCCTAAATCGCCCAATTTTTTCCAGTTTCTTTCAAATTGCTTATCTGAATGCGTCATGCCTTCGGTGGCTTTTAAGAAGCAAAATTTTAGTCGTAAATCTTCCTCAGAAAACCGCATTTTTTTTACTCTTTGCCAATCAATTACGCCGTTGTGGTGCGAGACATCAATACCGTGCATTTGGTACGTTAGCGGCATAGAAATCCCTAATTTTGACACATTTTTCCAACCATTTGGATTGGGTCTAAACCACATATATACCCCGAATATTACTAAAATAAAGATTAAAATTTTGAGAGATTTCTTGATTAGTGGAGGCAGAAAATCATATTTGAGACGTAAAATACTCAGTAAGTTCATAAAACAAATAAGGGATTAGAAAAATGATTTGTACAAAATTACAAACATTTTCCTAATCCTTTATTTTTTGAGCGTTATTCCACAACTCTCAAAGTTGTAGGTACTGTATTTCCCTATTTATTTGGTTGTGGAGTAGTACGTAAATACGGTTTCACAATCGTAAATCCTTTTGGAAATTTAGCCGCTGCATCTTCTGTTTTTACGGCGGGTGTGATAATTACATCTTCACCATCTTTCCAGTCTGCTGGCGTTGCTACTTGATACTGAGCCGTTAATTGCAATGAATCAATTACTCGTAAAAGCTCTTGAAAATTACGTCCAGTTGAAGCTGGGTAAGTTAATGTCAATTTAATTTTCTTATCGGGCCCAATAATAAATACGGAACGAACCGTTGCTTTTTCAGAAGCATTTGGATGAATCATATCGTACAAAGTTGCTACATTGCGGTCTGAATCAGCGATAATTGGGAAGTTCATTTTTACGCCATTAATTTCCTCAATATCTGGAATCCATTTATTGTGCGAGTCCAAATCGTCAACAGAAACGGCAATTACTTTTACGCCTTTTTTTTCAAATTCCCCTTTCAAAAGAGCAGTTTTACCTAATTCAGTCGTGCAAACAGGGGTAAAATCTGCTGGATGGCTAAAAAACATTCCCCATGAATCGCCTAACCATTCATGAAAATTAATGTGTCCTTGGGTTGTCTCCGCTGAAAAGTCGGGGGCAATATCTCCTAATCTTAATGACATATTTTTTGAGTTTTAAGTTAATAAGGGAGTAAATAAATGATTTTTAATTTACTACTCTACTTAGTTACAAGATTAATCATTATTTAGTTCGCAAGGTCATAATTTTTATCCAATATTTAAAGAAAAGTGATGTAAATCATACACTTATACAGGCTTTTCAATCACGAAATTATGATTGGTATAAATACAAATATCGGCGGCAATATTCAATCCTTCACGTACCATTTCTTCCGCTGATAAATGCGGGGCGTGTTTTTTCAAAGCCAAAGCCGCAGAAAGGGCATAATTACTACCCGAGCCAATGGCGGCGATGCCATTTTCAGGCTCTAAAACATCTCCCGTTCCCGAGATAATGAGCGTTTCTTCTTTATTGGCCACAATCATCATGGCTTCCAATTTACGAAGGTAACGATCGGTACGCCAGTCCTTCGCCAATTCAATACTGGCACGTTTCATATTGCCACCGTAGGCATTTAATTTTTCCTCAAAACGTTCTAAAAGCGTAAAAGCATCGGCCGTTGAACCCGCAAATCCCGTAACAATTTTGCCATCCAACATTTTACGAATTTTCTTCACGTGATTTTTAGCAACGGTTGCTCCCATTGTTGCTTGTCCATCCGCACCGATGGCAACTTCTCCATTATGCACTACCGCTAACACAGTGGTTGATCTAATTTTTTCCATAAGACGATTTATTTTTTGCAAAGATATTAGGTAAATATTACATTTGATTTCCTTTCTGTAATCAGTTATTAATTAGAATCGTTCATTTCTACATTCTTAAAATTTTACCAAGGCTATACCATCTTTAATTTTATTAAAAACTTTAAATAAATATCCATGAAAAAATTTATTATCACTTTAAGTCTCTTATGCACAATGACTTACGCACACGCTCAGCAAGATATGCCATTATATCCCAAAGAAGTTCCAAATTCAAAACCAGTTCCGAACACCCAAAAATCTGAAACCGACAAAAATGGGATTTTACGTATTTCGGAGGTAACGGTACCTTCTTTGACGGTCTATTCTCCCCCAAAAGGTACCTCTAATGGAACAGCCGTAATTATTTGTCCGGGAGGTGGTTACAGAATTTTGGCGGCTTCGCACGAAGGTTCGGATGTAGCGAAGGAATTTAATAAAATGGGCGTGACGGCTTTTGTGGTTAAATACAGAATTCCCAACGAAAATGCGCAAATTGATAGAACAATTGCTCCTTTGCAAGACGCTCAACAAGCTATCAGAACGGTTAGAAAAGATGCGATAAAATACGGGATAAATCCTAATAAAATCGGCATTATGGGCTTTTCGGCGGGCGGACACTTGGCGGCGACGGCCTCCACGCATTTTGCAAAACCTGTGGGCGACAATGCAGATGAAACTAATGTTCGCCCAGATTTTTCTATTTTGGCTTATCCAGTTATCACCATGAAAGAATTTGGACATCAAGGTTCGACAGAACAATTAATTGGCAAAAACCCTTCGACTGAATTAAGAGAATTGTATTCAAACGAAATGCAAATTACGAAAGATACGCCACCCGTATTTTTATTTCATGCGGGCGATGATAATGCTGTTCCTGTGAAAAATTCGCTTTCGTACTATGAGGCTTGTCAAAAAAATGGGGTTTCAGCAAGTATGTTGATTTATCCAAAAGGTGGACACGGTTTCGGTTTAAACAATAAAACAACCAAAGATAAATGGATGGACAGTGTTAAAAACTGGATGGATTCAATGGGTTGGTTATAATTTCTTTCCATGTGATTAAGTAAATGAGTGATTTTTAAAATAAAACAAGCCCTCTCAAGTGTTTAAAATGCTTGGGGGGTATCAATCCAACTATTTCTAATTTTGAATCTCTTTTTATTTTAATCTTCTTTAAACTTTCTAATCCACTAAATAAGAAACTAAATGCTTCAAATCATTAACAAAAGCAATCAACCGAAAACGGCTATTATCTCCAATGGAAATTCATATTCCTACGACGAATTACGGGCAGCTTCTCGACAATTTTCTAACCTTTTATTAGGAGAAAATACGGATTTAGCCGAAATGCGAGTGGCTTTTATGGTCACGGCAGGTTTTGATTATGTAAAAACGCAATGGGCAATTTGGCAAGCGGGCGGCGTGGCGGTTCCCCTTTGTACTACGCATCCCTTATCGTCATTGCAGTACGTTATTGAGGATACGCAAGCAGAAGTCATCGTTGTTTCGCCTGAATTTGAGTCAGTTTTAAAAGATTTAGCCTCAGAAAAAGTGATAAGATTTATCGTATTAAATGATACTAAAAATCAAATAATCAAAGACTTACCAAAGCTTACGCCCGAACGAAAAGCCATGATTCTTTATACCAGTGGCACAACGAATTTGCCTAAAGGTGTTGTGACGACTCATGCCAATATTGAAGCTCAGGTAAGCACGCTCGTGAAGGCTTGGGAATATACTGAAAATGACCACATCCTTTGTATTTTGCCTTTGCACCACGTTCATGGCATTATTAACGTGATTTCGTGTACACTTTGGGCGGGCGGAACGGTAGAATTTTTACCAAATTTTTCAGCCGACGGGGTTTTTAATTGGATGAAAAAAATGGCGGAATCTGGCATGAATGGCGTTTTTATGGCGGTTCCTACGATTTATTTCAAACTCATTGCTTATTTTGAAACGCTCAATGAATCAACGCAAAAAGCTTTAACGGAAAACATGAGAACCTTCCGATTAATGGTTTCTGGTTCGGCAGCTTTACCCGTTTCGGTGATGGAAAAATGGGAAATTATCAGTGGACATCGCCTTTTGGAACGTTACGGAATGACAGAAATTGGCATGGCAATTAGCAATCCTTATCACGGAGAAAGGCGAGCGGGACACATCGGTCAGGCTTTGCCAAATGTGGATATTAGATTGGTGGATGAGCAAAATCAAGAAGTAACGATTGGAGAAGCAGGCGAAATTCAGGTGAAAGGAGATAATGTTTTTCAAGAATATTGGCTAAAATTAGACGCAACAAAAAACACTTTTACAAAAGATGGTTGGTTCAAAACGGGTGATGTGGCGGTTTTAAATGATGGTTATTATAAAATTTTAGGCAGAAGTTCCATCGACATTATTAAGTCGGGAGGATATAAAATTTCAGCCCTTGAAATTGAAGAAGTTCTGAGAACTCACCCCAACATTAATGATTGTAGCGTGGTTGGAGTTGACGATGAAGAATGGGGAGAATTAGTAGTGGCAGTCCTTATTTCAGACGATATAAATTTGGATACAAATGCGTTAAACAAGTGGATTCGAGAAAAAATGCCGTCTTATAAAGTACCAAGAAAATATAAATTAGTGGACGAATTACCACGAAATGCGATGGGAAAGGTTACCAAAAACGATTTAAAGAAATTATTTTAAAAATCATCCTCAATTAAAACAAATATGCTAATCAAAGGAGTTGCCCTCTTGGCGGGCTGTTATATTTTAGGTCAATTATTGGGAGAAACTTTAGGCAAATTACTTCATGTAGATGCCAATGTTGGAGGCGTTGGTTTTGCGATGATTCTATTAATTTTCTCGCAAAATTGGTTAGAAAAACAAGGGAAATTCAACGCTGAAATGGAAAGTGGCATTACGTATTGGAGCAAAATGTACATTCCCGTTATCGTGGCAATGTCGGCGGTTCAGAATGTACGAGTAGCTTTATCAAGTGGGGTAATCGCTTTATTGGCGGGTATTATTCCCGTAGTCATTTGCATTTCTTTATTACCACTTTTTTCAAAATTTGCCAAAAATAACCTTCAATAATGGAATACATAACCACTTTACTCTCAAAAAACGGATTAATATTTGCGTTCCTCATTACAGGAATCATCATATTTAGTGCCGATTTTCTATCGAAAAAATTAACCAATCATAAAATCCCTGGGTCAGCCATTGCGATATTTTTGGGCTTAGTGGTTGCTTATATTGGAGGAATCATCACGGGCGGAAATAAAGGAATTGCTGATATTCAAGAATTTTCGGGCTTTGGTGTCATGGGTGGCGCTATGTTTCGGGATTTTGCGATTGTCTCAACCGCTATGGGCGTTAGTTTTAGTGTCGTAAAAAGAACTGGATTGGCGGGAATTATTTCGCTTTTTATTGGGGTCGTTTTAACTTTTTTAAGCGGGTCAATCATTGCTATCAGCTTAGGATACACTGATGCTAAAAGTATCACTACGATTGGAGCGGGTGCCTGTACTTTTGTGGTAGGACCCGTTACGGGGGCAGCCGTTGGAGCATCGTCGGACGTAATTGCCATTAGTATCGCTACTGGTTTGGTAAAATCCATTTTGGTGACGATTGGTACGCCATTAATTGCCCGTTCAATCCAATTAAATAATCCATCTACTGCGATGATTTACGGCGGATTAATGGGAACAACCAGTGGCGTAGCAGCAGGTTTAGCGGCCACTGACCCAAAACTTATACCCTACGGAGCCATGACGGCCACTTTTTATACGGGACTGGGCTGTTTATTATGCCCTTCACTTTTGTATATGTTGATAAGTGTGTTTTTTGCTTAGCGACTAACTTCCCGAGAGTAAAAAAAACTTTCGGGAAGTTATTATCAGTCAAATATGGAGCGTTAATTTTATAATTCTCTCTACTTAAACCGCACATCAATATTATCGGCTTCAGCAATTTTGTAGAAGCCTTTTATTTTGAAGAGGGTTTTCCAGAAATATTTCAGATAAACCCCTGTTTTTAAGGCTAATATTTGTTGACTTCTCAATTGAAAAAATGGGTTTCTGAGTTTAAAAATATTTACCGTAATTTTCCATACGTAAAAGAAAATGGCTAAGGTTACGTAGTGAAAAATTAAGAATAAATAAGGTAAAACGCCGTATTCTTTCCGAATCCAAAGGAGATTGGACACTTGCATTTGCGTACCAAATTTGTTAATTGGCGTAATATTGGTTCTTCTAAAAGGAGAAGGTTTTTCCAAATGAATGAAACGAATATCATCAAAATAACACAATTTACCCGCTTTTCTGAGTCTGCTTGCCCATTCAAAATCTTCGGCGTACATAAAAAAGTCTTCGTCCATCGCTCCTACTTGATTGATGGTTTCACGGCTCATCATCATAAAAGCACCACAAGGTAATTCGGCTTGATGTGGGTCATCGAAATGAGGTTCTGGGAAAATTTTATCCATATATTTATTAAAACGACTTGGAACAACGTACAAAAACTTTCTAAACTCATTCCGATTTCTAAAATACGGCATCGGACTCAAATCGGAAAATAATTGCAAGCCTGCAATGACCGCAATCTCTTTATTTTCACGTAAACGATTGAAGGTTAAGGTAATGGTATTTTCAAAAAGTAAGGTATCGGCATTGAGTAATAATAAATAATCTCCTTTCGCCGCTTTGAAACCCGCATTATTTCCCCGACTAAAACCTGCATTATAACCCGTTTCTACCCACACAATATCGGGATGTTTAGCTTTAATAATTTGTTCCGAATTATCTTCCGAAAAATTATCTACCACCACCACTTCGTAGGTAATTCCCGAAGTAAATTTCTTGATTGAGGTAATGCAATTAACCGTTAATTCGGCAGATTTATAATTGACAATGATGATGGAAACGTTCATTAAAAATTCGATGTTTGTTATTCGATACTTGTGAAAGTAAAATTACTTAATTCTTAACGAAACAAAACAAAAAAGCATAACCCCAATGGGATTATGCTTTCCGCACTCTATTCCTTACTTTGTTTTTTATTGTCTTTATGTTTCGATTCTACTGAATGGAGAAACTTTTTTATTTTGTCTTTGTGAATGAGTATGGCAAACAAACGTCTGGTTTACACTCGCAAACTCTTACTTTCAATACCACCGTTTTATCCGTGAAACAATCTTTATTATTGAAAACTCTGACGGTATAACTCTTATCCGTCGTTGGATTTACTAAGCCGTTGGCTATTACTCCATTGGTTGGAATTACCGTAGCATTCGAAAAAGTTTTGGTTCCTGTATAAGTTGTTCCTTCCGAATAATCATATTTATTAGCCACATCAAAACCTGATAAAATTAATTTTGCATCTGGATTTGCTGCGCCTATCGTACACGTTGCTTGAGTGGTATTGGCATCGAAAGTTGGTATTGCTTTGGTTTTAACTGATACCGTATCTGTACATCCACCTAAATTTTTCAAGATAAATTTGTATTCACCAACCGTTGTTAAACCAGTTACTTCTCCCGTGGTTGCGTTAATTAAGGTTCCTGCGGGATTGGTTGAAATGCTTGACCATGTCATATCGGTTGGCGCATTCGCTAATTTTACGGTTTTAATATCCGCACAAATTTCAACGTCAAGTCCAGCATTTGGCTTGGCAATTCGTTCTACTTTTACGGAGTCAGTACATTCACCTTGAGTTAAAACGAAAATGTAAATTCCGTTTGTTTCCATTTTAGTAATTGTACCCGTTGCGTCAATTGTTACCGTTCCGAAACCTAAACTATTTGTAGCAACCGACCATACTTGATTAGTACCTGCCGCTTGCAATTTAGCGGTTTTCAAGGGTTCACAAATTCCTCCGCCTGTTTTAACTGTTTGGTGACCGCCTGCCATTGGTGCTGGCTTTCTGATAATTGCCACCGTATCCGCACAGTATGCTGTTCCTGCTTGTTCCAAAATGAATAAGTAATTTCCATCTTGACTTACTCCAGTAACATTTCCATTCGCATCAATCGTTGGCGTTGGTAAAGTTGAACCATTGGCAAAATATCGCCAAGTTTGTCCCGTATTTAATTTCAATAATTTAGCCGTTGAGGTTGGCGAACAAATCACCACATCGTCCCCAGCATCCAATTTTGAATTTCTAAAAATATTTACTACATCCTTGCATCCACCCACATTTGTGATGATAAAAACATACGTTCCATCAACGGTCATACCGCTTACTTTTCCATTGATATCCACGGTTGCTACGACTGGATTTGTTGGGTCGGCCGACCATGTTGCTCCTGTAATTACAGTTAGTTGTGCCGTTGAAACAGGTGAACAAATTGACATATCATTTCCGCCATTCAATTGTGAATTAACAACTACTACTATTGTTGCTGTTGCATTACATAAATTTGCATTCGTTACAACTACGGTATAAACACCATCATTAATTACTTTTGCATTCGGGATTGAGGGATTTTGCGTTGAATTTATAAAGTTATTTGGTCCTGTCCAAGCAAATTTTGTTCCACTGGTAGTTACCCCTAAATTTATGGTATTCCCAAAACATACGGGTGAGTTTGAACTTGCCGTAGCAGCGGGGGCAGTATAAATTGCCGTTGATGCCGTTGCTAAAGCAGTACATCCATTTGCGTTGGTTACTTTCACCGTAAATTCATAACTCCCAGCGGTTGGTAAAGTAATTACAGGATTTTGAATGGTTGAAGTAAATGTTGGCGTTCCCGACCATTCGTAACTTTTAGCACCAGCTGGTGTGGAAGTTAAAGAAATACTTCCTCCCGTACAACCAGGAGCAGAAGCAGTGGCGGTTACACCTGTGAGGCTCGGATTAATCACTACTAATGTCGTGCCAGTACCTTTACAACCGTCTGCATTTTCTACTGCTACTGTCCAAACGCCACCGTCTGCATTTGTCGAGACATTCGTAAATGGATTCTGTAAAGTTGAACTGAATCCACTTGGGCTTGTCCACAAATAAGTTGCTCCCGTTCCACCAGTAATTCCTAATTCTAATCTTGACCCTAAACACACAGGGCTATTGCTGGTTGGGGTTACGGTTAAGGCTGTTCCTACGGTTACTGCTACAGTTGCAGTTGAGATACAAGTATTTCCGTCCGTAACAGTTACCGTATAAGTTCCTTTATTAGCATCCGTTGCATTGGCAATTGTTGGCGTTTGCAAAGTTGAAGTAAAGGGCGCTGGTCCTGTCCAAGCATATTGTAAACCTGCCGGCAAAACCGATATTGTTCCACTTCCACCCAAACAAATGGCAGCACCCGTAGCAGTCAAAACTGTTTTTGGATAAACTGTTACACTTGTGGTTGCAATGGCAGTACAGCCGTTTGAATTACCAGTTACGGTATATATTCCTTGTTGAGTTACCGATAAATTTGCCATGGTTGTGGTAAATGCGCCACTTGGACCTGTCCATGAATATGAAGTTGCACCAGAAGCAGTTAATGTACCAGTTATCCCCGCACAAAAAGCTAAAGTATTTACGGTTATCGTTGGAATTGGATTTACCACTACATTTGCCGTTAATGCCGAAGTACAAAGATTTGAATTCGTAATTAAAACCGTATAAACTCCTGAATTAGTGGTCGTTAAACTTGGCAAAGTAACTTCTTGCGTAGTTGCGCTAAAAGCAGTTATTGCGTTTGAAGACCAAGCATAGGTAGCTAATGGATCAGAACTGGTTGCTTTCATAGTTAATGATTGACCCACACAAAGACTTGGAACCGCAATTGTTCCAACCGTTGAACCTGGGCAATCTCCGATAATACCCGCATCAATTGCTAAATTACTTTCTCCCGCTGCAAGTGTGATTGATGCAGATTTTCCCGTTGTCAAATCTGCATCACTATCTTTATCCGTAGTAGTGGAGGCAGTATTTTTTGGAGAAAAACTATTTCCTGTTCCGATAGAAGTCTTAACAAATTCAACCGTATAAGTTCCAGCGACTAAATTATCGAATAGATATTTTCCGTCCGCCCCCGTTGTGACAGTTGCGATAGGTGTAGTATTTGTTCCTGCATATAATTTTACAATAACACCACTTACGCCAACCGTTTCCGTTGGGTCTTGAATTCCGTTTTTATTGGTATCTTTCCAAACGAAATCTCCCAATTGAGCGGGTTGAAATAAGCCAAAATCAATGGTTAAATTTGAGTTTTTGTCTTCCTTTGTACCATTTGTAACATCACCATCATTGATGGGCTCAGTTAAATTATCTAATTCAACCGTTTTACTTCGAATCAGTTGCCCCGTTGTTGATGTTCCATCATCATCATCATTCAAATCAGCATTGGGGTCGCCCGCAAAAGGTTCAAAAGGACCCGTTGCCGAACCATTCGTTCCTGTACTTGATTTGTAGCCTACTGGTGCATCAATTTCAACGATATAAAATCCGGGGATTAAGTTTGAAAACAAATATTTTCCATCTACTCCAGTTGTTGTGGATGCTATTGAAGTTAATGGGTCAGTCGCATCGTATAATTTTACGGGAACATTACTTACGCCCACTTCTCCATTATTATTTAAACCATCATTATTGGTATCATTCCAAACTAAATTACCCAATTTTTGACATTTCGTAATCGTTGTCATAATCGTTGCGACGGCAAAACAGCCATTCGTAAGTGTAACTTTCAAACTATAAACACCAGCTTGTTTTAAATCAGGTTTTGTCAAAATTGTGATGTTCATGGTTGTGGCAGTAAAACCATCTGGCCCCGACCATAAATAAGAACCTACAATTTCATTTGGTTTTCTATCAACTGTTGCATCTCTTAAAGTAAGATTTTCACCCACACATTGATTTAAGAAACCAGCTAATTGAGTAACCGTAATTTGCGAAAAAGCAACTTTAGCAGTAGCCGTTGCAGAACATCCAGTTGAAGCAGTTGCGGTGACCGTATATGCACCCGCATTATCCAAAGAAACATTGGCAATTGATGGATTTTGTTGATTTGAAGTAAAACCTAATGGCCCAGACCATAAGAATATTAATCCTGTATCGGTGGTGTTGGCAGTTAATTGTAAATTTCCTCCAGTACATACACTCACATCAGTTGACGTAAGATTTACGCCAGCAATTTTTGTGACTTTTACCGTATCAGTACAACCATTCGCAGAAGTTAACACAAATTGGTAAACCCCTGGATTTATCATACCTGATACATCGCCGAACTTAGGAACAACCGTTGCGGGTGAAGGATTTGCGGGTGATGTTACGACTGACCAATTATCATTTATATCAATATCAATTAAAGATGCCGTTGTGAGACAGGTACTAATATCTAAACCTGCATTTGACCTCGCTTTTCTGGTAATTTGAACTTCATCAAAACAATCTCCTTGCGTTAATCGGAAAGTATAAACACCGTCTGTGGTTAATGCAGTTACTACTCCATTGGCAGCAACCAAGGGAGTAGTTCCGTTTGGTTTTGTAATTACCGACCAAGTTTGCCCAGCAACTGCAGCATTTATAGTAGCTGTTGTAGCAGGAGAACAAATAATTTGACTTGCTCCTGCTACAACCACTGGATTTATCGTAATAGCAACCGTTTCAGAACAACCAGTCGCATTATTGGTTAAAACAAATTCGTACTTTCCCGAGGCAATCAAACCAGTAACCACGCCAGTAGTAGCATTTATAATTGCTGCAGGGTTTGCAGGTGAGGTCAAAACCGTCCAAGTTTCTGCTTCTATTCCTGTTTTTGCATCTGGTAAATCAAACGTTGGACTGCCATCGCAAATAATTACATCTTGTCCATTTGGTTTTGCTGTTGGGGTCAAACATTTAAACCCTACATCCAATGTATGGTCATTTTCTCCTGCATTTCCAGTACTGAAAGCAATTGAAGCATAAGTATTCGTTCCCGAAACTGTTGCATCAGAATCAATTTCATTATTTGTTCCTGCATTTGCCGTTGTCGGCATTGACCCTGCTAATTTCGTTTGCTTTGAAGCTCCATTGACATTTGGCACACGAACTTCGTAACCGGTACTATTTGGCACTAAACCTGTGAAATAATATTCACCAGTTGTGGCATTTGTCGTAGTTGAAGAAACCAATGAACCAGCCTTCCATAATTCAACGGTAACACCCGTCAACGCTGGTTCACCAGCATCCTGAATTCCATCTTTATCGGTATCATTCCAAAGTCTATTGCCAACCTCAATGGGTTGTGAGGCACATAATAATTCTAAATCGCCCAATCCATTTGCTTTTCCGAAGGTCGTTGAACCTCCACCTGCATCCGTACCAAAAATTTGGTATCCCCTCGGAGCTGCCCCTGTTGTATTATTAAACCAACGTGTACCCGCTGCTCGAAATGCACTTGCAGGGTCAAAAACGGTTTCCACTACTTCATTTTTTCCCGGTAATAAAGCGATACCTCCTAAAGAAATTTCTTGGTGTCCACCTCCACCAGTATTAGAACCATCTGGAAAATTTTTATTGGCATTTTTAGTGTACATATCTTGCCAGTAGAATTCTCCACCACCGGGGCCTTGTGCAGGTGTTTGGTTTGTTCCTCCCGAAACTACCCCACTAACCGTTGCACTGCTTTCTAAAGTATAAGTTCCGTTGGCATTTAACCCCATTCTCAACAAATCACCCGCAGAAGTTCCTTCGTAAGTTTTTGTATCTAAAGGATCAGGACTATAATTTGAATTCCCTAATTGATGTCCAGCTCTATCCATAAAACCCAAAATCATTGAACCATCTACATCAAATTCGATATCCGAAAGGATTGGCTGAGGACAAATGGTTTGACTATAAGTTGCCGCCCCTGGAGCAGGATTTGTAATATCACTCCATTGAGCAATCCAAGGTTTCCAAGCGGCTGAAGTTTTTAGGGTTGTACTACTGATACTTGTATATCCTCGACTATAATTTAACGGGAAATTAGTTACTTCCGTAAAATTATTTGGATTTGTATCGCCAATATTAAATGAATAAATGTATGCTTTTAAATTAGCGGCAGTACCCCCTGCATTTTCTGCCGTACAAACTCCTCCAACATAAACTTTCCCACGCCAAACTTTAATTGCCCAAGGTCTAAACACACCGTTTGTACAGCCTGGGTCGGGTAAAGTATGCGCAATTTTAGTGGTAGGTTTTATTGCAGGAGAACCAATGGGAAG
Source organism: Arcicella sp. (assembly GCA_040403295.1). Lineage (GTDB taxonomy): Bacteria > Bacteroidota > Bacteroidia > Cytophagales > Spirosomataceae > Arcicella. The sequence goes on from JBBAKY010000027.1 coordinate 32,715, forward strand.
TTCATATAATTTTCTATCAAAAACATTGATAACCCAAAGCGTTTTCTCATCATCCGAAATATCTATATCACCCAGAGACATCTTTCCCACTGAACCAAATACCGAAGCATCATGATTGGGTTGCGACTTTATGGTACTTAAAGAATCCGCCGCCGACGATGGATTTCTGGTATCTGTACCCACAGCAATTCCTAAATCTGAAAATAAATCAACAAACTTTGTGGTTACATGGGATGCCGTTGAAACATCAATTTTATAGATCGCTCCTGGCCCACCAGTCCCAAAACCTGAATGTCTTTTTAAGAATGCACTCGCAAAAATAAATTTTGAACTTCTCTGATAGGCCATTCCCCACGTTGCTCCCACTTCAGAACCTTTAGAAAGATAGGCATTTTCAGACGTTACGGTACCATCGCCCGTAGGCGTATAAGGTACTGTTACAATAAAAGGGTCGTTGGCTGAATTACTAATCTTGGTTCCGCTATTCAACGGTGTTCCATTTTCATAACATGGCGTGACTAAAAGCGGATTTGCAATTCCACAATAATCAGCAGGATAATTGACCCCCAAATTAGCGGTAGCTCCTCCATT
>JBBAKY010000027.1:33405-34657 GCA_040403295.1 Arcicella sp.
TACCAGAACCTTTTGGACCTGAAAAATAAGCAGTTGGAAAATTTGAGAATTCAACTCGAAATTGGTTTGTTGACCCTACCGTAACCGTGTAAGAACCATCAACAGTAGTTTGAATATTCGCACCTACTTGAGTTCCATCCGATTTAAAAACTTTAATAGTCACCCCAGCAACGCCAGGTTCGATTGGATTGGTAGCAGATTGTAATCCGTCCGCATTAAAATCACGAAAAACCTTACCTGTAATATTTTGAGCGTAGGTATATGTGAATGATGAACCAACAAAAAGTAGCGAAAAGCAAGGAATGATAGCCTGTACTATCCGAAGACGTAAGGATTTTTTCATTGATAAAGGGATTTTTATGAACCGAAATAACTGTAAACAAAAAACTTTGAAATCATTTAAAAATAATTGAATCAATTTTGATTATGTAAGAAAATACGAGCGTGTTTTTTGAATGTAAAATTTAAAGGGTTAATTATAGCTAAAACTTCAAAAAACTTTGCATCGGGCGGAAAGAAAGGGAATGAATTTGTTTGGCATATCATCGAAACAGTCTTACAAAAATTTAATTGCAAAAGCTATGCCAAAAATTTAATATGGGTGAAAAATTGTGTTGAATGATATAATTTTCATTTAAAAAAAATAATGCTTAAAGATTCTCCAAGTGATTTAAAAATATTAAAAAAAAAGACATTAATCCAAAATGAACTGAGGTCTTGAAAAATTTTAACTTTTCTTATTTTGAAACCTTTTTGATAATAAATAGAAACAGATATTTGCTTTACAATCAATTGGCACTGGAATGAATCCTACATCATCATTATATTTGCTGTTACGTGAAAAATGCGGACACATTTGGTTCTTCGTCGATTTTGGGGCAACTAATTCCTAATCTGACGCTGGCAGCTGAACCGAAGTCTTCTTGCAAGAACCAGCAGGTTCTTCCTAAATTCCCACGGGAAAATTAGAAAATTCTTTTCTTAAAGCACTATTTACCCCCGCAACGGTGCACGAACCATCAATAGCGATATTTGAACCAATATTCTAACTTTTTTTTGCAAAACGATGTTCATTAAAATCAAAAAAAGTTATTCAAAAAAAATGCCCCAAATATTTTAACACAAAAAAGCCCAACGTTATTAACGTCGAGCTTTCCGAATTATAATCCTTACTTTGTTTTTTCTAATAAATATTGAATTATGTTTACGCATTCACTACACAAATCCCACAACATAATATCAACTAATCTTC
>JBBAKY010000028.1:0-34365 GCA_040403295.1 Arcicella sp.
AATTTGAAGGCAACACCTATTCGAGCATTTGATAAACCTGTACTTCCTAATTCTACAACCCCCGCTATCTTATCAGAAAAATAATATTTACCACCAGCAAATAAATTAATGGCTAAACCATTGCCATAGCTATATCCAGAACCATTATAACTATCTTTCCAACTAAAAGAGCGATATCCCAAACCTAAACCACCATAAATATCAAGTTTATCATTGGTTACTTTTAACAACTCATTAAAATGGTATGAACCTCTGGCTCCAATATATAACGATGTAAATCCAAGACCTGAGCCATAATTACCTGAAGCATAGTCAGCCTGTCCACCAACGCTAATCGCATCAGTTATTCCTACTTCAAATGAAGCTCCTAAAGGCAAACCAGTACTATAGTACGAGTTTATACCTATACCAAGGTTCAACAATTTATCACCATTCTTATAAGCCTGAGAATAGCCGCTGAAAGAAGTGGTAAGCAATATTGCTAAAAGGAAAGAAAAAGTTAGTAATTTTTTCATTTTACAAAAAATTAAAGGTTGAAAATTGATTCAGTGATAATCAGAATTGATGATTATTTTATTAATCTTCGAGAATATCTAACGTCACAAATTAAATACATTTTACAATTACGACAAGCCTAAACTTAGTAAGCGGTCGTGTTTATTTCGTATTTGGTCAATAATCTCCTATAAATATACTTTTTTCTATTTCAATCCTAAATCCTCTTGTATGGCTGAAACCTTCGCTTTCAGACTTGCCAATACGCTTTCAAAATCTGCTGGATTATTTAAGGGAGCATTTACTGAAACGTAAAATTTAATCTTAGGTTCTGTACCTGATGGGCGAGCCGATACTTTGGTGCCATCCGCCAAAACCAATTGAATTACGTTAGATGATTCCATCCCTAAGCCAACTGGAATATTGGTAATTTCACCCGTTTTGAGATTCTTAGAAGTTAAATTATTATAATCCAACACCGTAATTGGCTCCGAACCCGCTACCGTTGTAGGAATATTTGCTCGTAAATTCACCATCATTTGTTGAATTTCCTCCGCTCCTGCTTTTCCTTTTTTGGTTAATGAAATCAAACCTTCGTAATAAAAACCATTCTCCATATACATTTCCGTTAAGAAATCGAATAATGATTTTCCGTTATCTTTTGCGTAAGCGGTTAATTCGGCAATCATTGCACACGAAGCAACGGCATCTTTATCACGAACGGAATCACCGATTAAATAACCGTAAGATTCTTCCCCTCCGCCAATAAATTTCTCTTTGCCTTCCAATTCACGAATAACTGCCGCAATATATTTGAAACCTGTGAGCGTATTATAACACTTAACGCCCCGTGTTTCACACATTTTGTCTATAATGTTGGTGGTTACAATCGTTTTAGCGACAAATTCTTTCCCCGTCAATTTCCCCGCTTTTTTCCACGCATCTAATAAGTAATAAATAATCAAGCTTGCCATTTGATTACCATTCAATAAAACCCATTCGCCTTTTGGATTTTTCACGGCAGCTCCCACACGGTCGGCATCGGGATCGGTGGCAATTACTAAATCAGCATCCAATTCTTGGGCTTGATTCATGGCCAAAGACATTGCCTCGGCTTCTTCGGGGTTTGGATATACAACCGTTGGGAAATTTCCGTCGGGTTCAGCTTGAGCTTCTACTACACTAACATTCTCAAAACCAAGCAATTGCAAAGCTTTTGGCACGAGCGTAATACCCGTTCCGTGAATGGATGAATAGACAATTCGTAATTCTGACTGACGAGCAATTACGTCGGGATTGATACAATTGTTCTCGATCGTTTTTAAATATTGGAAGTCAATATCTTCGCCAATCATGGTAATTAATGCTGAATTTCCCACAAAATTAATTTCATCTACCGATTGAATTTTATTTACTTCCGCCACAATGTTTTTATCGTGCGGAGCAACTACTTGCGAACCATCATTCCAATAGGCTTTGTATCCATTATATTCCCGTGGATTATGAGAAGCCGTCACGACTAAACCACCCTGACATTTCAAATAGCGAATGGCAAAAGACAATTCAGGTGTTGGACGTAAAGCACTGAATAAGAATACTTTAATACCATTTGCCGAAAAAATATCCGCAGCAACTTTGGCAAAATAAGGTGAATTATTTCTTGAATCATACGCAATAGCAACGCTTGAGCGCACGGAGTCGCCCAGACCAACGACCTGATTTATATAATTGGCAAAACCCTGAGTAGCACTTCCAACGGTATATTTATTCATACGGTTAGAACCAACGCCCATTTCGCCACGCATTCCGCCCGTTCCGAATTCGAGGTCTTTATAGAAAGAATCCGTTAAATCCGTTTCTTTTTTATCCTCTATAAGTTCTTTGATTTTGGCTTTAGTATCGGCATCGTAATTTCCTGAAAGCCATGCATTGATTTTTCTTTGGGTAAGAGCGTCTAATCCTGTGGACATATTCTTATATTTGTTGAGTTATGATTTTGAGATATTTTTTAGATAACAAAGATAAAAATTATTTACTGGATTGAATACAGAACTGTTATTTTGTATTTAGACAAAATATTATTCGGCTTTTTTATAAATAATTTAGTTAATGTGGGGCTTTTTTAGTATTTTAGATTACTTTCTGGAAACAAATAAATTTATGCTTTGTTAAAGATATGTTGTTATTATATTATTTATTTTCAAATTACTTTCATTCAATCAAAAACTAAAAAAAACAAGTATGAAAAAACGATTACTAACGATTATTGGAATGTTGTTTATCACAATTTTTCAGATAATCGCCCAAGACAGAGTTATCTCAGGAAAGGTAGTTTCCTCAGAAGATGGCTCGGCACTTCCAGGTGTAAGTGTAACAGTAAGAGGAACCACTCGTGGTGTAACTACTGATGCAAATGGTGCTTATAAAATAAGTGTGCCAAATAATGCAAAATTGGCTTTCAGTTTTGTGGGTTTCAATTCACAAGATGTTACGGTTGGTGCAAAAACAGAACTAAACATGGTTTTGAAATCAGCGGCTACTGATTTGGATGAAGTTGTGATTGTGGGTTATGGTACACAGGCTAAATCAAAAGCTACTTATTCTGTTTCAACTATTAAGAGTGATGCGATTAGAGATATTCCAGTAACGGGTCTTGACCAAGCGATGCAGGGCCGTGCGGCGGGTGTAATGGTAACGTCAAGTTCGGGAACACCGGGTGGTGGTGTAAATGTGCGTTTGCGTGGAGGAAGTTCAATTACTGCCAGCAATGAGCCTTTATACGTAGTTGATGGTATTCCCATTAGTACAGGCAGTTTTTCACAATTAGGTTTTGGGAATCAAACCACTAATGCCTTGAATGATATTGCTCCTTCTGATATTGAATCAATTGATATTCTGAAAGATGCAGCAGCTTCGGCTATTTATGGTTCAAGAGCCGCCAATGGCGTTGTTTTGATTACCACTAAAAAAGGAAAGTCTGGAAAAACGCAAATTACTTTCAACTATTCTACGGGAAATTCACAGAAATATAATACTACTTTGAAAAGTATTTCAGGAATCGAAGAAACCAAATTATTGCAAGAAATGGTGATTAATCGCTACGGTGTGCTTGATGCAAAAGGAGGACTTACGACACCAGCTTTTGGAACGGGAACGGCTTCATGGAAAACACCTGGGGATGCAGCGGCTTTTTTCTTTTCTAATGATCCCAATTCTTACGCTGACCAAGACCCTACTACAAGCAAGCTGTTTTATGTAAATTCTGATGCAGAAAAAGCAAGAAATATTAGAACAGTAGATGTTTTCAATGACCCAACGAAGGCTAACAGCACCAATTGGCAAGACCAAATTTTCAGAACGGCTCCAATTAGACAATATGACATTTCGGCAAGAGGAGGAAATGAGAAAACAACTTTCTTTGCTTCTGCTTCAATTTTCGACCAAGCGGGTATTATTGTTGGTTCAGATTATAAACGTTATACGGGTAGAATCAATGTAGATAACCAAGTGAGTACAAGGATTAAAATAGGAGCAACTTTAGGATATACTTACGGATATTCAAATCGTATTAATAATGATAATAATATTTATGGTGTATTGAGTGCTGCTATTTTAATGGCATCGGATGTTCCTACCAGATTTGCGAATGGTGCTTATGGTAAAGATAATTCATCATCGGTTGAAAATCCGGTTGCAGCCGCTTTTGAACCTTATAATCAAACTATTTTTGGACGTCTGTTAGGGGGCATTAATGCAGAAGTAGATATTATTAAAGGATTGAAATTTAAAAGTGCTTGGAATGTTGACCAAGTAAATTTCAAAGATGATAGATTTTTGCCAAATACGTTGAATGCAGCTTCTGGTGTAAACGGTTCAGGAATTGCTACGAGTGGCGGTAATTTAAATTTGGCTACGAGTAATTATTTTTCTTATAACCATTCAATTAATAACATCCATAACATCAACGTTACCGCTGGAGCAGATTATCAGCAATCTGCTTATGATTATGTATATGGCTCGGCAACTGGTTTTCCAGGAAATTCAATTAAAAAATTATCCGCAGGAGCAACCAAAACTGATGCAGGTTCTGATGGAACTTCTTGGGGCTTAGTTTCTTATTACGGACGTTTTGGCTATGATTTTGAAGGAAAATACTTAATTCAAGGCGTTTTCAGAGCGGATGCTTCTTCTCGTTTCGGAAAGGATAATCAATGGGGATATTTCCCATCAATTTCTGGAGCATGGCGTGTGAATAAAGAACGTTTTATGGATGATATTACCGTAATCAGTGACTTGAAAGTGAGAGGTAGTTACGGTTTGACGGGTAATTCAGAAATTCCAAATTTTGGTTCACGTGGTCTTTTAGGTTCGGGTAGTGCTTACCAATTGCAAGCCGCTTTAACACCAAACCAATTGGAAAACAAAACGTTGAAATGGGAAACCACTACAACTTCGGAAGTTGGTATTGACCTTGGATTATTCAAAAATAGAATCACGCTTTCAGCGGGATATTATTCAAAATATACCAAAGATTTGTTGCTGAATGTCAATATCCCAGCTACATCTGGTTTCACAACGGCGTTACAGAACTTTGGTGAAATGGAAAACAAAGGTTTTGAATTCGTAATTTCAACTGAAAATGTAAAAACAAAGGATTTCTCATGGACTTCTAATTTCAATATTTCAGCCAATGAAAATAAAGTTCGTAAAATCTTCGGTAATCCATTTGCTGCTGGATTTGGTAGTTGGGTAGCACAAGATGAGGCTTTAGGTTCATTCAGAGGATATAAAGTTGATAAAATTTTCCAAACGCAAGAAGAAATTGATGCTGCCAATGCTTTACCAAAAACCAATGGTGGAACGGTTTATCAATCAACTGCTACAAGACCAGGTGATATAAAATTTGTGGACTTGAATGGAGACGGTAAAATTGATGCCAATGACCAAACAATTTTGGGTTCTGCGCAACCTAAATTCTTTGGTAGCTTTACCAATGATTTTACTTTTAAAGGATTTGATTTGAAAATATTCATGCAATTTGTTTCAGGTAATAAGATATTGAATTATACCCGTAATTTCTCGGAAGGAATGAATAGTGTTTTTGGGCAAACGGATGCAGTTTTAAATCGTTGGACTCCAACAAATACCAATACAACTGTTCCAAGAGCGGTTTGGGGTGATCCAAATAACAACCGTAGAGTATCGGATCTTTATGTGGAAGATGGTTCTTATTTGCGTTTCAAAAACGTAATTTTTGGTTATACGCTGCCTAAAGTGTTGACCAATAAAATTAAAGTAGATAGAATCAGATTCTATGCACAGGCACAAAATCTATTGACTTTTACAAATTATAAAGGAATGGATCCAGAGGTTAGTACTTTCAATTCCCAAAATACAGCCATTGGGGGTGCTTCTAACACAACTGCCAATGCTGCACAAGGAACGGATTTCTTGACTTTTCCACAAGCAAGAACTTATACGTTTGGGGTAAATATCGGATTCTAAAAACTATCATTATTTTCAAAAAGATTATACGAACATGAATAAATATAAGATATTATTATTTTCAGCTTTTGTTTTAGCACTAAGTGCCTGTGAACAAGTGCTTGTCCAAGATCCTCAAAGTCAGGTTTCAACGGATGTAAAAGATGCCGCCACGGCAAGGGCGGTGATGAATGGAACTTATAACGGTTTACAATCAGCCGATTATTTGGGAACTCGTTATCAGTTATTACCAGATCTTCAAGGAGGAAATCTTCGTTGGACGGGTACTTTCGGAGATTTTTCGGAAATTTCTAACCGTTCTATTCAGACCAATAATGCCTCAGTCACGAATATGTGGGTTCGGATTTATAACACGATTTTACGAAATAACATTGTAATAAAATCTATTCCTGTAGTGCAAGATGGTAGTTTTTCTGATGCCGAAAAAAACCAAATTGTGGCAGAAGCTCGTGTGATGAGAGCTTTATCTTATTTCAATTTGGTGAGATGGTGGGGCGGTGTTCCAATCGTGACTGAGCCAACAGCATCGCTTAATGGATTGACCGTTGGAAGAAATACCGTAGCCGAAGTTTATAAACAAATTTATACTGATATTGATGCGGCGTATCCAAATTTGTTAGCTTCCAGTAAGGGCAGAGTAACGAAAGGAACCGCTTTGGCGCTAAAATGTCGTGCGGCTTTGTATCAGAAAGATTATGCAACAGTAATTGCAGTAGCTAACCAGATTCAAGCTTTAAATCAATATACTTTAGTAACGCCATTTCAAAGCATTTTTGCTACGCAGAATACAAAAGAAAGTATTTGGGAATTGAACTACGAAACAACCAACAGTAATTCATTGGCTTTCTTCTTGTTTTCATCTTCGTTGGGTGGAAGAAATGAAGTTCGCCCTTCGCCAACTTTGACGGCAGCATATTCGTCAACCGATACTCGTCGTATTTTGACAACTTCTTATGATGTTCAATTAAAATATTACCGTATCAACGGAACGGATTTTCCAATCGTTTTCCGTTATGCAGAAGTATTGTTGAACAAAGCAGAAGCATTGGCCGAAACAGGAAAAGATGCTGATGCCTTGGTTTTGGTTAATCAAATCCGTACACGTGCAGGCTTGACGGCCATTGCTACAACTTTAGCAGGACAAGATTTGAAAGATGAAATTTTCTTACAAAGAAGATTGGAATTAGCCTTGGAAGGTCATTATTTCTTCGATTTAGTTCGTACAGGAAGAGCAGCAAAAGTTTTGACAAGCTGGAATGATAATCAAGCATTATTGCCCATTCCTGACCGTGAGATTAAAGCAAATCCAACAATTGCCACTCAGCAAAATCCGGGATATTAATAACAAAAAATTTTTTTAGTAAAAAGCCTTCCTAATATTAAATTGGGGAGGCTTTTTGTTGATTTTTTTTCACAGAAGTAAAATCCAATCGTTATATTTAACGTTATATATTTAAAATTCACTTTTGATAAAATACAACCAATTGTTTAACAATCATCTTACATGAAAAAACTTTTCCTTTCCGCTGTTTTAATGCTCAGTTTCTTGGTGGGCTACGGACAAAAACAATTGGATACGCATTCTATTCCTGGTATCGTTATAGAATGCCCTATTCCTGATTTTTCAAAACCCTACGTTCGTACTTACGTGCCACCGCCAGCAGAATATTTGCGTAAATTCAATAAGAATGCCCGCCCAGAAGCCGACCGTTCTAAATTTATTGTAACCTACGTTGATTTTCCTGCGGATGCTCAATTGGCTTTTCAAAGAGCCGTTGATATTTGGCAATCTATCTTAGTTTCGGATGTGCCAATTCGCATTACTGCCAATTGGGAAAGTTTAGGACGTAGCGTATTGGGTTCTGCCTCGGCGGCTTCGCTTTATCGTGATTTTCCTGGAGCGAATAAAGCTTTTACGTATTATCCAATTGCGATGGCAGAAAAGATGAACCATGTAAATTTAAACGGTGATAATCCAGATATTGTCGCTCGTTTTAATGCCGATTTTAACTGGTATTTAGGAACGGACGGAAATCCACCAAAGAATCGTCAAGATTTAGTTTCTACCGTTTTACACGAAATTGGGCATGGTTTGGGCTTTTTTGGGTCGTTAAGACCTTACGATTCCGATGCCACTCAAGCCATTATTACGAGTGGAGGCGTTCCCTACATTTTTGACCATTTTGTCGAGAATTTAACGAATCAAAAAATACTCAATACGGATGTTTTCAAAAACCCCTCGGCTGAATTATTAAAAGCCTTAACGGGTGGAAGTCTTTATACTAATTCTCCCGAAATCCTTAAAGTAAATGATAATACGCCTGGCCGTTTATACGTACCAGGAGCCTACGCCGCAGGATCAAGTTATAGCCATTTAGATGAAAATACCTACAAAACAGGTACTGTCAATGCAACCATGACTCCTTTTGGTGATAATGGTGAAGTTAATAATAATCCTGGCCCCATCGTTTTGGCATTTTTCCGAGAAATGGGTTGGGCGGGTTCATCTATTATTCACAAACGTTTTACGGATTCTGAGGATTTAACAAAACCCTTGACTTTTGATGTAAAAGTATTTAGTGATACAACTTACAAATCTGAAACTGTAAAATTAATTTATAGCTTAGGAGATGTTATTACTGCGCCAACAGAAATAAAATTAACGCCAAAAGGAGATGCAGGAAACTTTACTTTTACATTGCCAGCGGATGGAAAAGAGAAAGTAATTACATATTATTTTACGGCCGAAGACAATGCTGGGCGCAAAATGGTAACGCCAGCCCAAGCACCAATTCCTGTAATTTCTAAAATTGGTAACTCAGTCGTTACTTTCCCAACTCCTTATAAATTTAGGATTGGGGCTGATACCACAAAACCAGACGTGAGTTTTGCCAATAATCTATCCTCTATTTTTGCAACAGATACAAGAATAACTTTACCAGATTTAACGGCAACCGATAATATTGGCATCGACACCGTTTACGTTGAATACCAATTAGATGGGAAAGCATTGCCTTCATTTGGCTTGAAAAGAGGAACATTAATTGAATTAATTTCGGGCGGAAAGGGCAATACTTTTACAGGAACTTTTGATTTTACTCCGTTAGCCTTGAAAGGTGGTGAGAAAATATCTTATCGGGTAATTATTCAAGATAAAAGTAGTCTGAAAAATAAAGTAATTTTTCCGAAAACAGGATTCTATGATATTCAAGTTCAGAAAATTGCCTCAGCAGTAACCAAATATACAACGGACTTTGAAAGTACGCCAACTGCAGATTTCTTTTTGAAAGGTTTTTCGCCAAAATCTTTAAGCGGAGGCACAAAATCTATGCAGTCGGACCACCCTTACGCCGACGGCTCTGAAAATAATTATCCTGGAAGTACAACCGATAAATTTACCAATTATACCTTTAATTTATTGAAACCAATTATTATACGTAGCGATACTGCCAATATTTATTTTGACGAAATTGCCTTAGTTGAACCAGGTGATGATGGATTAGCATTTCAAACTAATGGTATAATTAATCGAAACTTTTATGATTATGTAATTGTGGAAGGTTCAAAAGATAGTGGAAAAACTTGGGTAGCCTTTCAAGATGGTTGGGATGCCAACGCACAAACGGTCTGGAGAAAAGCATGGGATAGTAGTATTGATGCAAATGGAAACTCGTTGGCAGTAGCAGATGCCACTTTGTTTAAACCCAGAGTAATTAATATGCTGAAATCGGGTACTTTTAAAGGTGGAGACCAAATTTTAGTTCGATTCAGAATGTTAGCCGACGCTGGTGGATACGGTTGGGGTTGGGCCGTGGACAATTTGAATATTCAAGGCAATAATCCAACGCCAGTGGTAAAAGTAGTTCCTTTGGCAAGTGAGCCAACAGTAGAACAAACGGAACTAAAATTAACGCCCAATCCAAGTAGTAATGGACAGTTTTTGATGACGGCGAAGTTTGAAAAACCCGTTGGAAATTTAACACTTTCAGTCGTGACAATATCAGGAAAAGAAGTTTCTTCCATGGAGTATCAAAGCGTGGGTAAAGAATTAAATCAAGTGATTGATCTTTCACGTTTTGTGGGCGGAATTTACCTTGTACGTGTGCAAGCAGGCGAGGAAGTAATTGTGCGTAAAGCAATTTATTCGAAATAGAATTTATAAATTTTGAAGAAAGGGTGAGAAGTGAATAAGGTACGAATTATAAATATTCTCCTTTTCATCTCTTACCCTTTTTAATTTTACCGTATCTTTGTAAAATAATTAGTTGTTAGGACTTGTTTTTAGATGATAGTTTTGAAATACATTTTCAAGTCTAAAACCAAAAGCAAAATCCCTAAAACCTGAAACAAATAAATATGTCTTGGTTTACCAGAAAAGATAAGGGCATTTTGACCCCCACAGAATCTAAACGTGAAGCTCCCGATGGACTTTGGTATCAGTGTCCATCTTGTAAAAAAGCAATGCACACTCGTGAACATCGTTTATTGGCTTATACTTGTTCAAACTGTAATTATCACGAAAAAATAGGCTCTCAAGAGTATTTCGAGCTACTTTTTGATGAAACAAAATATAAAGAACTTGATGCAATGTTATCATCAGGCGACCCTTTGAATTTTGTCGATACCAAAAATTATCCCGACAGAATTAAAGCTACTGAAAAGAAAACGGGCTTGAAAGATGCCGTCAGAACGGCCGTTGGGAAAATGGAAGGTTCCGATATCGTGATTTCAGCGATGGACTTTTCTTTTATTGGCGGTTCGATGGGTTCGGTTGTGGGCGAAAAAATTGCGAGAGGAATTAATTATTCTTTAGAACATAAAATCCCATTTTTGATGATTTCAAAATCGGGCGGTGCCAGAATGATGGAAGCAGGATTTTCGTTAATGCAAATGGCAAAAACTTCGGCAAAATTGGCCTTATTAGCAGAAGCAGGAATTCCTTACATTTCCCTTCTGACCGACCCAACCACGGGTGGCGTAACGGCTTCTTATGCCATGTTAGGCGATTTTAATATCTCTGAACCGGGTGCATTAATCGGTTTTGCTGGCCCAAGAGTAATCCGTGAAACAATTGGCAAAGACCTTCCAAAAGGTTTTCAAAGTGCCGAATTCGTACTTGAACACGGCTTCCTTGACTTTATCGTCGATAGAAAAGATTTAAAAGACAAGTTGGCTTCGCTTTTGGGAATGTTAGCTCAGAGGTAGAAATGGTAAAAAGCAGGAAGGGAGGAATGAAAAAACGGAGAAAAAATGCTCCGTTTTTTCATTCCTCCCTTCCTACTTAATTTCCTTATTCCATTTTTGCTCCTTTCTTGCAACATCCTGGTAATTTATCGTATCCAGCCGTTTCAGCTACTACTTCATCGGCATCATAACCAACTTCTGAGATTGCCTTTTTGATTTTTTCTAAAGATGTTTTCTTTGGATTAAAAATCACCGTTACCACTTTGTCTTTACTTTCAACGTCCAAATTAACGTCGGTTACGCCTTTGGTAAATGCTAATTTCTTTTCAATGCGTTCTTTGCACATTTCACAAATAGCAGAAGTTTTGATTTTGACCGTTTGTGACTTTGGTGTATCTATTTTCGATGTTCGATATTCGATGCTGAATGTTCGGGTTGGACTTGCAAATGTGAATGTTGCAACCAATAAAAGGGCGAATAAAATGATTTTGTTTTTCATGATTTTTTATTTGTAATAAGTTGATTTTTAAATGTTTAATATACGGAAATATTTTCCGTTCTATGTAAGTAAAAGTATTATTCCAATCAAGACCATCAACGAATTTTCGACAATGGTTACGGTACTCATGGGCAAATTAAATACAGAACCCAAACACGCACAACGGATTTTTCGTTTATCCACCACACTCTGAATTACGCCCAACGCTCCAAATCCCATAATGACAATGTCAGCGATGTAAACCCATTGTGTTTGAAAATGAATCAAACAAAGTACACCTAAAGTCAATTCGATAAATGGGTAAACTTTCCCATAAACTGGCAATTTTGCTGCCAATAAATCATACATTTGGAAACTTTCCGCAAAAGCTTTTACATCTAATAATTTAAAAAATGAAAAGACTAAAAAGAAGCCCGTCATAAAATTATGCAAGAACATTTTTACTTGAAAATGTTGCAATTCATAGATTCCCAAGTGAAATGAAGTCAGAAAACTAACCAAGGTAATCATTCCCCCAATCAATAATAAAGGATAATATTGGCTTATCCACGATTGCGTTACAGGAATATTTTGCAATTCGGGAGAAGCTATTAAACCATATTTTAAGTGAGGTTTCAATACCTCTAAAATTGTCGCTTCACTGATTTTGTTATCCGTTTCAATTGCCACTGAATTATCTATATGTTTGGCAATTACCGATTTTACGCTTGGAATTTGTGAGAAAACGTGTTGAATTTTATACTCACAGGCTTCACAAGTCATGCCCGATATACTAAATTGTTGTGTCATTTTTTTGTAAGCTCTGGGCCATGAGCTTTGAGATTTTTAATTTGTATTTATCTACTATTGCTCACGGCTCATTTCTCAAAGCTATTTATTTGATTTTATACCTCATTCCCACATAAACCATTCGCCCAATCACGGGTCCCCAAACCATTGAGGCATCAAAATTTTTCCCAAAAGGGTCATTTGCCCCAAGAATGGGGTCTTTTTGGGTAAAGTTGTTTAAATTCTCCCCTCCTACGTACATTTCCCATTTAAAAAATGCCTTCGTAATTTGAGCATTGATATTTGAAAAAGCGGGCGCAAAAACCGACGGCGAAGTTAACGAATGAACGTGTCCTTCACTGGTATTTGGGATTCTTCGTTTTCCATTCCATTGCCACGTAAAATCAAATTTCCACTTATCGAATTTTGTAGCATAAGCCAAATTCATTAAAAATCTGTCACGATTAACAAATTGCTTTGGTAATAAAGTCAGTTCGCCCGTGGGAGTTTGCACATCATTTTGTACATCAAATACTCGGTAAGCCAGTTTTACATCCATGCGTGTGATGGGCGAATAATTAACTTCCGCTTGAAAACTATTAGAAAATGAACGTCCTTTTAAATTATAAAATCTCACCAAATCGGAATTTTCCATATCTACAATCAACTGATTTTGAAAATCAGTTCGGTAGGCATCTAAAATCAAGGTTCCTTTTTGTCCAAAAAGATAAAAATCATTGCTCAAACTCGCCCCAAAATTCCAAGATTCTTCTGGTTTAATTACGCCAATGACCGATAATTGTCTTGAATTTACCAACATTCCAAAGTTTTCAGCAATGGCATTTGGCATTCTCCAACCTTTCCCCGCACTCAAACGCAGCGCAGTATTCGTTGATAAATTGTATTTTAGATGAAACCGAGGCGTAAAGCGAGTTCCGTAAAGGTTATGAAAATCTACTCGACCACCCAATACGACTACCAATTTATCGGGAATTGTTTCGGTATATTCCACAAAAGCCCCAGGCACCGATTCTGTTCTTTTGAAAGTTGAATCAATGTATTTTTCGTGATAATCATCCAATAAATAGCTCAATCCCGCTTTGTATTGATGATTTGTATTGCCAAAAATATTCTGATAAATTAGGTTTGCATACAAGCTTTTTTCCGTTCCTGCGTAATTTTTAAACCCGAAATAAGAAACATTATCGTGATATAAACCATTGATGATCAATCCTAAACCTTCGTAAGGTTTTGATTGATAAAGTTTAGCCGTTTTACTGAAAAATTCGTAACGTTGAGTTTTACTTCCGAAACCGTACAATCCGCTAAAAGTCGCTTTTGTATCAGGATTAAAATTCACTTGTCCACCCGTTCTATCTTCATAAAGGGCTTTTACACCAAATGAAGCCATCATTTTATTCGATTGGTACTTCCAACGATTGATGCCATTGAACTGGGTATAAAGTGGTAAATCCAAAAATCCATCACCGTTTTGGTCTAATTTAGTCCGCAAAGTGCTGGCGTGTGTGAGTAGACCAACTGACCATTTTTTAGTGATTTTATTGGCTAAATTTAGGTTAATTTCTCCCCTACCCTGACTATTTCCGTAAATATTCAAATACAATTTTTCCGCCATATCGGGTTTTGCCAATTCGATATTTAAAGCTCCCGTCATGGATTCATAGCCATTTACTACCGAACCCGCACCTTTGGCAACATCAATGGAAGCTAACCACGTTCCGGGCAAATAATTGAGTCCGAAAGTAGTATTCAAACCTCTAATGGAAGGAATATTTTCAACGTTGGTTTGCACATAATTTCCAGAAAGTCCCAATAATTGAATCTGTTTTGACCCCGTAATCGCATCCGAATAACTCACCGAAACCGAAGCATTCGTTTCAAAACTCTCCGAAAGATTACAGCAAGCGGCTTTGGCAAGTGCTTTTGTTGTAATTATTTCGGTATGAATTGGATTCATTCTGTCTATCGTGGTTGCGTCACTTTTCACGACAACTTCCTGCAAATCAGCACTTGAAGTTTTCAGCATAACCGTCACAAAATCCAAAGAATGAACCATCAAAGTATCGGTTTTATAACCAACTGAACTGACAATTAATTCGTGATTTTGGGGTAATTTATTCAAGGAAAATTCACCTTTTGCATCGGTTGAAGTGCCATTTTTAGCATTTTCCCAACGCAAAGTGGCGCCAATAATGGCTTCGGTTTTACCATCTGATTTCTTTTCTAACACAATTCCTCTAACGACTTCAGTTTGAGAAATTGCGGTTTTTGAAATCAGTAACAAACTCAATAACAATAACTTATGTAATATTTTAAAATTCATGGCTTTGTATTTTATATTCTGGTTCAAACCTCATGGTTTGAACAATCATGAGCGTCTCGCTCGCTCTGCTATTTAACTGGTTCAAACTTCTTGGCTTGAATCATGATGAGCATTTCGCTCAAAACAATCATCTTCACATCCATCTTCAATAACCTCAAATTCAAGTGTAGCATGATGAATATTTACGTGTTCTAAATGATGCTTTATTTGTTTTTTTAATTTTGTAATTATCTCAAAATCAACCGCTTGCTTCAAAACTACGTGAGCTGTTAGGGCATTTTCGGTGGTACTCATGGCCCATACATGAATATGGTGAACACTCGACACTTCGGGAGCTTCCAAAATTTCTTCTCGCACTTTTTCAAGGTCAATATCATTTGGAACGCCATTGAGCGAAAGTCTAAGCGTGTCTTTCATCAGCGACCACGTTCCCCAAATAATAACTAATGCTACAATCAAACTCAAAACTGGGTCAATCCAAACCCAACCCGTAAAATGAATCAAAATTCCACCGACCACTAAACCCAAAGAGACCACCGCATCGGCCGCTAAATGAGCAAAAGCACTTTTTACGTTCAAATCAGAATCTTTATCTTTAAAAAACTGCAAAGCCGAAACAGTATTTATCAGAATCCCAATGCCCGAAACCATCGCAATGGTTATTCCTTGCTGAGGTTCGGGCGTAAAAAAACGTAAAATAGACTCATAACCAATCGCTCCAACCGAAATTAATAATACCAAAGCGTTGAAAAAGGCCACTAAAATGGAGGCTTTTTTATAGCCAAAAGTATATTTTTCAGTTGGTTTGATGCTCGCCAATTTAAACGCCAATAATGAAAGTCCCATAGCCACTACATCCGCAAAATTATGCGCTGCATCCGATAATAACGACAAAGAATTTATCCGAAATCCAACCACAATTTGAAAAATGACAAAGCTAAAATTCAAGATAATTCCAATAATAAATGCCCGATTCAAACTCGTAATTTTAGGGGCGTGGTGATGATAATTTTGTTCCATTATTCAACATTTATCAGGGGTTTTTATTGAGTTTTAATTTACATAACTAATTGTTAATCAGGGAATAGCACAATAATTCCCAAATACTAACAACTAAATTTCATCCCTTATCAATTAGTGTTTATGCGCTGGCATTTCATTTGGCATACAGTGATTTTCATGCAAACAATGTACAGCACAAGCGGGTTCTTGTTTATAATTATTGTGCATTAATACTACTGTTTCGCCCTTCGCATTTTTTACTTTACACATTCCATCGTGGTCAGGTTTTTCGATACTATATTTTTCCTGATTATCTTTAAAATAATAGACGAATTCCCCATTTTTAGGTGCTTTCCCAATTACTTTTCCGTCTACGTCTACAATATTACCCTTACCATCCACTTTTGTCATTGACTTTCCAGATTGGTCAAAACTACCCGCTGCGGTCATGGTGCCAATTTGCTTATTACCATTCAAAATATGCCCTTTAGAATCTACCATTGGTAGGGTTTTTTGAGCAAATACGCTTAACGAAGCAATAAAAAATAAAGCGAAAATTATAGTTGACTTTTTCATTTGATTGTTGTTTAAATTTTGAATTTCATGACAAAGTTCTCCACTAAACAGCACCAAACACTTACGGAATTTCTTAATTGTTTTGTAAGATTTAAAGGTCTGCAATTGACTGTCGATTCTTATCTTTCAATAACTTAAATGATGAAGGAGTCAAACCTGTTACTTTTTTAAACTGATTGCTCAAGTATCCAACACTACTATAATTAAGTTTAAAAGCAATTTCGCTCAAAGTCAATTCATCGTACATCAATAACTCTTTCACTTTTTCTATTTTTTGGGATATAAAATATTGCTCAATTGTAATACCGTTCGTTTCCGAAAAAAGCGTACTCAAATAGTTATAATCATGGGATAATTGTTCTGAAAGAAAAAGCGATAAATTGATTTTTGAATCATTATTGTGGTAGTGAACCAAATCTACAATGACGTTTTTTATCTTTTCAGTTATTCTACTTTTTTTGTCTTCAATTAATCCAAAATTGTGAGAATGGAGACTTTCAGTTAAAGCCACTTTCTGCTCGTCTGTCAAATTTTCAGCGAGTTCAACTTCGCCTAAATCTACTTTTAATGGCTTTATTCCGAGTTTTTCCAACTCATTTTTCACCACCATTTGGCAACGGCTACAAACCATGTTGGTAATATAGATTTTCATAGCATTATAAATTGGTTGATTTAAAATAAAACACAACTCATTGATTAACAACAATTTGAACATAAAATTCCATAGAAATCCTACACAAATTAAGATTTATCAGTTTATAATACTAAGAATCAAATTAAGAAAGATTGGATAAAAACGAGCCTATCTCGCCCAGAAATGGGGGGAGCGGTGTTGGAATAATGAAGGGTATTAAAAGAAAATATTTCACGGCTGTGCGTGAAAGAATAGTCAAATATTGGCGATGCAATCCATGCAAGAGTAGGAATTTGAACGTCAATTTTTAAACTTTGAGCAGCATTCGTATTGATTTTATAATGATTTACTTGGTCAGAACAGCATTTTGTTCTTTTCAGAGTTGGTTTTTTAGACTGTTCTGTATTGGTTTTTTTAGCTGAGCAACAAGATTTTTTTGGCGTAGATAATGAATAGGTTTTAGCGCCATTTATTTTACAGAAATGTTCGTACATGGAAAATCCAGTGCTGGCAAACAGCACTTGAAAAGCCATAAAAAGACAGAATATGCGAGCTAAAAAAGTTTTCATTTCATTGCAAAGATACATTTTAAACGTTCATATTTTGCATTTTAGTTCATCGGGAATATAAAATTTAGATTCCATCCTGAAAAACGTCTTGGTTATAAGTCAAAAGTGATGGTTCATGTAGAAAATTAAGCAAATGATTAGAATTGCAGACAACTTTACAACCATACAGCAAGGATAGGTAGGATAGAAACATAGACTACAAAATCTAAAAATCGGACATCGAAAACCCAGCATCGAACATCGATTTACATATATATATGATACGGAAAATAAACATAGAACTCCTTTTCTGGATTAGTGGATTGACTTTGTTAGCCATCATGAATCCTTCGGAAACGCATTTTACGCTTTGTCCAATCAAAAATTTAGGGTTTTCATTTTGTCCAGGTTGTGGTTTAGGGCATTCTATTTCGTATCTTTTTCACGGTGAAATCAAAGAATCATTTCATCAACATCCACTCGGAATATTTGCTTTGGGCGTGATTTTGATGAGAATTTTCCGATTAACAAGGAACGCTAATTTTTCAATAAAAAACTAATAATCAATCTGTTATCTAAAAATTTAACAATAAAACTATGAACTCAACCGTAATGATGATGCTATCGAATCTTGAAATCGAAGAATCAATGTTTGTCCAAAATTTAATCAAAGATATGGACGAAGAAAAACAAAAAACATTCGCCATGATGTATCAAAACAGAAGACGAGATACAACTTTAATCTTAGTCACCACCATTATCGGTTTCTTCGGTTTTGCGGGAATTCAGCGTTTTTTGACTGACCAAATCGGCATGGGAATTCTCTATTTTTTCACGGGTGGACTATGTTTTATTGGTACAATTGTGGATTTAGTAAACCATAAAAGTTTGGCTTTTGAATACAACCAAAAAGTTGCTTTCGAGACTTTGGAAGTAATGAAAGGGTGGAGAAATTAAAATTGAACATCACGGGATAGTTTTTTCAAAAACTTATTGTAAATTTCCTTGATTTTTGAGTAGAATTCAAAGAGTATGTCCTCTCACAAAGAATAGAAATTACTAAAATGGAAAAACAAATCTCACGCCGAAATGCTCTTCAAGGTTTCGGTTTAGCATCGGCAACGTTGCTTACAAGTTCACTCAGCAACCGCATTCAAGCGGCTGATAATCAGATTGATCCAGCCCTTAAAGGCCGTATCAATCACTCTGCCTGTCGTTGGTGCTATAGTACAATTCCCTTTGAGGATTTATGTAAATCTGCCAAGGAAATCGGAATGCAATCGCTCGAACTTACGGGACCGACTGAATGGGAAATATTGAAAAAATATGGCCTTACTTCAGCCATTGGCTGGCCAGAAGCAAACCAATGGGGCAACGGAATGGGATTGACTTCTTGTTTTAATAATGTTAAAAACCATGATGGTTTAGTAGCATTATACGAAGATTTGATTCCTAAAGCGGCCAAAGCTGGTGTGAAAAATCTAATCACATTTTCGGGAAATCGTAATGGATTGAGCGATGAAGATGGACTAATTAATTGCAAAAAAGGGCTTCAAAGAATCATGAAAACGGCTGAAAAGTACGATGTAACGATTACGATGGAATTATTGAATTCAAAGGTTAACCATAAAGATTATCAATGTGATCATACTGATTGGGGTGCGGCATTGTGCGAAATGGTTGGTTCCAATAAATTCAAATTACTTTATGATATTTACCACATGCAAATCATGGAAGGGGACGTAATTGCAACGATTAAAAAGTATAATCAATACATTTCTCATTATCACACAGGCGGTGTTCCTGGTCGTAACGAGATTGACGACACGCAAGAATTATATTATCCTGCAATCATGAAAGCAATTTTAGACACGGGTTATAAAGGTTTTGTGGGACAAGAATTTATTCCCGCTAAAGCGGATAAAATTGCTTCATTGAAACAAGGCGTTTTAATTTGTGATGTGTAGGGATTAGGGATTAGGGATTAGGGATTAGGGATTAGGGATTAGGGATTAGGGATTAAAAAAATGCCACTTTGAAATTGATAGTTCCAAAGTGGCATTTTCTTTCTACTGCAGACTGCCTACTAAAAGTTACTATTTCAAAGTAATTACTCTTCGTGTTCGGTTAAAACCGTCCGTTGAAATCTTAACAATGAATGTACTTCCTTCGTAATTAGGCAGTTGTATCTTTTTCAGAACATTAAATTTATCAACTTTATATTCTGAAAGAAGTTGTCCATATAAGCTATAAACCGTAATGGTTGCGCCAATTAAATCTTCAACTACTTCCACATTTATTTCGCTGTTTGCCGTCGGATTCGGGAAAATACTGAATCCATTAAACGATAAATCCTGCACGTATTTAATTACTTCGGATGTATTTGAATAACAAACTAATTTCCCTCCCGCAATGGACAAACCTGTATAGGTGATACTGGCTTGAACTTGATAATTACCATCTCTTTTAGCTTTAATAATTCTGGTTGTTAAGTCATTTTGAACATCTCCATTATATCGCCAAATATAGCCATTTTCATCACCAACTCCTTGAGCATCAAGCGAAAACGTTCCAATTTGCTTTACAATCGTCGGGGTTGGATTAGGTTTTGCATTTACACTAATTGGAGTGGATGCTAAGGAAATACAACCATTATCGTCTTGTACTTTAGCGAAATAATTTCCCGTTTTTGACGCAAAAATCGAAGTTAAATCTTCTCCTTTTCCCACTGAATCCGTTGTACTTCGCCACCAAAATGCTTGAAAAGGACTCGAGGAAATGATTCTTACTTTTGAGCCGACACAGAAAGTGGTTTCACTATTTGCCGTTAATTTTGGCGTAGTTGGTAAGGGATTTACCCGCACTTGTATGGCTTGAGATGGTTTAGACAAACAACCAAAACCATTGATAGATTGAACAGTTACATTGCCTGTTACATTGGTAGTAATATTGGTCGTAGTGGCTCCTGTACTCCATTTAAAGGTTAATCCATTTCCACCAATGGCACTTAATGTTACATTTTTATCAGCACAAAAAGGAATTGGACCACGGGCAGTGATGGATGGTGATGTTGGCAATGGATTCACCGATGTTCTGATTGTATCCGAGCTGGCAAGTGCCTTGCACCCATTTGAATCCGTTACGGCTACGGCAATACTACTGGCTTTTTTCCAGTAAAATAAACGGTTTGCTGATTCCAAAACAGTTTGTCCATCCACAATCCAAGTATATAAATTCTTACCGTTTGGCGTTGTGCTTGGCAGACTTGACTGGATGGTGGTACTATCTTCATCACAAAAAATCTTTGGTCTTACAATTGAAAGACTTGGCTTGTTTGGCAAAGGACTAATATTTACTTTTAAAGGATCTGAATTATTGGCAAAACAGCCAAAAACGTCCCTCACTTTAACGGTAAATGTCCCAGAAGCAATCACAGAAACTTCCTGTTCGGTTGAAACTTCCTGTTTCGTGGCTTCGTCTCTCCAGCTATAACGATTGATATTTCCATTCGATAAAAGTGCTTTTAGGGTTACTTTACCGCCTTGACAAACCGTTGCAGAAATGGGAGATGGATTAATTACCGCTTTTAAAGGAGCATCCCGCACGGTAACGATAACATTTTTGGAAGTATCCGACAAACAACTTTTATCGCTGATAGTACGTACATAAAATTTGCCAATTTTGCCAAGCGGAGTAACAGTATAAAACTTGCTGGTAGTATCAATCAGTACTACTTTCTTATCACTAAACTCCACGCTATTTTTTACATTTATCCACTTATAAACACCATTGGGAGAATCCGTTGAAGTAAGCGAAACCGTTGAATCTGGGCAAAAAGTAATTGGGCCACTGGCAGTAATGGTCGGTGTTGTTGGTAAAGGATATACGGTAATCGTGGTAAAATCCGAAGATTCTCTTGATTTACAAACTGGACTAATTGTACTATTAGCAAAAGCTGACACCGCCCTCACACTCACTTTTATTATTTCATCTACTGTCTTTTTTGAAGAACCCGCAACATCAATTTGATCTCCCGTTCTATTTTGGTAATCCCATTCAAAAGTTGTTCCCGCAGTTGTTGAGGTGGCTTTTAATGAAGTAAATTCTCTATAACAGAATGCACTTTTATTCAAATTGGTAATCGTTGGCTTGGCTGGTAACGGATTGATTGTCAGAACAAATGGAAAAGATGGCAAGGACGTACATGAATTTAAATCCGTAAAAGTAAGGCTATAACTTCCCGCATTTCTAACGGTAATACTCGTTGTTTTTTTTCCAGTATTCCATAAATATGCTCCAGTTCCTTTATTATTAGAAGTTAAAGTAATACTGTCGAGTTCACAAATGGCATTAGCAGTACCTCTGTCAATAATCGGAGGTGCAGGTTTTAGATTTACCGTTACTAAAAAAGCATTAGATGGCAATGAAAAGCAACCATTAGCATCCTTGGTTTTTACGCTAAAAGTATTGGTACTTCGCACTGTAATTCCGTCTGCATTCGTGGTGGTGGTATCTGCCCCTGATGTTCTGCCCCAAACCTTCATATCTGAAGTAACGCCTCGGGTATAATTTAAGGTGACACTGCCACCTTCACAAAAAGTTACGGCACCATTAGCCGTGATTGTGGGTGTTGCTGGTATGGATGGAAATAATTGCAAGGTTACGCCCGTTGGTGAATCATCAGAAATACAACCCACCGAATTAGTCAAGGAAACGGTGTAAATATAAGTTCCTCCCGTGATTACATCCGTTCCTACCACATCCAGTGTATTATTGGTTGAACCCGTTACTGCCACACCGTCACGTTTCCATGTATAACTTGTTCCTCCGCCAGTTGCGGTTAAAGTTTTACTATCTGAACCACAAATAACATTTGGCGTAAATGTGGCTGGCGTAATAGATGGTGTGGATGGTTTTGGAGATACCTTCAATGCAAAAGGGGCAGATTCTGCCGAAACACAACCTGCAGAGTTTTGAGTAGAAACTGTATAATTATACGTACTTCCTACGGGTACGTCATTTCCCGTTACGGTTATCGTATTCGTTGCACCAGTAATTATTGAACCCGAACGTTTCCATACATAAGCAGTACCGCCCGAAGAAGCCGTTAATATTTGCGTTGCCGTACCACAAACTGGATTTGTTGTGGGGGCCGTTAGAATGGTTGGGGTAGAAATTGCTGGCGATAATGTCAAGGACACCCCCGTAGTAGAAAATACCAATGGGCAACCTGCTGAATTTGCTATAGCCGCCGTAAAACTAAAAGTTCCTGTGGCGTCGGTTCCTGTTACGGTCAAATTACTGCCAGTATTTGGCAAAGTAGTTGAACCTCTTTTCCATACATAAGAGGCTCCTCCACCGCTGGCTGATAATATTTGGGTTGACGAACCACAAATTAAAGTATTACCATCTGCTGCTGAAACTGTGGGCGTGGCAAGGGTTGGAGACATCGTGAGTATTACGGCATTACTGGTGGATGTACAGCCCGTAGTTCCGTTTGCCGTACTTACCGTATAACTATAATTTCCTGGTGAGCCTACATCAGAACCCGATGCGGTGATTGAATTTGTGGTACCAGCAATCGTCGCTCCATCTCTTTTCCAAATATAATTTGGGACAGTAGTGGAGGTTAATACTTGAGTACCTGAACCACAAATAGGCGTTGCCACGGTTGCGGGTGAAATAACGGGAGCTGTTGGAACGATACCCGCTGCAACCGTTGAAATACCAGTTGTACCTGTAACACTATTTTTAACATAAGTAACTGTATATGAGCCACTTGGCTGAATCGTAGTGGCAGTTGTAGCCACGACTGTACTGGTTCCTGCAATTTTCCAACTATACGAAGTAATCCCAGTAGTGGGTGAAACTGCCAAATTTGCAGTACCACTTCCTGTACAGTTATAACTCGTAATCACAATACTTTGCGACCATGAGCCATGCGTAGCCATTAAAACTACACAAGAAAATAAGATGAATTTTTTGAAGAGATTCGTCATAACTAAAGTATGCTAAGAATGTTGGCGGGAATTATCCTTTGTTTCAGAAAATTGTAATATACGATACTAAGTATTTTATTGGTAGTTAGCAACAGACAAGGCAGATTAACTAATTAAAGTTCGTAGAGACAGGACATCGCCTTGTCTCCACGAAAGAACATTTACAATTCATCGTCCTCAATTTCTGGAACAACAATTGGTTGTGCATCTTGCAAGGTTTTCCACAATAAATCTTTCAATTCAACTAATCCTTGCTGTAGGATTGAGGAGATGAAAATATGGGGTAAACCTGCTGGAATTTCTGATAAAATACGTTTATGGTCTTCGTCAGACTGTACTAAGTCCATCTTTGAAATACACAGAATACGTTCTTTGTCTAATAAAGCAGGATTATACAATTTCAATTCATTCAATAAAATCTGGTATTCTATTTCGATGTTTTCGGCATTTGCAGGCACTAAAAATAAAAGAATAGAATTTCTTTCGATATGACGTAAGAACCTGGTTCCTAAGCCTTTACCATCCGCTGCTCCTTCAATAATCCCAGGAATATCCGCCATAATAAACGATTTAAACCCACGATAAGAAACAACGCCCAAATTGGGTACAAGTGTCGTGAAAGGATAATCAGCAATTTCAGGTTTAGCAGCTGATAATACCGATAAAAGCGTTGATTTTCCAGCATTTGGGAAACCTACTAAACCTACATCGGCCAAAACCTTCAATTCCAAAATCACCCACATATCCTGGCCTTCTTCGCCTGGTTGGGCATAATGCGGCGACTGATTGGTAGAAGTTTTGAAATTATAATTTCCTAAACCTCCACGTCCGCCATTCAACAAAATAAATTCTTCGTCTTGTTTCGTAATTTCTGCCAGAATATCTCCCGTTTCTGTGTCTCTTACAATCGTTCCCAGAGGCACTTCAATGATGGCATCTTCGCCTTGAAGCCCAGACCGTCTTTGACCTTCGCCACCTTTACCTTCTTTGGCAAAAATGTGTTTTTTATATTTTAAGTGTAATAATGTCCAGTGCTGTGAATTTCCTTTCAGAATCACGTGACCTCCACGCCCACCATCACCCCCATCGGGTCCACCTTTTGGCACGTGTTTTTCACGACGAAAATGGCTTGAACCACTTCCACCATGCCCCGAACGGGTATTTATTTTAACGTAATCAATGAAATTTGAAGTCATATTTTGTTGTGTGATGTTCGATTTTCGATTTTCGATATTTGTTTTTGATATTCAATATCTGATGTTTACTATTCGCTTTTCGATATTCCACAAGGAACTATCATTACAAATAGGAGGGTTAAACAGCACACATCGAACGAAACGTAACTAACATCAAATGACGAAAATCGAACATCGAAAATTAAAGCGAATCTATCGCTGTGCAAACGTTGGTAAAAATTTCCTCAATATCACCAATTCCATTTACTTTCTTTACTTTGCCTTGGGCTTCGTAATAAGGTAAAACAAAAATAGTTTTTGAGAAATACTCGTCAATTCTTTTTAATAATTTATCCGCATCATCATCGGCACGTCCAGATATTTTCTGACGTTCAGCGATACGAGTTTTGATTATTTCTTGGGTAACATCTAATTGAACAACTCCATTTATTTTCTGATCTTTTCCTGCTAAAAAAGCATCTAACGCCTCTGCTTGAGCCACTGTACGGGGAAAACCATCAAAAATAAATCCTTTTGCTGCTGGATTTCGTTGTACTTCTTCCTCTAACATCTCAATCGTAATAGAGTCTGGCACTAACATTCCGTCCGCTAAAATTTGTTTTACACGCTTACCAAGTTCAGTATCATTCGTGATGTGCATACGGAACATATCGCCCGTTGAAATGTGAACTAATTGATACTTTTCAATCAATTTTGCGGATTGTGTTCCTTTACCTGCCCCTGGAGGGCCAAACAAGACGAGATTTAACATTCGTTTTATGATTATTTTATAAGAAAAATTATTGCTTTGTTCTAAGAATCACAAAGTTACAATAAGCATAGCAAAATTAATAGTGAAATAGGCGTGCTTTATCGGTTATTAGTGATTAGTGATTGGTTATTAGGTAAAAACCACCATAATCCACATTTTACAGGCAATTAAATTTATACGCCTAAATCCTACAAAACATTATGCAAGCATACTATTTTGTACTAAATTTACAAAAAACATGAAGATAAATTGATAAAAATGGAAGAACTATTTGCAACCGACAAAACCCGTGATTTATTACCAAGAATTAAAGCGTTTTTGGTAGAAGAAATATACCCCCTCGAAAATGCCGAAAATATAACGGGACAGTTCTCGAAAGTAGCCATAATTCTTAATCAAAAACGTGAATTGGTTAAGGAATTAGGTCTTTGGGGTTTGCAACATACCGAAGCAGAAGGCGGACACGGACTGACGCTTTGCGAGTTCGGACAAGTATCGGAAGTATTAGCAACAACTCCCTTCGGACATTACACTTTCAATTGCCAAGCACCCGACATTGGCAACATGGAATTAATTAACAAATATGCTTCTCAAGCTATCAAGGACGAATATTTACACCCTTTAATTGAAGGAAAAATTCGTTCGTGTTTCTCGATGACGGAGCCAGATTATGCGGGTTCAAACCCAGTAAAT
Organism: Arcicella sp.; assembly: GCA_040403295.1. Classification (GTDB taxonomy): domain Bacteria; phylum Bacteroidota; class Bacteroidia; order Cytophagales; family Spirosomataceae; genus Arcicella. The sequence continues at coordinate 26,195 of JBBAKY010000028.1, forward strand.
ATGGGAACAACCGCCGTCCGTGATGGCGACGAATACGTAATTAATGGTCGAAAATGGTTCACTTCCTCGGCAGATGGAGCAGCTTTTGCGGTGGTGATGGCGGTAACAAATCCCGAGGCTTCATCCCACAAAAGAGCGAGTCAGATTATTGTTCCGACCAACACAAAAGGTTTTAAAATTGAAAGAAATATCTGCATCATGGGCGATTATCATGCTGACCATTGGGCGAGCCATGCGGAGGTAACGTATACCGATGTTCGTGTACCCATGAGTAATTTGATTGCGGCGGAGGGAATGGGTTTTATGTTGGCACAGGAGCGTTTGGGGCCAGGAAGAATTCACCATTGTATGCGTTGGATTGGGATTTCGGAACGTTGTTTTGACCTCATGTGCAAGCGTGCAGCCACCCGTGATATGGGCGATGGTACGATGTTGGGCGAAAAACAAGCCGTACAATTTTGGATTGCCGAAAGTAGAGCAAATATTGATGCCGCCCGTTTGATGGTATTAAGAACAGCCGATAATATTGATAAATTTGGGGCATCAGCAGTAAGAAATCAGATTTCGGAAATCAAATTTTTCTGTGCAAATGTGATGTTAGAAGTTATTGACCACGCCATTCAAGTTCACGGAGCGTATGGCATTACCGACGATTTATTGTTATCATTCTGGTATCGCCACGAAAGAGGAGCCAGAATCTACGACGGAGCCGATGAAGTGCATAAATCAGCCTTAGCAAGGTCAATTTTGGCGGGCTACGGTTTGGAGACGAAGAAGAAAAAATCTTCGGATGAGGCGGTGGTGGCGTTTAGTCGGTAGAAAAGAAACCTTCCCGAAAGTTTTGGAACTTTCGGGAAGGTTGTTCTTAAATAAATATCACTTACGAACTTCTGAAAATTGCCCAAACAAAATCCATCACCTGACCAACTTCAAAACCTCCTCCGCAATTTCTCTCGCTGCTTCTGGTTTGGCTAATTGATAAATATTACTACTCAAAACTGCCTGTTTTTCAGCATTTTGTAACAAAGCAATCGTGGCTTTTACTAATTCTTCTCTGGCGGTAATGTCTTTCACCAAAATAGCCGCATCGTTCTTGACCAAACTCATGGCGTTCATGGTTTGGTGGTCTTCGGCTGCCGTTGGAAGCGGTACTAAAATCGAAGGTTTTGCCGCCAAACATAATTCTGAAACTGACAAAGCTCCCGCCCGTGAAACCACTACGTCTGCAACGGCGTATGCCAAGTCCATCTCATAAATAAAATCCGATACAAATACCCGACCATCAAATACATCGGCCGCTTTTCTGGCTCGGTCGATGTATAGTTTTCCCGTTTGCCAAACCATTTGATACCCCGCTCCTACTAAATTTGTTAATCCTGCATCAATGGCTTCGTTAATGGTTCTCGCCCCCTGACTACCGCCAATTACCAAAACCGTTTTTCGCCCCGACATTAAGCCAAAATGTTCAATTGCTTTTTGTCGTTTGGAGTTTACTTCCAAAATATCTTTACGGACAGGATTACCCGTCATTTTGATTTTTTCTTTCTTGAAAAACTGCTCCATATTGGGATACGCTACGCAAATTTTATCCGCATTTTTCGATAAAAATTTGTTGGTAACACCCGCATACGAGTTTTGTTCCTGTATCAAATACGGAATTCCCATCATCGAAGCCGCCAACAAAATAGGTCCAGAGGCATATCCGCCTACACCCACAGCAACATCGGGCTTGAAATCTTTGATAATTCCCCGTGCTTCGGAAAGACTTGACAATAATTTTTTGGGGAAACTGATATTGGCAAACAGATTCGAGCGGTTAATTCCTGCAATGGGCAAACCGATGATTTCGTAGCCCGCTTTGGGTACTTTTTCCATTTCCATTTTGCCTTCTGCACCCACAAAAAGTACCTCAATGGCAGGGTTAATTTCTTTTAAAGCGTTGGCAATGGCAATGGCAGGATAAATGTGTCCGCCCGTTCCTCCACCAGAAATAATAATTTTTGGCATAATTTATTTTTTACAAAACTGCATCTTTAACTTTATCTTTACTTACGGAAATAATAATTCCAATCATGGCACCAGTGAATAAAAGCGAGCTTCCTCCCATACTCAAAAGTGGCAGTGGCTGTCCCGTAACTGGTCCTAAACCAGTAGCTACCCCCATATGAACCATGGCTTGAATGACTAAACTGAAGGTTAATCCTGCCGACAATAATCCTCCGAAAGCTCGCCCCGAACTATCGACTGCTTTCATGCCTCGGTAGAGAAACCAGAGGTATAAACCCATGACGAAGAGTCCGCCAATCATGCCCCATTCTTCAATAATAATGGCATAAATAAAGTCGGATTCTGATTCGCTCAAAAAATATCGCTGCTGACTTTTTCCTGGACCTTTGCCCGTGAGTCCACCGTTGGCAATAGCGTAATAACTTCTTTCAATCTGATAATTTTCGTCTTTATCGGCATTTTTTTCTTTTTTACCTTTAAAGTTTTTAACGAAATTGGAAATACGATTTCGAGCCGTTTCAATCCGAGAACCCGTCCCCGTCATAACCAAAATTGTCCCTGCCAAAAATAAACCGATAATTACCATTCCAATAAATTTCAACGGAACTCGACCAATAAACATTAATAAAAAGCAAGTGGCACACAGCAATAATGCCGTTGAAACGTTAGTGAGAGCAATACAAGCAGAAACGACAATGATTTTGGCCGCCATTGGAACAACGTCATTAAAACGATACTCCAAGTGTTGCCGTTTGGCTAACATAAATGCAAGATTGGTAATGAGCGATAATTTGGCAATATCGGAAGGCATAAAAGTCAGTCCTCCCATGTGAATCCAACGGTTTGCATTATTGATTCCGTGTTCAAATCGGAAAGCATACAACAATAAAACTACCGACAGAATAACCCCAATGTTTGAAAAAACGGCGAATTTATGATAATCAAAACGATGAAAAAACCACATTGCTACTAATCCAACACTCATATAAAGTGTATGTTTAAGAACAAGAAAAAAGATATTTCCATCACCCTGCACCGCAAGTCGCCCCGAAGCACTTGCTACTACAACAATACTAATCAGGGATAAAGCAGCAATCACTGTCCAGATTTGATAGTCACCTTCCAAGTTTTTTTTGAGCCAGTTAGTCATAATATTAGTTAGTAAGGATTGGTTATTGGGGATTAGTGGAAAGTTACATTATGATTATTCGATTAAATATTTGGCTAAACGATTTAACAAATCAGTGTGCAAATCAGAAGAAATACTCCCGATTTTTCCTTGTATATTTCTCTGAGGTTCAATGCCTAAAAACCCTAATCTGATAATAGATGATTGCTGTAATTTATTTGATGTATCGGGCATTATCATTTCATCAAATCCTGTAATAAATTGATGTAATTGAGTGGAAATACCACAAATTAAAAAATCGTTAAACCGTGGCATGATACGTAAAACGAGAACTGGACGTTTCTTGTAAGTTCCATCGGCTTGTTGTAAAGCTGCCAAAACAATATCTACTTCGGTCATTGTGGATTAAAATGTGGGTTAAGTTCTAACAAATCTTGTTCTGAATATTCAGGTTCATTATCTCCATAAGCAAAGTTTAGATTTTGCCCCGTCATCTTATAAAACTCATTTTTTTCTTCCTCAAAATCCAAAGAAAGTTCAACATCATTTATCCACGTTTTAAACTCTTTTTGAGTTTCAGGAGTCATCGTTTTAAATAACAAAATTAACGCTTGTGTCTGGGGTGCGGCTTGCATTGTCATTATTTGGGATGTTTTAAGTATTTTTTCAGATAATAATTATTCAATATTTCACGCATGCGCCTCCAACCACTCTTCGCCACTCTCATAAATCTCTTTTTTCCAAATCGGCACCACGGTTTTTAGGGTATCAATCAACCATTGACATGCTTCAAAAGAGGCTACTCGATGTGGTGTTGAAACGGCAATAACGACCGCCACATCGCCAATTTGCAAAACGCCTTTTCGATGAATCATTACGATTTTTTCAATATCCCAACGCTCACGAGCTTGATTGGCAAGTTCCTCCATCTTTTTTACGGCCATCCCATCATACGTTTCAAACTCCAAACGGACTACTTCTTTGGCATTATTATGATTACGAACGGTGCCAATGAAAACATCAATTGCTCCCGCACGTTCTGACTGAGCCGCATCTATACACGCCTGAATGTCAATGGATTTATCAGAAATTTCAATCATTATTTTTTGTAATACAGACTATTATTCTATTTTTATTAAGGTACAGATTAGGCATCCCCGACAAAGTCTGTGTTACCTCTCCAACGCTACAAACGAATATTTATACAAATGTTTTTCATCCGTTTCAAAATCTTCACGTTTTGTTTCTTGCCAAATAGTTTTATCAATTGTTGGGAAAAAAGTATCTCCTTCAAAAGCATGGTGTACTTCGGTCAGGTAAATTTTATCAACTTTTGGTAAAGATAAGCGATATATTTCTGCTCCGCCAATGACAAAAGTTTCTTCATTTTCAAGCTCCTGAGCCTTTTTAATGGCACTTTCTAAGGAATCTACCGTAATACAACCTTCAATCTGAAAATCAGGATTTCGGGAAATAATGACCGAAGTACGGTTTGGTAAAGGCTTCCCGATTGACTCAAAAGTTTTGCGTCCCATAATGATACAATGACTCGTAGTGAGCCGTCTGAATTGTTTTAAATCATTGGGTAAATGCCAAATTAACTGATTATTATGACCGATAACACCATTTTCGGCAACGGCAACGATTAAGGAAAGTTTCATCACGTAAAGATAATCGGATAAACAGAAATAGCCATGCTTTTAGGGCATGGCTATCGTAAAATATCAATAAGTACATTATTCCTTAGCCTCTCTAAACATCACAAAACGCTTTTCAGTAACCGCAGCTATTCTTATATTCAGGATTTTACCTGCCTTAAATTTAGAATTATCAGTGTCACTTACATAAATTCTATCCGTCCGATAATCGCCAATCACTTTGTCTTTATAAAGCAAATCAAAGTGTTCTTCGTGCTGTTTTAAGGTGAGATTCGTAGATAATTCTGATTCGATATTTCTTTGCGTATTTGGATCGTAGGTGTAAAATTTCGAGAATAGATTTACCTTTGTGTCAGAGAGCTTTTCTAATCTAACACTCGGTCCAAAAGAAACTCCTTGATTCCCCACGCAAGACCAAGAAGGTGCAAGATTTGAAGTTGTATTTGGCTTAAAAACGCCCGTTAACTCATCAGGTGTATAAGTAAAATTATCTGATTCACAGGCCATTACCGTAATCAGAAGCGATAAACAAGCGGTAATTCTTTTCATGACTTTTGAGTTTTATGTGATGATTTGAAAGACGTAATTGTTTATAAAATGGTTGCATTTGTGAGTTGCCAACTCATTTACTAATCTCCAACATCGCCTTCAAAGCCTTCAAGGCAGGAATACGAACCTCTTCCGCCACTTGAATTTCTGGTAATTCATAAAACATAGCGTTGTATAATTTCTCCATTGTATTCATTTTCATGTACGGACATTCAGCACAAGCACACGAATTTTTCTCATTGGCTGGGGCAGGAATCAGTTTTTTATTGGGTACCGATTCTTTCATTTTATGCAAAATCCCTGCTTCCGTTGCCACAATAAACTCTTGACAGTCAGACATTTGTACGAAATTCAAAAGAGCCGTAGTTGAACCTACAAAATCGGCTTGTGATAAAATTACTTCCTTACATTCAGGATGGGCAATCAATAAAGCATTGGGGTTTTCTTCCTTAACGATTCGGAGTTTTTCCAGCGAAATATCAATGTGAACCATGCAAGAACCTTCCCACAAAATCAAATCACGACCTGTTTTATTAGCTACATAACGTCCTAAATTTTCATCAGGAGCGAAGATAATCTGCTTGTCCTTTGGGATAGATTCCACCACCTTCACAGCATTGGACGACGTACAAATAATGTCGGTCATTGCCTTAATATCAGCAGTACAATTGATATAACTCACCACAACCGCATCGGGATATTTTGCCTTAAAAGCCGCAAATTCTTCCTTTGGGGCAGCATCAGCCAATGAACAGCCCGAATTCAAATCTGGCAAAACTACCTTTTTGTTGGGATTCAAAATTTTGGCGGTTTCAGCCATAAAATGCACGCCACAGAAAACAATCATACTGGCATCGGTTTTCTCGGCGGCTTGTGCCAATCCGAGGCTATCGCCCAGGAAATCGGCAATATCCTGAATCTCGGAATCGACATAATAATGGGCCAAAATGACCGCATTTTTCTCTTTTTTTAATTTCAAGATTTGCTCTTTCAAATCTCCGCCCTTGAAAGGCACTGAACGGCTCACGTAGCCAACTCGTTGTGATTCTTCTAATAAATTCATGTTCATTTTTAGGGCTTAGGATTTAGGGGTTGGGGCGACCGTCGCACGGATTAGTATTTCCCCAATTCAAAAATCCATGCCCTTAATTATTATTGGTAAAATTTCGCTTAATTCTATCGGTTTCCACTAACCCCTAATCCCCAACCCCTAAAACCTAATTATCAATACGCTTTCAAACTCAAATCTAAACTATTCACATGATGTGTCAAAGCGCCGCATGAAATATAATCTACGCCACATTCGGCGTATTCACGAATCGTAGTTTCGTTAATTCCGCCCGAGGCCTCCGTCATGAATTTTCCGTCAATTATTCTGACTGCTTCTCTCAAATTTTCAAACGAGAAATTATCCAACATAATGCGGTCAACTTTCCCAATTTCCAAAACCTGACGTAATTCATCAAGGTTTCTGACTTCAATTTCTATTTGCAAATCACGTCCAGTGGTTTTTAAATAGTCAAGTGCTTGATTTATCGCATTATGGATTCCGCCCGCATAGTCCACGTGATTATCTTTTATCAAAATCATATCGAACAAAGCGTAACGGTGATTGACCGCCCCACCGATTCGGCAAGCCCATTTTTCGCATAATCTGAAATTAGGAGTGGTCTTGCGAGTATCCAATAATTTAGTATTTGTGCCTTCCAACAATTTCACCATCGAAGCCGTATAAGTGGCAATGCCCGACATCCGTTGCATACAATTTAGCACCAAACGTTCAGCTTTGAGAATGGACTGCGACGAACCCGCCACCGTCAAAACGATTTCGCCTTTTGTGATAAGTGCACCATCTTGCAAAATTGTTTCTACCTGCAAATTAGGGTCAACTTCAGCAAAAATCATTTTAGCAATTTCAACTCCCGCCAAAATGCCCGTATCTTTTACCAAAAGCCTCGCCCGACCTGTGGCAGTGCTTGGAATAGTAGAAAGTGAAGTATGGTCGCCATCGCCCACATCTTCGTGCAGGGCGGTTTGGATAAAGTTTTTAACGTAAGTTGGTTCTAAGTAATTGAACATTTTATTTTTGTTATTTATCAGCGTTATAGCCATTTACAACATTCAAAAATTCGTCAAATATTTGAGTACGAAATGGGTGGGTTTCTTTGATAATTAGCGAAACTGGATATTGAGTTCCATCGGTTTCTTTGAAGCCTGAGTCAATTTTTATGAACAATTTACCTTTATAATACTGAAACCAATCATCAAATTTTCTTTTTCTCAAGAACTGTCTTCCATCCAAAGAATCGCAAATATAAATAGCTATTGTTTCGGGAGCGTTTTCATAGAAGTCTTTGAAAATTGAAGCAATCGTAGGAGGAATAGCTTTATCTAATGGAGGAGTTTTTTCAGTTGGATTGATTAATATTATAATGGAGAACTCAAAGGTATTCTTGGAAAAAACAGAATCTTCTCCAAACAGGTAAAAAGTAGGTTTGAACGTAATTGAATAAGAAATTCCATTTCCTGTTTGAAAGGTATAGTCATTATTATCACCTCCTTTATATTCAAAATCATACGCCTGGAATGATGATTCCTCTTTTTGCATTAGCTTTTTTTAATCTTTTTAGGGTTTCTTTAAATTCAGGCGTTTTGGCATAATCCTCTGCTTCTCTTTGAGATTTCTCTTTCTCCTCCTTCCAACGCTTAATAAACTTATCAACATTGGCTTGTCTTTCTTCGGGAGTCAATACTTTTTTTGCTACTGTTTCCATGATTTTAAAAGATTTGTTGCTCAAAAATAACGGTTTTAATTTGATAAATGTTTT
>JBBAKY010000029.1:0-34329 GCA_040403295.1 Arcicella sp.
ATCAAGTTTTGATTTATCCATAAAACGCATATTTATATTTTAAACCTATAAATTTGTGTATTCAATAATTTTCAAATTACTATTCACCAATTACAAAAAATGTTTCAATTAGACCCAAATAAAGAATATCCCAAAAAATTATATTCCAGAGCCATTATCCGTTTTCAAGATTGCGACCCTTTGAAGCACCTTAATAATGCCAAATATTTCGATTATTTCTTCAATGCCCGTGAAGACCAAGTGGCCAACGTGTATGAGTTTGATTATAACGATTATTTCGAGCATAATCAGACTTCGTGGGTGGTTTATAATCATCAGATTGCGTATGTCTCTTCGGCAAAAGTGAGCGAACGAGTGAAGATTATTTCCTCGGTAATTTATTATAACGATGATACGATGGTTACGGAATTTGTCATGACTGATCAACCTTGCCTTACCGTGCGAGCGGTGCTTTGGACTACTTCAAAATATATTCATGTACCTTCTGGAAAGAAAACCAATCATCAACCAGAAGTGAGCAGATATTTGAAAGAAATATGCGTAGAAGGTATTGATTTTGAACACATTACGCTCAATATGAGAATCAAAACTATTAAGAAAGAGTTGTTGGAAGGGACTTTTATTTAGACCAATGCAACCACAAGAGATACTAAAACAATACTGGGGATACGATGCTTTTCGCCCACTTCAACCCGACATAATTCAATCGGTTTTGGATGGACGAGATACGCTTGCCCTCATGCCCACGGGCGGGGGAAAATCCTTATGTTTTCAAGTGCCCGCCATGATGTCAGAAGGGATTTGTATTGTCATTTCGCCCCTGATTGCTTTGATGCAAGACCAAGTGCAACATCTCAAAAATCGAAATATCTCAGCCATTGGTATTTTTTCGGGAATGCACAAAAATCAAATTGATATTGCCCTTGATAATTGCATTTATGGAAATATAAAATTCCTCTACGTTTCTCCCGAAAGATTACAAACAAAAATCTTTATTGAGCGTGCTAAACAGATGAAAATCAATTTGTTAGCCATTGATGAAGCGCATTGTATTTCTCAATGGGGTTATGATTTTAGACCACTTTACGCAAAAATTGCCGATTTTCGAAAGTTAATTCCCGCTGTCCCTTTGATTGCTTTAACCGCCACGGCAACCCAAGAAGTCAAAACGGATATCATTGAAAAGCTTGAAATGGTGAATCCGCAACTATTTCAACAAAGTTTTGCCAGAGCTAATTTGTCGTATTCTGCCTTCAAAGAAGACGATAAAGAAAGGCGTTTGATGAAGATATTGCAAAATGTTCAAGGCTCGGCGGTGGTGTATGTACGTAATCGCAGACGCACGCAGGAGGTTTCGGATATGCTCAATAAATATAATATTTCATCTACTTTTTATCATGCAGGATTGAACGCAGTTGAACGAACTAAGCGTCAAGAAAATTGGATAAAAAACCGTGTCAGAGTGATTGTAGCCACCAATGCCTTTGGAATGGGCATTGATAAACCCGATGTAAGAACGGTAATACATTTGGATTTGCCCGATAACTTGGAAGCCTATTATCAAGAAGCAGGTAGGGCAGGGCGTGATGGCGAGAAAGCTTATGCCGTTGCTTTATTCAATCAATCGGATCTTGATGGTTTGGAGAAAAATGTTTTGCAATCTTATCCACCCATTGAATTGATTAGAAAAGTGTATCAATGTCTGGGAAATCTATTTCAATTAGCCGTGGGTTCGGGTGAATTTGCCAGTTATGATTTTGATTTACTTGAATTTCAAAGACGGTTTGATTTACCGCCGACGGATACTTATTTTGCCCTAAAAATTCTCGAAACGCAAGGATTTATTCAACTTTCGGAAGGGTTTAAAAATAATTCAAAACTCATGTTTAAAGTTGATAATCGACAATTATATGATTTTCAATTACGCAATCCCAAATACGATTCTTTTATCAAATTACTACTCCGAATGTACGGCGGAGACCTTTTTGGTACATTTTTAACTATTTCGGAAGCCAATATTGCCAAAGCCTTTTCAATTCCTATCAAGGAAATAGAGACGTGGTTATTGACTTTAGAAAAATTTGATGTTTTGTTTTATGATAAACAAAAAGATAAACCTCAATTAACTTTCCTCACGCCCAGATTTGACTTGCGTGAATTACCTTTACAAGAATTAGAAATCAAAAACCGTAAGGAAAGGGATATTCAAAAAGCAAAATCGGTAAAGCATTACGCCGAACAACCCAATCGCTGTCGAACGCAATTATTATTAGAATATTTTAATGAAATAACGGATGCCGAGTGTGGTATTTGTGATAATTGTTTAAAAAAGAAAAAGCAAAACAAAATCAGGGTTGAAGATAAAGAAGGAGATAAGGCTATTCGCTTAAAAATCAAGCAATTATTGCAAAATGGAGCCATGAGTTTATCTTTAATTACCCAAATAATGCAACCTCTCAATCAATCAAAATTTCAAGAGATTACTCGAGAAATGATTGGGAATGAAGAGATTAAATATGATGAAGAGGGACGATTAAGTATGTAATTCTAAGTTTCCACTTCGATACTAAAAATGTCGAAGTGGAAATTATATACTGGTTCAAACGTCCATGCTCAATTACTCATAAATTCCAGCGGCAACTTTCTCCGTAATTGCCTTTGGTGCAATCCAAGCTAAGAACGCTCCTAATTTATTGATAAATCCAGGAATCACTTCGGTCTTTCCCGCAAACATCGCATCTACCGATATTTTCGCTACATCTTGCGGAGTCATCACTACTTTTTCAGCTGCTTTTCTGGCTTTAGCGGGGATATCAGCACGGTCATTGAAATTAGTATCCGTCGCCCCTGGACTCACACACGTAACCGATACGGGCGAATCTTTTAATTCATATTTCAACGCTCTTGAAAAATTCAAGACAAATATTTTTGTCGCTGCATAAATCGCCATTTGTGGTAATGCCTGATAAGCCGTTGAACTCGCAATATTCAGAATGTAAGCTTGCGAATGACGTTTCAACATGGGCAAAAATACCTGACACATCTCCGTCAGCGTAATCATGTTCAAATTCATCATATCACGATTTTGTTCAATTGTAAATTTCTCAAAATCTCCCGCCGCTCCGTATCCTGCATTATTTACCAACACTGCCACTTGATAATTTTTCTGTTCAACCCATTTGAATACGCCTCTGGCAACATCTGGAGCGGATAAATCAGTGGCCAAAAAATCAACCTGAACGGCATATTTTTCTTTTATTTCCTTGGCTGTATTCTCCAACTGACTGGCAGAACGGGCGATTAAGATTAAATCATATTTCTTCTTTGCTAATTCAATAGCAATCTCTTTTCCAATACCTTTACTGGCTCCTGTGATGAGTGCGTACATATTTTTGGTTTATTGTTACCTCATACTATGATTCAGAGTCATGACATGAGTAATTTTTGTTGATTATTTTATAAAATCCCTAAAATTAACAAAGCCCTACCAATTGGCAGGGCTTTGCGTACTGAAATTTCTAAAATTTATTTTTTTGGAATTTTCGGAGCTTGTGTTACTGGTGTTTTCACCGCTGGCACTGACGTTGCAGGTGCTGGGCCTAACAAGAGTTTCAAACCGTCTGGGTCTTCTGGTTTAATTGCTACCGCTTTATCAACATACTCTTGAACTTTCACCGAGTCTTTCGTGACGATTGAATTATATCCAGCCAAATACTTATATGTTTCATATAATTGTTCTTTATTGGCTTTCGTCATATCCACAACCGCTAAAAACTTTTCATAATGTGGAATTGCTAACCATTTTGTTCCAGTATAGTCAATATAACTATTTGTTCTGGCACGATACAAATGGAAAGGAGCAAATTTATCATTGATGGTAATTGCTTGAGCATACATTGAGTCAGCTTTTAGTCCTTGATTATATCTTCCCAAGGTATCTTCTCTTGGTGTATAAGCCGTTACAAAATACTGAGCCATTCCTGCATAATACCAATCTGTACTATTCAATGATTGTTTTTTAGCCAATTTCCATTCCATCGACTTCGTTGCATGCTCAACTGCTTTTGCATATTTTTTCTGACTATAAGCAATTGTATACATGGTACTATAATGGTTATTGATAGTATCTAAGGGAGCAGCTTTTTCGTAATATAAAGTTGCTAATGAATCTTGCTTTAGGCATTGGTATCCTTTGGCAAAATAAACATTATCTAAGTAATAAGGTTTAACTCCAGCCTTAACCATTTTCTCTAAATTGTCAATCCCTTCCTGACATTTTCCTAATTCAACACCAGAATAGCCTCTCATACGAAATACATCATTATCAGTTGCTCCACCTGCTTCGGCTCTTTTAGTAAATTCATCCGAACCTTCATAATCCTTTGCTAAAAATAACAATTTGGCAGTCTCTAATAAAATAGTAGGAGTTGCTTCGGCTCTATCTACATACTTTCTAAATAATTTAGAAGCATCTTTATATTTACCAAAAATGATATAATACTCACCCATACGTTTGTAGTAAGGAGCGAAAGATGAATCAGTATCATAAGCACTTTGGTAGCTATTCACCGTATATTGATAGTTTTTACCTCTCAAATAAACTACCCCTAAACGAATATATGCTTTAGCGCTTTTTCCTGTCAAAATTGCTTGCTCATACCCTGTTGCTGCTGGACCACCATCGTTTTTCAACAAAAAAGCGTCTCCTTTCACAATGTACATATCAGCGGTCAAAGGTTTTTTAGTTTTTTCGGCAATCAGATCAATCAATCGAACTGCTTCACCAGGGTCGTTTGTATGCTCGTATAAAGTATAAGCCTCCGCAATACGGTACATCACGTCCGCATTTTTCATTTTAGTATCCAACAAAATTTTGTCGAATGCTGCCTTTGCACCTTGAGCATTTTTTTCAGCCAACAGAATTGTTGCTAAACCGACCGAATTTAAAGATTGTTTTGGCTCAGTTGTCAACCCTTTTTCAAAGGTTGCTTTTGCACCCGCCAAATCACCATTACGTAACTGTACGTAACCTAAATAATACATATTTTCAGCCGTTGGCGAAGCCGCCACTACTGCTGTCATTGTTGCTTTTGCCTTTGTTGGTTGGTCTCCATCCACCTGCGCCAAGCCTTGCTGAACCGTTTGTCCGTTTACTGAGTTAGTAAACAATAAAACCGCAGCCACCAATAGAGATTTCATTTTTACGTTCATCTTCCTGAAATTTAGTTGTATTTTCTTTTAATAATTTCTTTTAATATTTTCTCAGCATTAAACTATTTACTGAAAACCTACATGATATTTTAATTTTATGATGAAATGCAAAATTAAAATAAAAATTTGTTAATAAAAACCTATCTTTTATTCTTTATTCCAAGTTTTTTTAACTTTTTGACAAATGGATAATTTTAATATTAATTTGTAAATATCTTGAGTATATTACTTTAACGTTTTGACACTCGATTAGTAACAAACCTCTATAATGTTTAACAAAATATTAACAGTTACTTTAATTTGGGATTGTAGATTTCAGATTTGTTTAGTCCTAAAAAGACTAATTCATAAATTCAAAATCATTTGCTTTCCACTTGTCTAATTTGTAGAGGCTGAGTTAAAGGAATCAACCCATTTTTATAAACGATCAATTGTCCTTGTTCAAGCGTCATGTAATTAACAAATCCCGTTCCCAAACCCATATGAGCCTCTCGTAAAATTAACTTAATTTGACGGGTCAAAGGGTATTTTTTTAGCGCCAAATTATACCCAAATGGTTGATAGTAATCATCTTTGGTTGGATTTGGTTTATTGGCTACTGACAATACATTTATACTTCTAATAAAAGTCAACGATGTAGGGTCATCGCCATCGCTAATCCAATTTGAGCCAATTACACCCATGGCATAATCATGCGTTTTTACATATTCAATCACTTCTTTATTAGACTTTGCGGCAAAGAATGATACTTTCATTTTGCGGTCAATCTTGAAAGTATCAATCAAAAATGTCAAATTACTTGAACTTGTTCCGTCAAAAACCAACACAATATCATTACCACTTTTTGCCCATTTTTTCTGTGTTCCTCTCATAATTGCTTCTAATTCTTTGGTCGTAATCATGGTATCACGATTCGATTTATTAGTAATCAAAGCAACGCCATCACCCGCAAACTTAAAACTCTTATATCTAAAATCATCTCTTTTAAAAGTTTCCTTTTCAGTGGCGGTCAGTTCCCGTGCAATAATTGCCATCCGAGCTTTTTCATTCAACATCAGCGCTACCGCTTCACCTTCTGGTTTGTAAATCAGATTTATTTTTGTATGGGGAAATGTTTTTTCAAAAGCCATTTTTTCAGCTTCAATAATTTGCTGAAATGATTCATCAACGGCAACGGTAATTGTGCCATTGGCAGGGGAGTCTAATACTTTACCTTCTTTATCTTTTCCTCTTCCACAAGATGCTAATAAAACTGTGCCAGCCATTATTAACATTAACATTTTTATATTTTTCATGGTGTTGTTTGGCTATCAGCTATTAGTAATTGGCTTTAAGCTTTCAGCATTTTATTTGTCTCAGATTAAAAATTTTACGCTTAATATAGTAATCGTTAGACCACCATAAACAATTACCCTTTTCTTCCATCGTAATACTCGTATTCATCATCGTCATCATCTTCTCTAAATTTTTCATAAACTCTCCAAGCCCTGTACAAACCATAAATGATTAGTAAAGCCGCCAAACCATAAACGTAAATTTTAGAAGGCAACATCATTACGGCAAAATTTGATTCAGGATAAATGATTAATAATATTCCAATTAAGGAATACGATAACGCCATCACGGCATTGACTATGGCAAAGGCTTTATTTTGCATTGTTTTTATGGGATTAGCCGATTTTAATATTTACGAAGGTTGATATATTGAAGTATAAAATCTTAGGAAAAAATCTAAAACTTCATAGTCACTCAACTCATAAATGAACCATCTTTTAAAAATGAAACCTGCCAGTTTCCTGACAGGTTTTCAAATTTACACTATGATTGTTCGATTACTCGAATACTATTCTGACAATTGGAAGTTGATAGGAATCGTAAATCTCGAACGTACCGCACGACCAGACTGCTTGCCTGGTGTCCATCTTGGAACAGATTTAATTACTCTAACTGCTTCTTCATCACAACCAAATCCTACTGATTTCAAAACATCAACGTTTTGAATAGTACCATCAGTATTTACCACAAATTGGATATATACTTTACCCGATACGTTAGCACGTTGTGCGGCAGCAGGGTATTTAAGGTTTTTCTGTAAGAATTTACCAAAAGCTCCTATTCCTCCTGGAAATTCAGCATTTTGTTCAACCGCCGTAAAGATTTCTTCCTCTTTTGGCTTTGGTGGTTCAACGGGTGCTTCTTCTCTCGGTTTTGCATCAGGATCGGTTGGTGGTGCTTGCACGTCTGTTTCACCTTTTACAGTTTCAGATGCAGTATTACCTTTCACCTCTTCTGGTGGTGGTTCTGGTTTGGTTACCTCTTCATCTTTTTTGATTTCGGGAGGTAAGAATTTTGTCGTCGTCACCTGCGGAATTTCTTTCGGTGGTGGTGGCGGTGGCGGTGGCGGTGGCGGTGGTGGTGTTTTATTCTCTGGTGGTGGCTGGTCAATTTTCATGACATTCGCCGTTACTTCAACTTTATCTTTTGCTAAGGTTTCTGATATTTTGTTATATGCAAAAGACAAAGCAAAAACGGCTGAAACAGAAGCTATACCTACCAATAAAGACCTTGTAACCACTTTGGGATATTCTTTCCGTAAGAGAAAAGCTCCGTAGCTTTTGTTCTTATCTCGGAAAATAATATCATCCAGCGTTGAATTTGGACTTATTACGTTTGACATAATTCTCTGATGTTAAGGGCAGTTATTTCCTTTAATTATCTATGAAATAAATAAATTATCTAATAATCTACCAAATAAACTTTTTCTGTGGATTTCCACTAATTAAAATTAAAACTATTTTTTTAGTTATCAAAATATTTATAACTATTTTTTTAGTTTTTATTTTATAATCCTGACTTTTTAATTAGCTCTTCCGAAGATGGGTCAATTCCTAAGATGGCATAACGCTTGTTTCCTGTGATAGCACATTCATCAAGTAAATCAACCATATTCTTATATTTTGCACCTTTGGCAGCTTTAATTACAATCGTGAAGTTATCACCAATTCTTTTCTTATAATCAAACAAAACAGTACGAATACCTTTGTTTGAATAATCAGTTTTGAGCAATTGAGTAGTCGCATCGGTCGGAAGTCCTTGATAGTAATATACTTTCGTGGAATCAGGAATAACTGTCAATGTTTCTGACATTTTTACTTCTGATTTTTCATCTTTCTCCGTTTTGTCAGGCATATTCAACTGCATTACTACGGGCTTAGCTAACGTCGTGGTTAGCATGAAAAAGGTTATTAGTAGAAAGCCTAAATCCACCATGGGTGTCATATCAATTTTCGTTGATGCTTTCTTACTACGTTTTTTACCACCTTTTTTGCCCCCACCATCTTGACTTATTTCTGCCATTTTTTGGGGAATGTTAGATAGTTGATAATTGATACTTAATAATTAACAGTTCGTCCATTAATTCATTAAACTTTCAATTATTTAGTTGTCTTTAATAATTTGCTCCTAAAACCTTATAAATTTAGTTCACAGAGAGTTAAAAAATGATTAACTGTTTCTATCAACGATTAACTGGCTTATAAGACCCTGCCTTTCGAGAGAGAGGCAGGGTTAAAACTACTGAGTACAACTAAAATAAAATTATTTTGGCTTACCTTCTGGTGATGTTATCAACTGAAAAACGTTAATATTCTGATCTTGCAAAGTGTTAACGATTGAATTAAACACTTTATAGTTAGAATTTGCATCACCTTTGATTGCCACCTTCAAGGCTGGATTCGCAATTTTTGCGTAACTAACCCAAAGGAAAAGTTCATTATTTGCAGTATCTAAAGGAATACCTTTCAATAAACCTTGAGCTTTTACATCCGAAGGTTTCATTCCTAAAACCTGACGCATTGCACCTGCTGGGTAACCTACCAATTCAGAAGCATTATAATTCTTCTGCATTTCTGGAGTAACAGTAATTCCCATACGGTTTGCCATTCTTTCAAGCATGGCATCTTTTGCAGTTTTGTCTTCTGTTCCTAAGAAAATTCCTCCGTCTGGTCCAACTGAGATGGTCAAATAACCTTCACCGGCTGGGAGTTTCTTCTCTGAGATTGATGAGGGTGGAGTGATTGTTACGGCTTCTTCGGGCTTAAACTTTGCAGTTAGCATGAAGAAAGTCAGTAGCAAAAACGCCACGTCGCACATTGCTGTCATATCGAGAGAAACGCTTTGTCGTTTTGCTTTAACTTTTGACATAATATTTTAATTTGAAAATTTGGAAATCAGTTAATTTGATAATAATATAACGAAAAAACTAATTTACAAATTGATTAATTAGATAAATATTCAACAAGATTTCTTGAAGATTTTAGATTTGAAAATAATTTTCAAACGCATCGGCGTACCGATTACCTAATTTTCAAATTGATCAATTATGGTGGGTTGCATAGTTTTGGTTGATGCTCAAACCAATTTCATCAACGCTATAAGTCAATTCATCAATTTTAGACGTAAAGAAGTTATACGCAATGATACAAACTGCAGATGTACCAATACCTAAAGCCGTATTTACAAGGGCTTCAGAGATACCGTTTGCTAAAGCTGTTGAATCGGTTGAACCACCTGAGTTACCAAGTGCCGAGAACGCTTTAATCATACCGATTACTGTTCCTAATAGACCGATTAGGGTAGATACTGATGCCAATGTAGCGATGATTGTTAAGTTTTTCTCTAACATTGGTAATTCCAATGAAGTAGCTTCTTCAACTTCTTTGCTTAGGGCAGCCAATTTTTGCTCTTTGTCTAATGAACCGTCGGATGTTAATTGCTTGTATTTTTTTACAGCTGCTAACGTTACGTTTCCTACCGAACCTTTTTGCTTGTCGCATTCCTTCAATGCTCCGTCTGTATCGTCTTTGTCTAACAAAGATTGGATTTTACGAACGAATGCATTTACATCTCCACTTCCTTTTGCTTTTCCGATTGTGATAAGACGCTCAATTGAGAATGTCAAAGCAGTCAAAAAGCAAGTCATTAATACTGGCACAATAACACCGCCTTTAAAAGCGATAGCGAGATAATCGCCTTGTTTTGGGGCACCTTCATTTGTACCGCCTTCGAAACGAGAACCGTCGCCCATAACAAAATGGAAAAACAATTCTGCAAGAACAAAAAGAATTAACATAACCACGCCTGCTGGAATGCCGCCTGATTTTTTTTGAGCTGGTGCTGCTGGTTTAGCAGCTGGGGTTTTTGCTTGTGTACTCATTAGTTTGGTAATTTTGGGTTTAAGTTAAAACACAGTTTTAGGTGAATTTTAAAATAAAAAAATGAAAAATGACTTCCCAGCAAAATAATCTACTGAAATAGATTGCTTAGACAGTTTGACAAATCTAACATAAAAATTTTTTAGTTTTTATATGCTTCGTGTCAAGTTTTGTTAAAAAAATATTCAACTAAACCTTTGGATTGTACTATCTTAATAAAAACGTCTGTTTTGAAACTTTTTTGAGGTACTATTTCAAGAAAATAATTTTTCGTAGAAAACGTATGATTTTTCATAGTTGTCTATTTTTCAGAAAAACTTGCTCAATTATCTCAATTTCGTGAGTAGTTTCTGGGTGCGTAAAATGGGGTAAAATACTTACCATTTTTTCTAATTTTGTATTATTTCCTCGGATAAAAATTTCTATTCCTTCTGGATTATCAAGTAAATTAGTTAGTAAAGACATTAGTTTTGAAAAATTACTTTCTATTTCAGTATCAATTAAAATGATTTTTTTGTCTGATTCTGAAAGCAATTTATTGGCAAAGCTTATTATTAATGGGTCGGAATGATTATCAACATCGTAAAAAGTGGTATTGATTTTTTTTTCTTTCAGTTTGGAAATAATTGGATTAAAGAATTTTACATCTTCGGGGCGTTCGGTTATTTGAATATATAGTAAAAGGTTCATCGTTTTTTGAATAATTTTAAAGGCTAATTAATGAATAATAGTGGCTGTCCGTGGTTAAAATTTACCACCTATTTAATACAAATTGGCTTGTCATTTTTTTAAGATTTTAATAATGCTTCCTAATTTTACTATTAACATTTTAGGTTTTTTGTTATTAGCCGCTTATCTTCATAGCTCATAAATCATAAATTCATTTGGCACAAGTATATCAATATAACAGAGAAAATTCAAAACGTAATAATAAGGCTTTGCCTTTGAAACAGGCCATTGAGGATATGCTTGAATTGTATAAGTTGCGTTCTAAATTCAATGAAACTTATATCGTGGCTTATTGGGAACAAATCATGGGGTTACCCATTTCTTCCAGAACAACGGAAATTTATATTAAAGAAAAAAAACTTTTTGTTCAATTGGATTCTGCGCCTTTGAGAAATGAATTATTGATGGCAAAATCTAAAATTGTTACGTTGATTAATAAAGAAGTCGGAGAAGATATTATTGATGATGTGGTTTTTATTTGAGCGGTGAGCAAAATAGTAATCTTTGAGAAGGTTTCAATGTTGAATTCCATTTCTTATTCTTTTCATTTCGCTTTTCAATACAAAATATTTTATCGTATAAATCACAGATAATAATCCGAGGGATACCAAAAGTGAAATTAATAAGCTTTGTTTCTGTTGGGTTTCTTCAATGATGTGATGATTTTCTTTGGTGTAGCCTTTATGCCTTTCGGTCAATTCTATTAATTCTCTATTCTTCTGACTCAATTCATTATTTTGCATAATCAAGTCGTTGTATTTATTGGTAAATTCTATTTTTGAATTCTCCTGAATATGGGTTAATTCTTCCAAAATTTCATTGTCTTTCTTGATAATTTCGTTCAATGCATCAATGGTTGTTTGTAAATCGTCTTTTGAACGATTGCCAAATAATCCTGAAGACAGGCTTTCGGTTTCTTTATATTTTCGATAAAGGTTTTCACGTTCTAACGTCAGTTTATTGATTTGTTCTTGTGCGTATAGAAAATTGGAGAAAGTAAAGAAAAGAAATATCAAAAAAGGCGTTTTCATGTGTTTGAATTTTGGGTTAAAATATAATCCCGCAAAAGGAGTTTATTTTTTTGCGGGATTATTTACGAAAGTATTGTTTACAAAGAGTGTCTCTGAAACTCTACACCTTTGATTTCTGAAACATCCAATAATTTTATACCATATCGTTGAAAAGCAGGAGATTCAAGTTCGTCTTCAGTAGGAGTTTTTTGGCAAAAAGCATCTATCATCTTACGTAAACGAAGGGTATCATCTTCACGATGCGTAAAAACGATTGATTGAATTGGTTTCGTTTCTTCATCTTCTTCTTCCGAGATTTCTTCTTCAATTACGGGATCTTGTTCGGCTACTTGGAAGATTTCTACGGGAATTTGCTTTTTATCAAATCCTGCTGCGATAACGGTGATACTCATTTGTTCTCCAAGCGTTTCATCAAGAATAAAACCTAATTTGAAACCTTGTGGTTGTCCGCCAATTGCTTCAATAATGTGCGAAGTAATGGTTTGTTGTTCCTTCACACCCATAATTTTTTGCTTGCTGGTGGCTACTGTTACCAAAATGCGTTCAGCACCTTTAATATCACGATTGTTTAATAAAGGAGAATCAAGGGCTTTTTCAATAACATCTTTGGCTCGATTTGGCCCTTGAGCAGTTGCCTGACTCATGACGGCCTGTCCAGCATTGCTCAATACTTTTTTAACATCCTTGAAATCGGCGTTTACTTTACCTGACTTCGTAATGACTTCGGCAACTGATTTTGCGGCATTTGCTAACACATCATCGGCGTGTTCAAAGGCTTCAAGAATATTGAGGTCTTCAAAAATTTCGAGCAATTTATCATTCAATACCACTAAAACAGTATCACAAATATCTTGAAGAACTTTGATGCCAACATTGGCAGCATCAATTTTATCGGTACCTTCCCATGAATACGGAGCAGTTACGATGGCAACGGTTAAAATGTCTAATTCTTTGGCGATACGAGCAATTTCTGGAGCGGCTCCCGTTCCCGTTCCTCCACCCATACCCGCAGTAATAAAAACCATTTTGGTTTCACCTTGCAAAAGAGACCTAATTTGAGCTTCACTTTCAAGTGCTGCCAAACGCCCTTGGTCGGGTTCAGTACCTGCCCCAAGTCCTTCGGTAAGAATTGCACCCAATTGAAGTTTTATGGGAACTTTATTATCGTTTAGTGCCTGTAAGTCGGTATTGCATACGACGAAATCAACATCTTGAATATTCATTTCGTACATATATTCGACGGCATTGCTACCACCGCCACCAACACCTATAACTTTGATAATGTTGTCTTTCTTTTCGGAAGGGATTTCAATACTGTGTTCGTAAAAAGCCATAGCTGTTTTTAGAGAAGGATTATTAGATTGGCGGAAAATTATAAAGAGTGATACTAATTTAGGATATTGTTTTCTAATTTTGTTATATAACTTAGCATTTATTTTTAGCAGATTATTTTCAATCAAAAAGTTAAATTTTATTGCTCAATTATTAACATTAAATTAAATATTATTAACTTGTGAAATCGTTTCATGATGAATGAATGATATAAGTTATTGATTATGAAATAATTATTGGAATAATGGTTGAGGATATATTTCTGCAGAAATCCCAGGTAGACATTCAAAATTAAAAGAAAAATTTGAATTCCAGTATAAAGTTTAAGAAATTTTTGAAAGAAAAATCTACATAATTTTTTTTTATGAAAAAGTTAAAGTTTACTTCTACTGTTATTATACTTGTTTTAGGGATTTATCAAATCCCTAAGGTGATGGAATGGTTTTTGGGTCACGCCCGTTTTCGTCATGTACAAGTGAATTTTATGGTAATCGAACGCATCTGTGATGCTTTCGGTATTTTTATTGTTCTGTTTTATTTATTATCCATTACTTACAAAAAGTATTGGAATCAACAGACCTTTAAAAAAGTAATTCCAGCGGTTTCCTTTGCGCCTATATTCATTTTTAGTTTTCTTTTGGTTAAAGAAATTTATTTCCATTTTAGGGCGGTAGATAAACTATATATTTATTATAAAAAGAACATCGGAATCTTGGGCGATGTTTTTATGGCAGACGATACACTGGCACATCGGGGGATTCCGAATGGTTCGGGCGTGAGTGTCTATCCCTTAGAAAATCGTCAAATTAGTGTGCCAATTCAATTAGATAATGAAGGTTTTAGGATTTCTCTGAAATCTAAAAATATTGATTCTGATACACTGATGATGTTTTTGGGTTGTTCTTTCACTTGGGGAGATTATTCTTTGGCAGAAGAAAATTATCCATCGCAAACAGTTGATTTACTGAAATATAAGTCATTGAATTGTGGAACTAATGCGTATGGATTAGCTCAAATGTTGATATTAGCGGAGCGAAAAATACTCCAACATCATCCTAAAATTGTGTCGGTTCAGTATTCTCCTTGGTTAGCAGACAGGGCAAGATTTATGTTTTTTCCTTCGGCTTATGGCGTGATGCCTTTCCCTTTTGTAACGAAAGATGCGGAATCAAAATTTTACATTCACCAACCTTTTTTCTGTTCTTCGTTATATAATCCTGACTATAAATATTACAAAACCTCGCCAAAATCGTTCGCAGATAAGTTTTCGTTCTTTTTTAAGGTTGGCATTCCTGTAGCCATTATTGATAGTTGGAAACAACGCATTGCTCAGTGGAAGATGGTTTTGGGAATTTTACCAACGGCAGAACCAGATAATCAGAAGATTGAAAAATATGTTTACGAACGGATTTATGAACTTTGTAAACAAAATGGTGCTAAGTTGGTCGTATTAAATTTGGGAGGTTTTGGATATTCGAACGAGCAACGCCTGAGCAATCATTACGACCGTAAATATTTTCAGAAGACGATGAATTCGGAAATGGTTAAAAATGTAACCTTTATTGATGCCGATTCGGTTTTGCGGGCCGAAATTAAACCAAATGAAAATTATTCAAAATATGTACATTGGGGAAAGGTGAATAAAACGGATTCATTAATCTATGATAATCATCCCAATCCATTGGCTCATAAAATTATTACTAATACTTTGGCAGAAGGGATTAAGAAGTAGAGATTTTAAAATTGTTTATATGATTCAACACACAAGTAGTAGAAATCAAGCAATTGATTTTTTAAGAGGTATTGCCATTTTCTTGACGCTTTTTAGGCATTATGGAATAAATATTTATCTTTATAAAATTGGCTGGGTTGGGGTAGATTTATTTTTTGTATTAAGTGGTTTTCTGGTATCTGGATTATTATTTGGCGAATATAAAAAGACCACGAAGATTAATTTTATTAGGTTTTTTGTGAGAAGAGGGCTTAAAATTTATCCACTTTTTTATTTTTTATTTGCGCTATATTTTGTTGATATTAAATTAGACCTTACTAAAAAAATAAATTACCCTTCTTTATTACCTGAAGCGCTTTTTTATAAAAATTACGTTGGCGGAGATGCTTTTTGGATTCACACGTGGTCAATTGACATTGAGGAACATTTTTATCTGTTAATGCCTCTTTTGTTTATGGCACTCGTTTTTATGACCAAAAACAAAGAAAATGCCTTTAAAAGCATCCCTTATTTGTTTATCATAATTGCCATAAGTTGTTTGTTTTTAAGAATATTAGCCACCATTCATTATCCGTTTTCTCATGTCAATAATGTGTCGCCTACGCACTTACGGATTGATTCATTATTTTTTGGTACGCTGTTGTCTTACTTTTATCATTTTCATCAAATACGACTGGCGGAATTTGTTAATGATAATAAAAATGCGCTTCGAATTGGGAGTTTTATTTTGCTTTTGCCTTGTATTATTTTTTGGGATTATGATCCTCAAATGACCACATGGGGCTTTTCTTCGCTTTATTTAGGATTCGGAGGTGTTTTATTGTTGAGTATTTACTCAAAAAACAATTATCCCAAATTTTTGCAAAAAATATATGGTTTGACGGCTTCGATGGGCTTATATTCTTACGGAATTTATATCATTCACTGGACTTTAATCTGGTGGTTTATTTTACCAAATGGTGGATATTTAGACAGTCATTATCCTGTAAAATTGCTGGTGTTTTTCCTGTATCTTGGGGCAACATTTTTCTGTGGTTGGGCTTTGTCCAAAACCATCGAAATTCCATTTTTAGCTTTGCGAGATAGATTATTTCCAAGTAAATCCAAAGCATTTTAAGAAGTTTGGGAAGATTAACGAAACTGAATTTCGTTAATCTTCCCATTTTCTATCGTTCAAATAAAAGCCTTTTCCCAGTTACATTTTCATTAAAATTCCCTTCTTCAAAAGCTAAATGTCCCGATACAAATGTGTGTGTAATGTTTGAATTGAAGGTTTTTCCTTCCAAAGGTGACCATTTGCATTGATAATAAATATTGTCTTTCGAGATAGTCGTTTTGTCGGCTAAATCTACCAAAACCAAATCTGCCCAATAACCTTCCCGAATATAGCCCCGTTTAGAAATCTGAAAACAATCCGCCACGGCGTGCGACATTTTTTCGACGATGCGTTCCAATGAAATTTTACCTTCGTGATAAAATTCTATCATCAAATTCAAAGGATGTTGCACCATAGGCAAACCCGAAGGCGATGACCAATAAGGATTTTGTTTTTCTTCCCACGTGTGCGGCGCATGGTCGGTGGCAATTACATCAAGACGATTGTCCAAAAGTGCGGCTAACAACTGTTGTTTATGTCCGTCGGCTTTCACCGCAGGATTACATTTTATCTGATTTCCGAGTGTTTCATAATCACGAGCATCAAAATAAAGGTGATGCACGCAAACTTCGGAAGTAATTTTTTTCTCTTTTAATGGAACATCATTGCTGAACAAATGCGTTTCTTCGCCCGTGGTGATGTGCAGAATATGCAAACGAGCATTGTGTCGTTTTGCCAATTCAACCGCCATAGAAGAAGATTTGTAACAAGCCTCTACATTACGGATTTCGGGGTGAACCCGTGGATGCGGATTATCGCCAAAACGTTGTTTATAAATTTCAGTATTTGCACGAACCGTCGCTTCATCTTCGCAGTGGGTAGCAATCAACATCGGGCTTTTTGAAAAGATATTTTCTAAAGTTTTCTCATTATCCACCAACATATTGCCCGTGGACGAACCCATGAAAACCTTGATTCCGCAAACATTTTGGATATTAGTTTTCAAAACTTCCTCAATATTATCGTTGGATGCTCCCATATAAAAGGAATAATTTGCCAAAGACGTGCGAGCCGCAATTTCATATTTATCCGCTAAAAGTGTTTGATTGAGGGCATTGGGAACAGTATTAGGCATTTCCATAAAAGTTGTAACGCCACCCGCTACGCCCGCACGAGCTTCCGAATGGATACAGGCTTTGTGCGTAAGTCCAGGCTCACGGAAATGAACTTGGTCGTCTATTACGCCCGGTAGAAGGTATTTGCCATTGGCATCAATCACTTTATCTGCCTGTAAATGAGACAAATCGGTACTGATTTTATCAATGAAACCATCTTTAATAAAAACGTCTTTGGTTTCGATTTTGCCTTCGTTGACCACTTGGGCATTTAGAATTAGTATTGTGTTCATGGGGTAAAATTACAAAAGCCATTACTTTGGGTGACGGCTTTTGAGGATTATTTTTGTGATTGTGTTAATATTAATCCAACAAACCCTTATAATTAGAATCCTTCGATGGATTGAGTTCTATCTTTTTTTCCGAAGGTGCATCCAAAGTAATTAATTTGAATTCACCTTGATTATAAGCATCCAACATCTGTTGTCCTTTGTCAGTCAATATACCGTTTTGAATATCTACTGAATTGATAAAATCCATTGAATAATCCATCGCACGTTTCATTTCGCCCAATTTTTTACTCATATCATCTTGAATATATTCCATTGATTCATCAAAATAAAACTTTTTGTCTGGATTGCCTTTAAAGATGCTGATAGCGGTTTTTAAAGCATTTGAAGATGACTTTACAATCTCGTATTCAGCTTCTTTTAATTTGACCTTAATTTCAGTTTCCTTGATAATATAATCTGCCGACGAAGCTACTTTTTCCATAAAACCCATCACCGTTTTCATATTTCGTTGCAATGGAAGCAATTTCTCATTCATTTCCTGTAAACCTGCGCCTTCGATAGTTGCCAAAGCGGCTGCTTCTTTCATGCCAGGTTTATCGGCCATTGAATTTGCTTTGTTGGCTTCGGCAAATTTAGCTTTGATATTATCGTTATTTTCGTTGATTTTTTTGTTCAATTTCACCAATTGACCCGCCAAAATATCAATCTGTCCCGACATTTTTTCTTTCTTTTCACGTAAATCAGAAATGTAGATTTTCATGATGGCAATTGGATCGAGTTGAACAATTAAGCCCGCAATTTTGCGCATTATCGTCTTGAACAAAAAGAACACGGCTGTTCTGACATCACGGCTCGTAACCAAGAAAATCATTAAGCCCAAAACTGCCAAAAGTCCTCCTAAATAGAGCGTATTTGAAGTTACTTTAATCAGAAATTCAACAATGATGTTGAAATAATACAGTCCAAAAGCACCTGCTGCGGCTAAGAAAAGCAAAGATGTAATGCCTTCAGGCTTGCTCCAGAATGATTTTTGAGGAGATTCTCCTCCAATTTGTGATAAATCTGCCATTGTTATTTTCTATTTTGTTAATTGGTTATTTTTTAGTTTTTGGTAATTACTCATGCCATGACTCAAAGTCATGGCATGAGTTTATTTTAATTTAAATGAGTCTGACGAATCTTATAAAATAAATAAAAAAATGTTGTTAAAGCAGAACCAGTAAATATGAAAAATAGCCAAATGATTTTATATTTTCTTATGGACTGGTCATTTAAAATTAAGAAAGCAATATATCCAACTAAAAGTATTTCTGGAATAAAACCGCAAATTAACCATGTATTTGCTCCATGCCAATGTAAAATCTTGAATAAACACCCCAAAAATATTATAGCAAAAACTATAAAATGTAAACCTAAAAGCACTCTATAATTTTTATACATAAGGTTGTGGTAGATTTGTACTTGTACGAGTTTAGTCCTCCTTTTTTCCTGCTTCCATTTCTTCTCAGCTCAAATACTGCGAAATCTTTGCAATATCGCCTTTTATTTGCTCAACAAACGAATTGTACGTGATTTCGTAATTGCTTTTATTGGTCGTAATCTTGGCACTTTGTTCCGAAATATCAGTCGTGATTTTGGTAATTTTTTCACTATTTGTGTTAATCCGATTTTGTAAATCAATGATTTGTTTGGCGATTGCTTCGTTTTCATCTTGCGTAGCTTTCAAATCATTTTTCAAACCGCCCACTTTTTGAGAAATGGCCGATTCAACATCTTTCAAAAAACTCTGACGGTCATTGTCCAAAATTCCAACGTACTGATTGGCAGTATTGGTTAAAACCGTAACATCCGTAATGCCACCCATGGCCTTGAAACTCGCCCAAGCTGCCTGATATTGTTTATCTTCTGGGAGTCCCAAACCCGCCAAACTTTTTAAAGCCTGCATATATTCAAAATAATCAGGCCCTTTCAAATTAGAATTTTCTATTAAGGATACAAAATGATCCACAAATTTTTTATCTACCACACCCGTTCCCGAAGCATTTTGCACGGCTACGGTCTGTTGCACTTGCACCTTCGGGGGCGTTCCTGCTTGCGTAGGAGTGGAGGTTGTTTGTGTTTGGGTATGGGCCGTATTTTCTTCAATAAAGAAACTTAATAATTTACGTCCAAAACTTTTTTCTTCTTCCATGTTTGTAAGCTGTGAGCAATGAGCTTTCAGCATTAAGTTTAATCGTTAAAAAGGGATTGTATTATTGCAGCTCAAAGCTGGTAGCTCATGGCTTGATTTTTGAAATTTACTATTTTTCTTAAAAACTACCTACAATATTAATGATTCTGTGCAATCAATTACTATTTCAATGTTAAGAATGGTTGCGTAGGTTGATGGTGCCTTGGATTTGCGTGATATTTTATAACTAATCACATCAATCAGGCAATTCAAACCAATTTTGACTCACTTTATCACATTCATCTTGAGGTGGTTGGTTATTAAATATAATTTTGAATCGTAAAATAAAAAAATAATCTTATCTGGTTGCAACTTATTCATTATCTGCATCTTATTTACAGAACTTAAAAAAACAGTCATTAACCTTTAACCATTCAACCTATTTTCTAACACCACTTATCATAAATTTTTACCAAAACATTAGAAATTCTACCATTCAATCAAGTAAAATGACCGATTAGCTAATATGTATTGCATAGTACTATCTTTAACAAATAACTTTGGCACATCAAAACGGAAAAACAAACCTCTTAACAAAAAATACTAAACCTTAATTTCTTTAAATAGTACAAAATCTAAACTTACATAAAATAAATAACTAAGCCTTTTAAATACAAGTATCTGTTAATCAATTAATTAAATCTATTTAACTAAAAATTACAATTTAATTACCTTTAAAAATTACAATTATCTAAACAGTATTTTAAACAAAAAAAACACATAAAAAAATGAAAAATCTCGTAAAAACCTTCGCCATTGCTGCTTTGTCAGCTTTAAGTTTTATCTCAAATGCAACAAATAATGGCATGGCACCCACAAAATCGAAGACTTTTGAAGTCGGTATGTACCAGTCCGTTAACACCATGAAGATGAACGTTATGATTGAAAAATCGACGGATAAAAATCTGATAGTTACCTTGAAAAATGAAGAAGGAGAAACCCTTTACTATGAGCGAGTTACTAAGAACACTAAAATGTATCATGGAAAATATGATTTGAGTGAATTGGCCGATGGAAAATATACTTTTGAATTCACAAAAGGAGATGAAAAACTAATAAAAGAAGTCAATCTATCTTCACAAGCGTCTACTGAAAATACTCGTCAGATTGTCGTTGAATAAGTTGAAATCGTTCAAAACCGAACAAAGACTCTATCAAAACCGAACAACTATTCTTTAAAGTTAAATATATAAATTACTGATTATTAAATAGTTAAACTGTTGTAACGTATATTTCAATATAATTTCTAAACATTATTTAAAATTTAAACAAACATTCTAAACAATTAAAAAAATGAAAATTTTAGTAAAAACTTTCGCAATTGCTGCTTTGTCAGCCATGACTTTTATCTCTAATGCAACGGACACAAATGTTGCCCCTATGAAAGCAAAAACTTTTGAAGTAGGGATGTTTCAAAGTATAAATTCTTTGAAAATGAATGTAATGATTGAAAAAACAGACGATAAGGATTTGATTGTCGTACTGAAAGATAGTAAAGGTGATATTTTGATTAGAGAACGAGTGGCTAAAAAAGATAAAAGCTATCACGCCAAATATGATTTGAGTGAATTGGAAGATGGAAAATACACTTTTGAATTTACCAAAGGAGACGAAAAAATAGTAAAAGAAGTAAATTTAGTAACGACTAAACCTACCGCAATTAACCGCCAGATTGCAGTTCATTAATACAATATCTCTTTAACCTACTATGAAAATAAAAACCGTAATACGATGATGATTCGTGTTACGGTTTTTTTGTTTATGTTTGTAATACGGCGGTGCGCCGAATGACAAACTCACTATGAAAATTTTTCCAAATTTAGCATTACTCAAAGCTCAAGTAGGGCAGGAGATAGGCACAACGCCTTACATGACTGTTACCCAAGAGATGATTAATGATTTTGCCAAAGCCACGCAAGATTTTCAGTGGATTCACGTAGATGTAGAAATGGCAAAGAAATATTCTCCTTTCAAAACGCCCGTAGCGCATGGATTTCTAACACTTTCGCTCGCTCCCAAATTTATGGCCGACCTTTTTAAAGTTGAATCCGTGAAAATGGGCGTGAATTATGGTGCCAATAAAATCCGATTTACCTCCGCCGTGCCTTCCGGTAGTCAAGTTCGTATGCGAGCGAGTTTGATGGAAGCCGAAGATGCGAAGCCTTCAGGTTTGAGAATCACGATGAATTGTATTTTTGAAATTGAAGGGCAAGAAAAACCTGCTTGCGTGGCGGAATTAATTTCGATGCTTTATGAGTGAAATACAATTTGTGAATTGTGATTTAGTGATTGGTGATTAGATTCACTTAATTAAATTATTCTTTCAAAATTCACAACTTATTTTATTAGGCTTATTAAATCACAACTCACAAATTGAATATGAGATTAAAAGACAAAATTGCCATTATTACCGGTGCTGCCCGAGGAATTGGAGCGGCTGCCGCTGAGTTATTTTGCCGAGAAGGGGCCACCGTTATCATCTGGGATTTATTAGAAGCTGGTGAAGAAACTGCTTCTAAACTTCGTGAGCAAGGATTTCAATGTGAATTTATGCACATTAGTACCACCGACGTTCCTACCATTGAAGCGGCAAGTCGTGAAATTTTTGAGAAATACGGTCGAATTGATATTCTGATAAATAATGCAGGAATCACTCGTGACAAAACCCTTTTGAAAATGTCGCACCTTGAATGGCAAATGGTTATTGATGTAAATTTGACGGGCGTTTTCAATTGTACAAAATCAATCGCTCCGTTTATGGTTCAACAAAATTATGGTCGAATTATTTGTACTTCTTCGGTTGTAGGCGTGCATGGAAATTTTGGACAGACCAATTACGTAGCTGCCAAAGCGGGTGTAATCGGCATGGTGAAAACGTGGGCGAAAGAATTGGGAAAATATAACATTACTTCTAATGCCGTTGCGCCTGGTTTTATTAAAACCGAAATGACCGATGCTATTCCAGAAGCCGTTCGTTTGGAGGTTATTAATTCTATTCCAGTAAGAAGAATGGGCGACCCAATGGATATTGCCAATGCTTATTTATTTTTGGCTTCGGACGAATCGGGGTTTGTGAATGGACAAGTTTTGGGCGTAAATGGCGGGCAAGCTTCTTAATGAGTGATGAATTATAAGTGATAAGTTATGAGTTGAATTTAAAAAAGTAATAATTTTTTATAATAAATTACCATAAAAAAAGTAATGAGTTATGAAGTAAAACATTCATAACTCATTACTCATAATTCATCACTAATCTTAGTGTCCACCATTTGGTTTTGGACCACCAGGACCACCTTGTCCTTTTCCGTGAGGAGGAATCTGTAATTCTGCCGTAAATACACCCGCTGAGGTGAACTTCAATACTTTATGACCCATACCGCTATCCAATCCAACAATGAGGTTTCCATCTGCATCCGAACCGGCACGTTTGATGGTGTAACCTGCATAATTAGCGGATACGTAAGCACTTACGCTGGCAGGAAGCGCCGTGATAGCTACTTCTGTCAATTTTGCTTTCGCTCCATAACGTTCTAATTTCTGAACGAAAACACCATTTGCATCAAATAATAAACCAGTGTCAACACCATTCAATGATAACCCAACTACAAATTGACCTTTATCATCTTTCCCAGCAAATTTAATTGCTGCGCCTGCATAATTTGTATTGATATAAGTTGTAACACTACTTGGCAAAGTTGCCGCATCAATACTCGTTAAATTTCCTTTACATTTTCCTCTCGTAACGGTATCATTGATAGCCGCAGTACGGGCAGCAGACGATGCCATTGAAGAAAAAACTTCATCCAATGAGGTGTCAGGGGTTACATCCTGGGTTTTACAGCTTGCCAAGAAAAGCCCCGACACAGCAGTTAGTAAAAACAATACTTTTTTCATGTTGAATAATTGTTAATTAATGATGTTCGGTATAGAATACGAGGGTAATTTAATTTGTATTGCTTTTGTTGTAAAAATTATTTTGATTCCCCTTAAAATATCCAAAAACAGCCATAACAACTAATCTCAGTAAATTATATTAAAAATATAATAATGTAATTATTGGTATTTTTTTACCAACAATATTGACAAAACAACTTGATAATTAAACGTTAAACATTCTGTTTCCGTGGCTGTCATCCTCACCAGATATTGTGCTAAAAAAACACGAGCATTTAAATTATCAGTTAATTAATAATTAAGATTACTCATATTTTTGCTTTCCTATGATGTCAGGTGAGGGACGCCGTGCTAAGGGAATAGTGTTGCTCTACCAACCAGGGAAATGGTAATCCATATTTCGTATAAATAACCCCCATCACTCCTTCCAATATTTTTTCAAATTATAGCCAAAACTCAACATAAAATATTGTTGAAGAACATTTGATTGTGTGTCCTCGATGTAATTGGTAGTGATATTTCGTTGAATACTGGTATTTTGTTTCAACAAATCAAAGACTGAAAGACGAATTTCACCCGATTGATTTTTGAATATTTTCTTCGCAATCGCCATGTTCCAAAGTGTATATTTTTGGTTGAAACTTGACGACAATCCCGAGTAAGAATAATAAGTAGCATCGGTATTGAGAACAAATCCATTTCCGATAATAAAATTAAACCTAATCTTTAAATTTTGATTAAAATACTGATTATTTAAACTCGAAGAAAGCGTATTTTGGACTGAGTTAAAATTAGAATTAGATGAAATCGTAAAGTCAAGTTTTGTACTGATATTACTACTCAAAACCAAGCCAAACGAATAGCGTTGCCCATCGGAATAGTTTAATTGATTGTTATTTAAACCGGGTGTACGAGTAAAATTTGTGGTAAAATTGGAGTTGATATTCGACTTAATGAACTTTAATGGAAAACCATAAGACAAAAATCCTCTGACTGAATATTGACCATCCAAATTAACGGGGCGAGATAATTGCGAACCCGTTTTTAGTATGATATTGTGGTCAAAAATGGTATCTTTGGAAGCAATAAAATTGCTATTTGTGATGTTGGCTTTTACGACATTACCGCTCATTAAAGCCACAAAATTGGAAAAATTTGTTTGACTTGTGGACGTATATCGCAGTGAAAACTGATGCTGATATTCTTGCGAAAGCGCTGAGTTTCCCGTTGAAAGTCGGAGTGGATTATTATTATTTACCACTTCCTGTAATTGAGAAATAGAAGGCTGTTGCGTTTGAGTTTGATAGTTGAATCGAAGCGATTTTGCTTTGCTGCCTATATTATAACGTACTGAAAATGAAGGTAGTACATTGTTGAAACTTTTGTCGAGATTGTATTTTTTGGGAAAAATCTGTTCATTAATCAAATTAGCATTTTGGTATCTAACTTCCGTAGAAATTTGTAAATCTTTGGAATTATAACGATAGCCTGTTCCAATTTTATAATTGTAATAATCACTATTAAAAACGTTGCTCAAAAGCGTATCCAAACGATTATAGGTTTGTTGAGAATCGGAAAAATTATAAGAATATTTTTCCGATTGGTTTTCATTATACCCAAAACTGGTACTGACAAATACGAAACTTTTTTTGCTTAAAGGTTCTGAATAATACAAACTTGAGGTAATTCCCCAACCGTTTGCATTGGTAATGGCATCTTGATTTAGGATTTTTGAAGATGGATTGGCACCATAAAAATTATTGACTGATTTCAATAATCTATCCGCTTCCCGATTGTTATAAGTAGTGGTTAAATTGAAGGTCAGCGAACGCCCAATTTTAGCAAATCTACGTCTAAATAAAAGATTATTCGAGAAATTTATGGCGTAATTATTACTAACACTATTATTAACTACATCATTAAGTTTTTGCGTTTTCAGGGCAGTAACTCCCGCATATCCAGAATTTAAGTCTGTATTTTGAACGCTCAAATTGGGAGTCATTACCAAAGAATTTCTGTCATCAATTTTGTATTCTAACCTAAAATACGCCCGATGATTTAAACTTTTTGAAAAGGAATTACTACCTTCTGTATAAGTTTGACCCGTGTTTGTGCTTTGAATATATTGCTGAAAAGTATTTTCTACAATTGAATTTGTGGCTTGATTAAGGAAATAACTGCCCTGAAACTTCAACTTCGTTCCCCACTCATTCGAATAGTTTAATCCCAAAGCGTTAGTTGTATTATAGCCAGGTTGATTATTTACTAAAAAATTGCCCGAATTGTCCGTTCCGCCGCCTGCTTGTCCTCCGCCTCCACGATTTCCACCGCCGCCACCTCTCCGGGTTTGAGCCGAACCAGAAGCTACGCCTAATAAATCTTCGGAAGAAAAATTTTGTATGTTAATATTATTGGCCTGAAAAAGAGCCGTGAAGCGACTATTGCCCTTAAACCGGTTGATACTGGCATTCACTTTATAAGTATCATTTGAGCCAATTCCAGCCGAATTACGCCCGAAAATACCATTGCGCATATCTGGGCGAGTGGTGATATTGACCGTTTTGGTAGTATTGCCATCGTCCAATCCAGTCAGTTGCGATTGTTCACTGAGTTGGTCAAATACTTGAATTTTATCAATCACTTCAGAGGGAATATTTTTGAGAGCCGCCGTAGCATCTTTGCCAAAAAATAGCTTACCATCAATCATTACCTGTTTCACTTCATCGCCTTGAATTTGCAATTTTCCGTTTTCCATTACCGCTCCAGGCAGTTTTTCCATCAATTCATCCGCATTGGCATCGGGATTAACTTTAAAGGCTTTGGCATTGAATTGAAGCGTATCCAACTTTTGTATCGTAGCTGCCACCTGCCCAATCACCTTCACTTCGTCGAGTTGTTGACTATTTTCTTCTAAAAAAATGGTGGATATATTGTAGGTAGAATCCGTGGAGATGGTAATATTTTGTCGAGATTCTTGGTAACCCAAAAAACTCACCCGAAGCGAATAATTTCCGTGATTAATTCCTAAAAATTTAAATTTTCCAATACCATCGGTAGGAACGGTTTTTCTCTTGGAAGAATCAGTCATGTTGATAATACTCACGTAAGCACTTTTGAGTGTTTTTTGCGTAAGAATTTCCCGAACTTCCCCAACGATAGCTGATTGGGCAAATAAGCTATTTGAGATGATGATTAGGTTTACGAGTAAAAGTGTTTTTTTCATTTTCATAAAAAGTATGAACGCTGAGTATCAATTAAATGGGTTGAGGTCAATGATAAAAATGGGTTTTATTTATACGAACAAATATAACCTTAGAATCAGGTAAATATTTAGATTATGACAATTTTAAACTCGTACAGTTTAATCAATTTTTAAATATTTAATAATTTTTGTTGCGAAATACCCTAATTAATAGACCAATAGGCAATCTTTCACGAGATATAATCATAAAACCTTGAGAAACAGAATAAAACCATCAGATTTCTTTTTGATTATCAGATAATACTCGTAATTTTGCACCCCTGATTTCAGTCAGTTATGAAATGTGAACGGGCGGAGTACCGCTTAGTGATTTGTGCGTATTTGCAATCACTCACAAATCACAAACTCAATACTATCAGGGAATGTGTATCTCAAATAAAACAATACAAAATGCCAACTATACAGCAGTTAGTAAGAAACGGCAGAGAGCAATTGACTTTTAAATCAAAGTCTCCAGCCTTAGATTCTTGTCCACAACGTCGTGGTGTGTGTACGAGGGTTTATACAACTACGCCAAAGAAGCCAAACTCGGCTATGCGTAAAGTAGCCCGTGTACGTTTAACCAACGGTAAAGAAGTAAACGCCTATATTCCAGGTGAAGGACACAATTTGCAAGAACACTCAATCGTATTGATTCGTGGTGGTCGTGTAAAAGATTTACCAGGTGTACGTTACCATATTATCCGTGGTGCATTAGATACTTCAGGAGTAAGTGGTCGTCGTCAGCGTCGTTCGAAATACGGTGCAAAACGTCCTAAGCCAGGTGCAGTAGTAGCACCAGTAAAAGGTGGAAAAGGCGGTAAAAAGAAATAATTATGAATTATAAATTATGAATTATAAGTGTTTAAACTAATTCATAACTCATAACTCACAATTAAAAAAAAACAGTCCAGTATGCTCAGTTAAGGCAGAAGATGGGCTAAACTTAAAAAATTAACAAAGACAATGAGAAAGTCAAAACCAAAGAAAAGATACGTGTTGCCTGATCCTAAATTTAAGGATGTAATGGTAACGAAGTTTGTAAATAATTTGATGTATGATGGTAAAAAATCAACGGCATTCACGATTTTTTACGGTGCATTAGACAAAGTTGAAGATAGAACGAAGGAGAAAAACGGTTTAGAGCTTTTCAAGAAAGCTTTAAATAATGTTATGCCAACGGTAGAGGTTAAATCTCGCCGTGTGGGTGGAGCTACGTTTCAAGTACCAACGGAAGTTCGTGCTGACCGCAAGTTGTCAGTAGGGATGAAATGGTTAATTCTTTACGCTCGTAAGCGTGGTGACAAGACTATGATCGACCGTTTGGCTAATGAAATCATGGCAGCCGCAAAAGGTGAAGGTGCAGCAGTAAAGAAGAAAGACGATACGCACCGTATGGCAGAAGCTAACAAAGCATTCTCTCACTTTAGATTCTAATTCAATTCATAACAACGAGATACACACGACAAAAAAAGCGAAGACCGAGAGGTTTTCGCTTTTTTTGTGTTGTATAGTTCTCGGAAGTTTCAGAACTTTGCGAAAACAAAACCTTTAAAATATTATGCTCCAACGAATTCAAACTTTATTATTAGCCGTCGTGGCGATTGCGATGTTGGCGGTAACGGCTTTACCAATTTGGGAAAAAAGTAGTGCTACTTTAAATGAAAAAGTCACCCTCACTTCTTTTGCTTTAGAATACTTCAAAGCCACTACTGCTGTGAGTAGTGCAAACACAATGGTAATTGTGATTTTATCAATTATTTCTGCTTGTATTGCTGCTTTTTCAATTACACAATACAAGAAAAGGATGCTCCAAATGACTTTGGGTTTGACTAATTCTATCTTAATTGCCGTTGTTTTAGGATACACTTTTTATCAGGTTTTCAAAGTAGGAATTCCGATGTTTGAGCCTGAAAATCAAGGGTCTTACGGGGCAGGATTCATTTCGGCAGTCGTGGCAATGTTGTGTAATATGATTGCAAATCGTTTTATCAGAAGAGACGAAATGTTAGTAAAATCGGCGGACAGAATGCGTTAGAGGGAGGTGGGAAATACGGAGGAATGGAGGAATGAAAATGGCAGAAATTATCTTTTTTTTCCTTCCTCCTTCCCTCCGTATTTCCCTTCCTCCTAAACCAAACCTTCTTTCAATAAATCGTGCAAATGCACAAATCCTAAAGGTTTATTGTCTTGAATTACCACGAGTTGCGTGATATTTTTTTCCTGCATAATCTGTAATGCCTCCACTGCGTAGGCATCGGGTGAAATGGCTTTTGGTGAAATAGTCATAATATCTTTAGCCGTTAATCCCGCAACATTGTCATATTGATTTAACATTCTTCGCACGTCTCCATCCGTAATTATTCCTGCCAATTCTTTATTTTCCTTCAAAACCGCTGTTGCTCCCAAACGTTTTGAACTGATTTCAATGATTGTCTCTTTGACCGTCGAAGATTCCTGAACTACTGGTAATTCATGATTAGGATAAATATCCGAAACTTTCAAATACAATTTCTTGCCCAATGCGCCCCCAGGATGATACTTGGCAAAGTCGTGACTATCAAATCCTCGGCATTCGATTAAACACACTGCCAAGGCATCTCCCAAGGCTAATGCAACGGTTGTGCTGATGGTGGGAGCAAGGTTTAAGGAATCTGCCTCACGTTCGGCGAGTGCATGAAGAATAAAATCTGCATTTTTTCCGAGATAAGAACTTGGATTTGAAACCATTGCGATTAATTTTGTTCCAGTCCTTTTGATAAGGGGTACTAAAACTTTAATTTCGGGCGTATCACCAGACCTTGAAATGCACATGACAGTATCCCCTTTTTGAATCATTCCTAAATCGCCGTGAATGGCATCAGCAGCGTGCATGAATAGTGAGGGTGTTCCAGTTGAATTAAGCGTCGCTACTATCTTTTGAGCAATAATTGCCGATTTTCCAACACCCGTAATTACGAAGCGTCCAGAAGAGCTAAGTAGGTGATTTACACATGATTCAAATTCAGAATCAATCAACGGAACAATTTTTAGGATTGAATTTGCTTCATCTTCTAAAACTTTTTTTGCAGTTGATTGAATATTTTTTATTAATTTCAATGTACGAAGTATTTTTGATTGAATGATTTTTTACTGATTTCACTACAAAGATAACAAATAACAATGCCCGTAATATCAATATTTAATGGTTTACTTGTTTCAATAAATCAATGATGAATACAAGCGTTAAACTTGTCGAGCCAAACCAAGATTTTACGTCAAACTTTACTTTTGTTCATAATGAAAGAAAAATATTTGATGTAAAGCCTTATTTAGAATATGGAGTATTTACAGAATTAAAAGATTCAAGTCTTTTAATTCTCTAAAACATTTTCTGGGAACGGGTCAATGGCAAAATGAACAAGATTTTTGTCCAGACTCTTTATATTTAGAGCGAACAAAATTAATCAACCACCAAATACTTTATTTATAACCTCAATTAAGATTGAATAAAATGACTGTTACCAAAGAAACCGCCGATATGTTGAAAGAGAAATTGAAAGAGACTTTCGGTTTTTCACAGTTCCGGGGTGAACAAGAAGCTATTATCCAGAACACCCTCATGGGTGAGAACACCTTCGTCATCATGCCCACTGGGGCAGGAAAATCACTTTGCTATCAAATGCCGGCCATTGCGATGGAAGGAACTGCTATCGTGATTTCACCTTTGATTGCCTTGATGAAAAATCAGGTAGATCAAATGAATGCTTTTGGTATTAATGCTCAATTTCTAAACTCATCTTTGAATCGGGCAGAAATGACCAAAGTCAAAAATGCAGTGGTGAAAGGGGAAGTAAAACTACTCTATATCGCTCCTGAATCACTGACGAAGGAATCTAATCTATCCTTTCTTAAAGAAGCTAAAATCTCTTTTGTTGCGATTGATGAAGCCCATTGTATTTCAGAATGGGGACATGATTTCCGTCCTGAATATCGCCGAATCAGAAGTATCGTTGAGAGTATGGATAAAAATTTGCCAATTATTGCCCTCACCGCAACGGCAACGCCAAAAGTTCAACAGGATATTCAGAAAAACTTGAATCTTGACGATGCCAAACTTTTCAAATCATCTTTCAACCGTAAGAATCTTTACTACGAAATTCGGGCGAAACGTGATGATATTGATAAACAGATTATTAAGTATATCAAAACTAATCACGGTAAGTCGGGAATTATCTATTGCTTAAGTCGTAAGAAAGTTGAAGAAATTGCTAACTTGTTGGTAGTTAATGGTGTAAAAGCTCTTCCATATCATGCAGGCTTGGATTCTGATGTGCGAATGGCAAATCAAGAGGCTTTCTTGAATGAAGAAACCGAAGTAATGGTTGCCACAATTGCCTTTGGAATGGGTATTGATAAACCAGATGTTCGTTTCGTGATTCACTACGATGCCCCAAAATCTTTGGAAGGATATTACCAAGAAACAGGTCGTGCGGGTCGTGATG
Organism: Arcicella sp.; assembly: GCA_040403295.1. Lineage (GTDB taxonomy): Bacteria > Bacteroidota > Bacteroidia > Cytophagales > Spirosomataceae > Arcicella. The sequence continues at coordinate 31,602 of JBBAKY010000029.1, forward strand.
GATTGGAAGGAACTTGTATCATGTTTTATGCGAAAGAAGACATTACAAAACTTGATAAATTCAACAAAGATAAAACCATCGTTGAACGTGATACAGCCCGAATGCTACTTCACGAAATGGTACATTATGCGGGTTTAGGCACGTGTCGCCGCCGTCAATTAATGAACTATTTTGGTGAATACATGGACAAAGACTGCGGTTTTTGTGATAATTGTAACAAACCAACGCCAAAATATAAAGCCGAAGAAGCCGTAGTTTTAGCCTTGAAAACGGTTGAATTAACGGGCGAAAGCTATGATGCTCAACATATTGCGGATATTTTGATGGGCTATAAAAGCCAAAATGTTGGCACACAAGACCATCAAACCATTGTAACTTTTGGAGAAGCAAAGCAATATTTTAAATTATCAGCGGATGAGGATGAAGACGATGATGATGACGATGATGATGACGCAGAATTTTCGGACGACGAGGATGAGGACGGAAATCCAATTCCAAAACCAAAGGCAAAAGCCAAGAAAGCACCCAAAGCAAAAGGTAGAAAAAGTGCCGAGCCTGAACCAATCGAACAATGCGTTTCGATGGTGCGTCAGATTGCTATTTTAGGATTTTTGGAGAAAGACGTTGAGAATTATGGTATTTTGAAATTATCGGAAAAAGGACGAGATTATATCAAAGATTCGTTTCCATTAACCCTTTCAAAAGATCACGATTACGACAATGAAAAGATAATTGAAGACGAAGAAAAGGAAGCAGCAGGGGGCGGAGGTTCGCATGATGTTGCTTTATTTGAATTGCTAAAAAATCTTCGTAAGAAATTAGCCAAAGAGAAAAACTTGCCTCCTTACGTAATTTTCCAAGACCCATCTTTGGAAGAAATGGCCACTACTTATCCAACCACCAAAGATGATATGGCAAATATCAACGGTGTAGGAATGGGAAAAGTAGTAAAATTTGGTCGCCAGTTCATTGATTTGATTAAAAAATACGTTGATGATAATGAGATAGAAACGGCTTCGGAAGTTGTGGTAAAATCAGCGGTAAATAAATCAAAAATCAAGATTCATATTATCCAACAAGTGGATAGAAAAGTTGACTTAGATATCATCGGTGAGCAGAAAGAATTGGGTATGGCCGAACTCATCGAAGAGATTGAGCATATTTGTTATTCTGGAACAAAATTGAACTTGGATTATTATATCAACCAAGTAATTGAGCCTGATAAACAAGAAGAAATCTATGAATATTTCATGGATTCTGATACAGATAGCATTGCTATTGCCATGGAAAAATGTGATATTGAAGATATTACGGAAGAAGAATTAAGGCTGATGAGAATTAAGTTTTTGAGTGAAATGGCTAATTAATAGAGATAATTTAATAAATGAATACACTAATATTAGGTTCGGGCGGACGTGAACACGCTTTTGCATGGAGAATAGCCCAAAGCCCACTTTGTGATAAATTATTTGTTGCTCCGGGGAATGCTGGAACAGCGCAAGTTGCCACTAATTTATCAATTGGATATAATGATTTTGAAAAAATTGCAGAAGCCGTTATTTCAAACCAAATTGAACTCGTCATCGTGGGCCCGGAAGAACCTTTGGTGAAAGGTATTCGTGATTATTTTCAGTCGAGAGAAGATTTGAAAAACGTATTAATGGTGGGTCCCGATTCAAAAGGAGCTATGTTGGAAGGTTCAAAGGATTTCTCTAAGAATTTCATGGTAAAATACGGAATTCCAACGGCAAAATCTGAGACGTTTACCAAAGATACTTTGCAAGAAGGCTTAAATTATCTTGATACTCAAAAACTCCCCATCGTATTAAAAGCCGATGGACTTGCTGCAGGAAAAGGCGTGATTATTGCTTTGACTTTAGACGAAGCCAAAGAATCATTGACTGAAATGTTGGTAGATGCCAAATTTGGCGATGCCAGTAGTAAGGTAGTTATTGAGGAATTTTTAACTGGAATTGAGTTGTCAGTTTTTGTTTTAACGGACGGAAAATCGTATAAAATTCTGCCAGAAGCCAAAGACTATAAACGTATTGGTGAAGGAGATACAGGATTGAATACGGGTGGAATGGGAGCGGTTTCTCCCGTGCCATTTGCCAGCGAAAAATTCATGAAAGCTGTTGAAAGTGAGGTAATTATCCCCACAATTGAAGGCTTGAAAAAAGAAGGAATTGATTATAATGGATTCATCTTTATTGGTTTAATGAACCACGAAGGTGAACCCCAAGTAATTGAATATAACGCTCGTATGGGCGATCCTGAAACGGAAGTAGTTTTGCCAAGAATAGAATCTGATTTTATGTCATTGATGATCGCGACGGCTAAAGGCGAATTACACGAAACAGAATTGACTATTAGCAAACAACACGCCGTTACGACCGTAGTAGTGGCGGGCGGTTATCCTGGCGATTACAAAAAAGGCGATGTTATTGTGGGTTATGATTCAATTACGGATGCTAATATTTTCCACGCAGGAACAAAATTAGAGGGTAAATTAGTGGTAACCAATGGAGGGCGAGTAATGGTACTTACAGGTATGTCTAACACGCTTGAGATGGCTATTCAAAAATCGCAAAAAGCCGCTCATGATGTGCTTTTTGATGGAAAATACTATCGCAAGGATATTGGGTTGGATGTGTTGAGGTATTAGTTAGCCTTAAAAATAAATAAAATTATGGGATGTAAGTCGTGTTCTTCGGGAAGCTGTGGAACT
>JBBAKY010000030.1:0-33955 GCA_040403295.1 Arcicella sp.
AAATTATAAATAGATAAATGTCAAGCTAATTATAATTTTATAACAAATTTTTAACATTTGTGAATTCTAATCCCCAAGCATCAGAAACACCTTTGTAAACAATTTGTCCATCAATAATATTCAATCCTTTTGCTAATTCCTCGTTGTCCTGACATGCTTTTTTCCATCCTTTATTTGCCAACTGAATTGCATAAGGAAGTGTTGCATTTGTGAGTGCTAAAGTAGAGGTATAAGGCACAGCCCCTGGCATATTCGCTACGCAATAATGCACAATTCCATCAATTTCAAAAGTTGGATTTTCGTGCGTTGTTGGTGTACAAGTTTCAATGCAACCACCTTGGTCAACTGCTACATCAACTACCACAGTTCCTGGGCGCATTTCTTTCAACATGGCTCTTGTAATTAAATGCGGCGCTTTAGCTCCTGGAATCAAAACTGCTCCTACAATCAAATCAGACAGTTTTATGGCTTCACGAATGTTATATTCGTTTGACATCACGGTATCAACATTGGCTGGCATAACGTCTTCTAAGTATCGTAATCTTGGCAAACTTACGTCCATAATTGTTACGTTTGCACCCAAACCTGCGGCCATTTTTGCTGCTTGCGTTCCCACAATTCCACCGCCTAAAATTAACACATTTGCAGGTTTTACCCCCGCAACACCCCCTAACAAAATACCTCTTCCACCCATGGGTTTTTCCAAATATTTTGCTCCTTCTTGAATCGCCATACGTCCTGCCACTTCCGACATTGGTATTAAAAGGGGCAAACTCCTATCCGTTTTTTCAACCGTTTCATACGCTAAACAGACGGCTTTTCGCTCAATCATAGCGTGCGTTAATTCTTCGGAAGAGGCAAAGTGGAAATAGGTAAATAATAACTGATTCTCTTTAATTAGCTGATATTCAGATGATATCGGTTCTTTTACTTTGCAAATCATGTCCGCAATAGCGTAAGTTTCTTCAATATTTGGCAAAATACTTGCTCCTGCTTTTACGTATTCTTCATCTGAAAACCCACTTCCCGAACCAGCCTGTGTTTGAATGTAGATAGTATGACCATTCTTTTTAAATTCTGCAACGCCCGCAGGTGTTACAGCTACTCGGTTTTCATTATTCTTAATCTCTTTTGGAACACCAATTATCATAATTTTGGGATTTTGGGATTTTAGAGGTTTGGGGTTTTGAAATTAAAGTATTCTCAAATTCTTCAAATTGCTGATACCTTAATCCCAAAACCCCATTAACCCCTAAACCCTTTGTTTGTAAATGAAGTGAATTGCAAAATTAAGGAAACAGGAAATAGTTTTGTGTAATTTAAAATAATAAGAAAATGATGAATTATTTGGGTATATTTGAAGGAAATAATTCTGAATATAACGTTTTTAGCAATTCACAAAAGTAAATTTTTCTTATGACACTCGATGCAAATGATATTCGCATATTACAATTACTTCAAGAAAATGCACAATTAACCTTGAAAGAAATTTCTCAAAAAATTAATCTTTCAATGACTCCTACCCACGATCGAATAAAACGTTTGGAAAACGAAGGAGTCATTGAGAAATATGTGACGATTTTGAATAAAAAGATGCTGGGAAATCCGATGACTGTGTATTGCAGTATTTCCTTAGATAAGCAACAAAAGAACCATTTTGAAGAGTTTGAAGAGTCAATCAAACAGTTTCCAGAGGTGATGGAATGTAGCGTAATTTCGGGAAATTATGATTATTTGATAAAAGTAATCGTCAAAAATATGGAAGCTTATAATGAATTTTATCAAAAGAAACTATCTGATTTACAGAGTGTTGCGCATATTAGTAGCTCTTTCGTGATGTCGGAAGTAAAAAATACTACGGTGTTGCCTCTGTGACTATATTAGCTAAAAAACCTTCCCATGAGTAGATTTAATTATCATCCTAAAAAGTGGTTTAATCGTTTTCATTGTACTCAAGGCGATTTCAGAAACGACTTCATTTCCGAATAATTTTTGGACATTTCTACCAATCCAAAGGCGTTTTTTAAATTGCTTTCTCCAAGCGTTTTGATACGCTTTTTCTACAAAATTTCTGTCATCGTAATTTTGTAAAATACTGTCCGACAATAATTTAGCTCCGTGAATTGCCATTGCCATTCCGTTTCCACAAAGTGGCGTAATCAAACCCGCAGCATCGCCCGCCATGAGAATATGATTTTCGATGGTTGTTTTTGGAGCGAAAGAAATTTCGTTGATAACTTCGGGTTTATCGTAGAGAAATTCTGATTCTGTAAATATTTTCTGCAAATGAGGGTTTTTCCAGAGAATATTTTTTTCCATGGCTGCAATTGTTCCATGCTCACGTAAATTCTCACGGGTGGTTAAATAGCACAGGCAATATTTGTCATCTTCAATTGCTGAGATACCACAATAACCATCTTTGAAATTATGAAGAGCAATTAAATCTTTCGGAAAATTGGTTTTTATGTGATATTTTACCCCAATGTACGGACTTCTTTTTGTGAAAAAATTTCTTTGTAAGGTAGCATCTAATTTTGTTCTTTTACCAAATGTTCCAATGATATATTTGCTCTCAAAAGTGTCAAAAGCGGTTTTTACGGTAAATTGATCCTCTTTAAAATCAACACTTTCAACGGTGTTTTCTAATAAAAATGTTACACCAACTGACTTTGCCAAAAGATATAATTCTTCATCAATTATATATCGACTAATGCCAAATCCGCCCAAGTCCAAATCGGTTTCTAAAACGCTGCCAGAAGGCGAAGTAAATTGAAATTTAGTAATTTCTTTCACATTTATATTACTGAAATCTAAGCCAAGGGATGCTAAAAATGGGCGAGTTTCATTAGAAATATATTCTCCGCAAACCCGATGAAACGGATATTTTTTCTTTTCAATCAACAGCACTTTCTTTCCGCCTTTGGATAACTGAATACTGCTAACCAATCCTGCTAAACCACCGCCAATGATAATAATGTCGTACATATTTATTTGATTTATGAATGATTATTTAATAAACATTCAAATTGACAATAGCGTTTAATTTTATACCTTTCAATATTTACCACTTACCAACTTCATCAATTTAACAACAATTATCCGTAAATTTAGGTCATGGAAACTACAATATATCACATCGTACACCCAGAATGGTGGGAAAACTTTGCAAACAAAGATTATTACGAATCTGAAACGATATCGGAAGAGAAATTTATCCATCTTTCCACTTTGGCGCAAGTAAATGGTACTTTATTAAACTATTTTCAAGGGTCAACAAGGTTGTTCTTACTCCATATCAATCCGAAAAAGCTGACTTCAAATCTTGTGTACGAGGATTTATTTGATACTGGAATTGCCTTTCCTCATTTATACGGGCGTTTGAACAAGGATGCAGTTGTGCAAGTGCAAGAATTGTTATTGGATGCAGATGGGGTTCTGAAGGTGTAAGTTCTGTCATTACGAGTGCAACGAAGCAATCTTCTGGATTGATGATAGAGATTTTAAACTCAGATGTTCTGGTTCTCAAACTTTTCTGCATCCGCCCAACAGATTGCTTCGTTGCACTCGGAATGACAGCAGTCACATTTTTTTTTCAATAACATGTGAAAAACTAAACATACCAATTTAACGTTTTCAAAATAGACAATAACGATTCTGGAGAATCGTGATACATAAAAAAACAATAATGCTTTACCCACAAAATATAGAAATAAAATTAGGTTTCGATAAAATTCGTGAGCGACTCAATGAGCTGTGCGTTAGTCAGTTAGGTCGTAATTTTGTTGAAAAAGTTCGCTTTTCGGATAATTATGATTTGATTCAGAAGATGATTCGTCAGGCGGATGAAATGAAGAATATTCTGCAATTTGAACCCACGGCTTTTCCTTCTCAAAATTATTTAGACGTTAATTATCAACTTTCAAAAGCCTCTATTGAAGGGGCTTTTTTAACCGAAGAAGAGTTTTTTAATGTCAAACTTTCCCTCAGAACCATTCAAGAATGTTTGCGCTTTTTTGATAAAAAAGAGCCAGAAGAATTTCCGACTTTGCGTGAATTAGTCGGAAGTGCTTTTCAAGAAAGAAGTAAAGATGAGGATACTTCGCAAAAACAAATCCGAAATCCACAATCCGAAATCAAAAATCTTTTAGATTCTCTCGATAAAATCATTGATGACAGAGGTAAGTTGAAGGATAATGCCAGTTCGGAATTGCAGGCAATTCGTCGGAGAATGCAAGTACAAGAGAATGATTTGCGGAAAACTTTAGACCGAATTCTGAAAAATGCCCGAGCAAATGGCTGGATTTCGGACGATTTTTCGTTGACTTTGCGAGGAGGTAGAATGGTAATTCCCATCGCTGCCGAACACAAACGGAAGATAAAAGGCTTTGTTCATGATGAATCTGATACAGGAAAAACAGTTTTCATGGAGCCTACCGAAGTCTTGGAAGCGAATAATGAAATTCGAGAATTGGAGTCGGCCGAGAAGCGTGAGATTGTCAGAATTTTAATGGAATTGACCAATCAAATGCGTCCGCACGTTCCCGTTTTACGCAAGGCTTATACTTTTTTGGGCATCATAGATTTTATCAGAGCCAAAGCGAGATTAGCCATTGAAGTAAACGGAATTGCGCCATTAAGTATTAATAGTCAGGTGGTTGACTGGAAAAATGCGGTTCATCCTTTGTTGTTTTTATCGTTCAAAAAACAAGGAAAAACGGTAAAACCTTTAACAATTACGCTCAATTCTGAAAATAGGATTTTATTAATTTCTGGACCCAATGCGGGCGGTAAATCCGTGACGTTGAAAACACTCGGTTTACTTCAATTTATGTACCAATGTGGTTTGTTAGTGCCGATGGCCGAACATTCAACAATTGGGATGTTCAAGAACGTTTTTATTGATATTGGCGATGAGCAAAGTCTTGAAAATGACCTCAGTACGTATTCGTCTCACTTGACGAATATGAAACATTTTCTCTTGAATTCTGATAGAAAAACACTTTTTCTCATTGATGAATTTGGAACGGGTACGGAACCAAGTTTGGGTGGAGCAATTGCCGAAAGTATTTTGGAAGACCTCAATAAATCGGGCGCTTACGGAGCAATCAATACGCATTATACGAATCTGAAAACCTTCGCCGATAAAACCGAAGGAATCACCAATGGAGCAATGCGATACGATGCTGAACATTTGGAACCGATGTACGAATTAGAAATCGGAAAGCCTGGAAGTTCATTTGCCATTGAGATTGCCTACAAGATTGGTTTGCCAAAAGCAATTATTGACAAATCGAAACAAAAAATTGGTAATCAGCAAGTTAGCTTTGAGAAATTATTGAAAGAGTTGGAAATTGAACGTAAAGTTTTTGCGGATAAAAATGTTGAAAATGCCACGAAACAACGAAAACTTGACCAATTGTTAGAGCAATATTCTTCGTTAAAAACATTCTTAGATAATGAGAAAAAGACGATTCTCAATACGGCAAAATTGCAAGCAAAAGAGTTAGTCAAAAATGCGAATCAGAAAATTGAAGCAACGATTAAAGATATTCGTGAACAAGGGGCGGATAAATTAGCCACGAAGGAAATTAGACAAGAATTGCAGGATTTTCAAGATGGTTTGAATGTAGAGAAATTGGTTACTGGTACTATTAATAAAAATACTGATAACGGCGAAAAAGAAATTGTTGAAAAAGACGTTATAGAAGTAATTGCGGGAGAAATAACCATCGGCTCGCTGGTGCGAATTAAAGGGCAAGAGGCATTGGGAGAAGTAATTGGAATGCGAGGAAAAGATGCAGAAGTGGCCATTGGAGATTTGAAAACAACCGTGAAATTGAATCGTTTAGAGAAAATATCCCGCAAAGAATTCAAGCAGAAAACCTCATCGAAATCTAAAATCGTGGGCGTTGATATGAATGATAAAATGATGAATTTTTCATTTAATCTCGACTTGAGGGGTAAGCGTGGCGACGAAGCTTTGATGGAAGTTGATAAATTTATGAATGATGCCTTGATGCTTGGGCAAGATGAATTACGGATTGTTCACGGCAAAGGCGACGGCATTTTAAGAACTTTAATTCGCAATCATTTACGTGGTTATAAGCAAGTCGCTAAGACTCAAGACGAACACGCTGATAGGGGTGGAGCCGGCGTCACGCTTGTGAGTATAAAATAAATTTTCAAGAACGGCATTGCTCAAAGTGATGCCGTTCTTTTACTCAATTTAGTAATAACATATTGATAATTAGATAATTAACGAATGTATATAAAAAGACTTATTTTTCTATTCCTTCCTTTTTTACTTGCTCAAAACCTTTTTGCTCAGGATAATAAACGATATTTAGCTTTTTCATTAGTCAATCTTGATCATCGAAATCCACAATTGGATGATATTAATAAGGTGGCTGATTTAGGAATGAATGCCTTCGTAATTAGTATCCGAAAAGATGTGATTGTGGGTAAAAAAGTAAGCGTAACCAATCCTTGGCAACAGTACGATGACCAAATTGCCACTGCTCGAAATAGAGGAATGAAAATATGTTTCAGGATTGTGTTTGCTACTTGGTGTAACAACAAAACGGTCGGTGATCCTTTAGATAACAATGTGCCAACTTGCAGTGGTTTTGATGCCTCAGAAAGAATGTTAGGGATTGATGCGAAGGGAGTTGCTAAAGTTCATCAGCAATCTTTTGGCTATACAGGTTGTGATGTTTTTGATGATTGTGGACAGATGATGACTACCAGTTTATCATCCCAAAAGACAATTAATGAAATGCAAGATTTCACCAAAGAAGTCTTACAAAGATACAAACCCGTGATTGATGCGGGCGATGTTATTTATTTCTCCGCCGTTATCACACCCGAACAAGAATTCGGCTTTCCATTTTTTACCACTAAAGGATTAGATGGTATTACTAATGTACTTTTTGATTATTCTCAATCCATGATTATTGGTTTTCGAGAATGGTTGAAAGGTAAATATGCCAACGATTTTACGAAATTAAAAAACACTTGGGGAAGTTTCGCCAACACATTTACATCCTTCAATTCTTTGGAACCCCCAAAGCCAACGGGTCAATATAATTGGACCGTTTTTCTGTTAGGACAAGCTGGAAATGATTGGTACACGTATCGCCATACCCTTCTGAAAGGCTATTCAACGGCATTTTTGAAGACCGTAAAGAATTTTGATAATCGTTTGAAAGTGATCAATGATTTCGGTTCTTTAAACGACCAACCTTCCATTCAAAGAGGAACTTTTGGTTTTAAAGACATCGGGGAAGGCACGGATGGAATTAAAATGAATAGTTCTCCCTACCAAGACCATAAATTTATTATGGATGTGGCTCGAACCAATTTTCCCGATAAATGGGTGATGATGGAGGTAGAATCTTTCAGAGATAGAACCGATTTGCAAGAACAACATTTCACGGAAGCCTTCACGCATGGCGCAAAATTGGTGGGTGCTTTTGCTTTTGATGTGATAAATAATCAAGCGCATCGAGAAATGTTGCAACGGATGACCGATAAATTTATCAAAGGAAATCAGCAAGTTGAGAAAATTGAAACCTGTGGAACGACCACAAGTTCAGTTTATGAATTATTAGAAGATGGCGGCTGTGCTTTCCTAAAAGCAAACCCAAACAGCGATTGTCGTTCTTATAAAGATTGGGCAAATCTTAGAAAAGTAAATGGGGACAAACCTGTGAAAGTAATTTTAGATGAGAGTTTTGTAACGGGAAAAATATTCAAATTATCATCGTCAGACATATCCTCTTGTAGTTCGGTTCTTAACTTTACAGAAGTATATTCGACTGATTGTCAGAAAGTTGTTAATAAACAGAAGGCGAATGACGGTTTGAAAGGAATGATTGAAACTTCCACTTGCGATAAAATCACGGGTTGGGCAGTCGATACAAAAAATCTTGATGAAATTCAATTGGTTGATATTTATGTGGATAGCATCAAAATTGGAACAACGCAAGCAAACATCGGAAATCGTCCCGATTTAGTAACAACTTTCAATAATTCAAAGGCAAATTTCAGAAGTTTTAGTTTTTCATTACCCGATTCGGCTTGGTATAAATCTGGACAAGTCAAAAGAATTTATGCTCGATTTGCCAATACCAATACGCTTTTAGAAGACAGCGGAGATTTGAAAGTGTTGGCTTGTGATGGAAATGGTTCGGGTACTTGTGGGGCAAAATATCGCTTAATCATTTCTCCAGATTCGCTTACCAATGTTTTAACCAGAGCTACTGAGTATAAAATTGCGGTTTCTTCCAATACAAAATGGACGATTTCTAAAAATGTTAATTGGTTGAGCACCAGCGTGGATACGAGTAGTTTTAACAATAGTTTTGTGTTGAAAATTACGGCCAATGCCGACACAGGTACTCGTAGAGGAAAAGTTACCTTGACGGCTGGCTATTTGACCAAAAGTATCACCATCGCACAGAAAGGAGTGGGGCAACCTTATCTCACAGTTTCTCCTGATTCAATTACTACCATCACTTTTGTTGGTGCTGAATATCGGGTGGTGGTAGGTTCAAATGTAAAAATTAATTTGTCAAAAAACGTTCCATGGATAACTACTGATCCCGTTTCAACCGTAGATAACGGCTCTTTTGCTTTACGAATTGAAGCAAACCCTGACACTTCTACTCGCAAAGGTAAACTTACCGTTTTCGGACAAGGCGTCACTAAAATATTTTACATTACTCAAAAAGGAAAAGGACAAGCCTGTGTAGGTTGTAATGGTTCAATTGATACGGATAAACCTTTTAATGACCCCAATGAAATCGCAGGAAGACTTGCACCCGCCACCTTTCGAGGTTGGGTTGAATCGGTGAGTTGTTGTAGCATCAAAGGTTGGGCGTTTGATACCCAAAATTATGATGATATTTTATCGGTGGATATTTATTTGGAGAAGCAAAAAATTGGCTCTGCGGCCGCCAATATTGGCTATCGTACAGATTTAGCGTTTAATTATCAAAGTGATAAATTGTTGTACAAATCGTTCTGTTTTCCCGTACCTAAAAATACCTTAGACTCATTCGTAAACGGGAAAGATAAACAATTATACGTCCGTTTTGGGGGTACAATTACTAAATTATTTTCACCAGAACAACGATATTTGAACTGTAAAAGTGGCCAGATTTGTCCAGAAGGGCAAAATTGTGAAGAAGTTAGCTATCAGGATTATCTGGAAGTAGTTTATCCAAATCCCAGTAAAGACAAGTTTAATCTCTCTTTGTATTCATTGAAAAAACAAGTTGCCACGCTGAAATTAGTAGATACACAAGGCACACTTTTGAGGACTTTTCAGTACGACGTAATCAATGGTTTGAATAATATCGAACTTGATGCAACGGGCGTAAAAAATGGGGTTTTGTTGCTTTCGATTGTGATGGAAAATGGAAATAGGCTGTTTAAGCGATTGGTTAAAATAGAATAAAAGGGAAAGTGCAGGAATGGAGAAAGGGAGGAAAGTATGCCATTTATACTATCCTCCCTTTCTCTGTTTTCTTATAATACGTTTGAAGTTTGCTCTTTAATTTTCTCTAACTCATCCTTCATATTTACCACAATTCTCTGCAAAATAACATCATTTGCTTTTGAGCCAATTGTGTTAATTTCTCTTCCAATTTCTTGCGAAAGGAAGTTTAATTTTTTACCATTTCCTTCTTTCAAAACGTCCTTGAAATAGTTTAAATGCGTTCTTAGGCGTACTTTCTCTTCTGAAATATCGTATTTTTCGATATAATAAATCAACTCTTGTTCAAAGCGATTTTTATCGAATTCTTCGTCTCCAATAAGTTCCATCACTGACTTTCTCAAACGCTCACGCACGGCTGGAATTCTGGTTTTATCTTGTGCTTCTGCTTCGGTTAAAAGGGCCCCAATTTTGTCAATATATTCCACGAACTTATCAGCCACGATGGCTCCTTCTCTCAAACGAAATTTTGTACATTCTGCGATGGCATCGTTTACTGTTTTCAAAATCTGTTGCCATTCTGCTTGCGCTTGTTCTTCAGACGCTACTTCGGTGTTGAAAGCATTCGGCAAAGTCAAGGCAATTTTGAATAATTCGATGGGGTCATCTCCGCCAAAATCTTCCGAAGATTCCTTCAAATCTTTCATGTAGGCATTTACTAAGGGACGGTTGATGCTCGTTCCAGAGCTGGCCACATCAGAGTAATTAGTTGTAAGATTAAACTCTATTTTTCCTCTTTCTAAGGCTTGAGTTAACAGATTTCTAATTTCTATCTCTCTGAAGGACAAGCTTTTAGGGATTCTACAATAAATATCAGTAAATTTTGAGTTTAGAGATTTTACTTCGGCGGTAACGGTCAAACTGCTCGATTCTGAAACAGATTTACCAAAGCCAGTCATTGATTTTAACATTCGTCTTTTTGTTTTGCGACCACATAGAGACATAGGTTTCATAGAAAATTTGTTCTATGATTGCTATGCTAAAATATGGATTTGTTGGAATTTTGAATTGCAAAATCAGCCTCTCATTGGATTGATTTTGATGCAAGTTACATAAAAAAGAGCTATGAAATTGAATGGATTAAATTCAATTCATAGCTCTTTGATGCTTTTAGAAATTTATTTATATACAACGCCATCTTTCATTACGAAAGATACTTTTCTCATCATTTTAATATCTTGTAGCGGGTTTCCTTCGGTAGCGATGATGTCGGCAATTTTTCCAACTTCAATTGTTCCTAAGTCCTTTTGATTGCCAATAATCTCTGCTGGAGTGATTGTAGCGGCTTTTATGGCTTCCATAGCGGGCATTCCAGCTTCGACCATATATTGAAATTCGTAGGCATTATATCCGTGAATTGACACACCCGAATCAGTTCCAAAAGCAATTTTTACGCCTGCTTTATACGCTTTTGCAAAAGTCGCTTGAATAATTGGACCCGTTTCCAATGCCTTTGGAACAACTAAGGGATGATAATAGCCAGGAATTTTGGCAGAATCTGCCACTGTTTTACCTGCAATGATGGTTGGCACCAAATACGTTCCATATTTTTTCATTAAATCAATTCCCTCATCATCCAAAAAAGTCCCGTGTTCGATGGTTGTAACGCCACCTTTTACGGCTCTTTTAATTCCTTCCGCTCCGTGTGCATGAGCCGCTACGTGAAAGCCATAATCTTTGGCAGTTTCAACAATAGCTCTGATTTCTTCCTCCGTAAATTGGGGAGCCTTGCCATTTTTAGCAATACTCAAAACGCCTCCAGTTGCCGTGATTTTTATACAATCCGAACCTTCTTTGTAACGCTGACGAACCGCCTGACGACATTCATCTACGCCATTTACAACACCCGTAAGATATTGATTGTCAAGGGTATATTTATCAGCAAGTCCATTTGATGGGTCTCCGTGTCCACCAGTGGTAGCAATGGTTCTGCCCGAAGTGAAAATTCTTGGGCCAATCACGGTTCCTCTATTAATGGCATTTCTTAAAGCCACATTCACGCCCGAACCACCTAAATCTCGAACACTCGTAAAACCTGCTAACAGTGTTGTTTTAGCGTATTTTGCGGCATCAAAAGCAATATCGGCTTGGTTTTGTTGATAGCGTTTCATTTCACCACCTTTACTGGTTTCGTTTTCCAAATGCACGTGCATATCCACGAGTCCGGGCATTACGGTTTGGGTTTTCAAATCAATGACTTTATCAGTTCCGACTGGGTTGGTAAATCCTTTTTGAACTGCCGTAATTTTCTTGCCTTCAACCACAATGGTCATTTGAGATTGGGCTTCATTTTTAACGGCATCAATGAGCGTTCCGCAGTGGATAAGCGTTTTTTGAGCAAGAGCAGCCGTACTTAAAAGGCAAACGCTCGCAAGGGTTAGTAGTTGTTTTTTCATTTGTTGATGTTGGAAAGGCAATTTTTTATGTAAAAATAGAAAAAGGTCAGTGAAGTACTGACCTTTTCTTGAATTTTTAAATTTATTTTATCAAATAGGTCATTAATGCCACCCACTTCTTTTAATTTATTCGAAACTTTACTACAAAAGGAGGTGTGTTTAAACGCCTAAATCATTTTACTTTCAAGTCATGCCATAAGTCATTTAAAAAGCCTCAGCAATAAAAAAATACAGGTTTTGTTGGCCATTGCCAAAGCCATAATCAACCCGCACGTTTACATTCTCCTTGCGATTTATTTTGAATCGTAATCCTGCACCATAACTGGGCATAAGTTTATTGAATCTAATTTCTTGAAATGTTTTGTTGACACTTCCCAATCCCGCAAAACCAACCAAACCCCAACGTTTTAAGGCTTGCCAACGATATTCGGCTTGAGCAGCCAAAAGGTTTTTATCACGAAGACTGCCAATATAATATCCTCGCATAATCATGTCGCCACCCAACAATCCCAATTCATTGAATGGTACATCTCCAGAAGTGAGATAAGCGTAAGTTTGTAAAGCTAAAACATCCTTACGGTGCTGAAACGGGCGATAAAACTTGCGTAAATCAACTTGCCATCGTTGAAAAGTATGGGAACTACCCGTCAATTGATTATGAAATGAATAAATTATTTGAGCGTAATCTCCGGTGGAGGTTGTCAGCACATTGTCCCGAGTATCGTATTGATAAGAAATATTAAGTCCAGAAACGCTGGAACCATCTTTTCCTACGGTATTACTATTTTCTAAAACGCCATTTCCCGTACCTTTTACATTATACATATTGAAATATCGCCAGCCCAATCCTGCAAACGAGTGTTTACCAATTTTTCGATAGGAGAGATTATCAAAACGGAGTAATTCATACGTTATGGCTTCCTCATTCATTGTTTTTGCCTCACTGCCAACGCCATAATAAAGTACAGGAAACCGACTATAACCGTAATATCCCACAAAATAATATTTCTCTTTGTTGGTAAAAACCTGATAATTATGCTCGAACATAATCTGATTATTCAACGAATATTGTAAAAAAATGGCTGTATTTGATACTCTGGTTAGGGAATCGCCGTCGCCTCCCGCATTAAAAAAACGTTTTACACCAGCTCCCAATACCCAATTCGTTTCGGGCATATAAAAAACAAATGGAGCAACGAGATATTTATTGCCAGTAAAAAAATGAAAAATTTTTGAGTTTTTAGTACGGGTAGAATCTTGAAAATCAGCGGCTTGCGTCTGAAGTATGGTTATGGAGAGAAATGTTAAAAGTAATAGTCTTTTCATTAAATTTTTTAATTGTAGTTTAGGATAATGTTTTAAAAGTATAAATCTGTTTACTAAAATAGACCAATATTTTATGGTAAACTGACTCTGATTTTCAAATCAGAGTCAGTCTTAATTTTGGTTTTATCTTTTCAATTTTCACGATAAATCACTTTGTTTGCTTTCTTCAAAACATAGCCTTTCGCTTTTAAAAGCTCAAAACTGTTTCCTTTCCATTTCAACCTTCTTCCTTTCCGAACTAATATTAAACTGGATTCCATCGTTGAAACAAATATTTCAGCTTTTCGTTTGTCATCACTAAAAATTACGGCTACAAAAGTCGAATATGACTCCTTGGGATCAACTTCTTTTAATTGGATTTCTTGCTCAAAAAGCCTTACACAATCGTTTTTTATACTCGAAAAAGTATATCCTGCTGAAGGTTTACAACCGTGTTTATCAACGTCTCCGCCGACTAAAGGTGGAGTAACCTCTACTGACTTTTCAGTGGTTTGACTATATGATAATGTTGACATTAAGGCAAAAGTTAGCATAAAAAGCGTGTTTTTTCTGTTCATAAAATTGTGCTTGCTATTAGATAGATTTGGAAAGACTTTATTTTCTACCAAAATTTTACGCCCGTCAAACGGTTCATTTCCAATTTGGCTAAGGCCATTTGATATTGATATTGCAACTGCGTAAATTGAGTGTCTCTCAAGGCTGTTTGCGCTGTTTCAATCTCTATATTGGTTAATACACCATTTTGGTAACGAGTATTGGCTAATCTGAGTGCATATTGTGCTTGGAAAACATTTCTTTCCGACAATTCCAATTTACTTTTTGCTGAATTATAATCATTTTGAGCCGCTTCTAAATCACGTTTCAATGCCTGATTAGTTACATCGACCGAATATTTCAACAATTCACGATTTAACTTGGCAACTTCTGTTTGATAGACCCCACGATGTCCCGTATAGACAGGTATCGTCAATTTTACCCCTACTAATGAGTTCAATTTAAAATCATCCGCAAAAGAAGGTTGTTCGCCATTAATTCTTGGCACATAACCATTTTTTACGCCTACTTGTGCGGTGGCAGCCAAATTTGGTAAAGCACTCATTTGTGCAATTTTAACATCACTTGCCGCAATTAAATCTCGGTCTTTCAGTGTTTTAAGGTCGTAATTGTTAGTTTGAGCTTGATTTAATGCCCCTTCAACCGATAAATCTACCGTGCCTACATTAAAACTTGTACCCGCTGGAATCATGCCGTGCGCATCTTTTCCAATTAATGCAGAAAGGTAAATATATTGACGCTCCAATTGACTTTGAATATCGGTTAATCGTGATTCTGCATTTTTATATCGCACTTGAACCGTCACTTGGTCATACTCTAATGCATCACCTTGTTTCAAACGATTAGCAATAACTTTACCATTATCATCCACCAATTTTAATTGCTCTTGTTGCACTTCAATGGCTTTTTGATTATAGATTATTCCGTAATAAAGGTTTCCTACTTGATAGGCATAAATGGTTTTTAAACCTTCTACGCCCGTTTTTGCCAAGTTTGTTTCTAATCTTGAACGTTCGATATTAACGAACTGTTTTCCCCAATCATAAATTACATAATTACCACCAATGTTGGCATTATAATTCATATTTGGTTGAAATTGAATGGACGTTCCTGCAAAATTTGCTTTGGCAACGGGGTCAAATCGAGTAACCCCAATTTCGGTTGAAATCTGAGGTTTTAGGGCTGATTCTTGAATTTTTGTTCTAAAATCTCCCATCAAAACGGTTTGTTGTTGCTCCTTAATTTTGGGGGCATAATCAATGGCAGAACGCACCAATTGATTAAGCGTTTCGTTGGTTGTCTCTTGGGCGAAAGTCTGCGAACCTAAGAGTATCATTATGATTAAATATTTGAATTTCATGATGTTTTAATTTAATAATTATTGAGTACACTGTTTAATAAGTTTCATGAATAATTCTCACCCTAAAATCTTTTATTGGGGAACTTTCCGAAAGTTATTTCTACTTTTGGGAAGTTTAAATGACCTATTAAACAGTGCATTGAGTTTAAGTTATTTAAGTAGTTTAAATCATTCATAACTCATCATTCATAACTCTTTTTAATGACTATCAGCCGCTGCCTTAGCCGCTTTTGCTGCTTCTTGTGGAGATATTTTTTTCGTTCTTAACAAAAATAAAAATGGTAACATGACGATAAAAAATATTGAAACTAAGCGAAATGTATCCAAATAAGCCAAAAAATAAGCCTGTTTAACCACCGCCATTTCTATCTGTTTATAAGCCAAGGAAGTAGCGTTAAAAGCATCACCCGTTAAGGAAGTCATATTTCGAACACCATTTGCCAATCTTTCGGTAAAAAGTGGATTTTCAGCCGTCATATTTGCCATTAAATCTGAACGATGTTGGGCTGCACGACTGGTAGCGTAATTATTTGCCAAAGCAATACCAAAAGCACCACCTAATTGTCTAATCATATTGGTCAAGGCAATTCCTGCGGGATATTCAGATGGCTTCAAACCTGCCACTGCCTGATTAATAAGTGGCAGTTGCAATAAAGCAATCCCTATCACTCGACACAATTGGATGGGGAAAAAGTCCCAACGTCCCATATCAGCGGTTGATGAACCCGAGAAGAATCCGAAGATGATAAAAAAGATAATTCCAACCGTCATATACGGAATTGGGGAATCTCCTGCTCCCATACGTTTACCGATAAAGGGGAATAAAAAAACCGCTGCCAATGTCGGATAAGCCAATGATAAACCTGTTTCAAGTGGCGTAAACCCATTAATTCTTTGAACCATCACTGGATAAACAAACACAGAAGTGAACAAACCAAAACCAGCCACAAGTGTAAAAATGGACGAAAGAGCGAATACTTTGTAATTAAATACTCGTAAATTAACCACAGGATGGTCGGTGGTGAACTGTCGCCATACAAAACCAATAATGCCAACGGTTGCCATTATGCTTATTATAACAATCTGACGTGATTCAAACCAATCTTCTGATTCACCTTTTTCAAGTACGTATTGTAATGAACCGATTCCCATTATCAGTAAAAAAATACCCGAATAATCTATCTCAATTTGGTCTTTCTTTTGTCCCTCTCCAACCTTTCTATCAATAAATAAAATGGTTAAAACGCTGGCAATAATACAAATAGGAATATTTACGAAAAAGATTTGTTCCCAACTATAATTTTCAATAATGTATCCGCCTAAAACTGGCCCTAATGTTGGTCCTAAAACGATTCCCATTCCAAATAGGCCAGAGGCAACTCCACGGTCTTTGGTTTCAAAAGCATCAAACAAAATGGCTTGTGAAGTAGAAAGTAATGCTCCACCGCCAATCCCTTGAATAAATCGCCAGAAAACCAATTCCCAGAGCGATTCAGAAGTTCCACAGAAATATGAGGCAATTCCGAAAAGTATGATTGAACCTAAATAATAAGATTTTCTTCCAAAATATTCTCCTAAAAACCCAGTCATAGGAATGATAATTACGTTTGCAATGGCATAAGACGTAATCACCCAAGCAATGTCCTCAATGGTGGCTCCAAGCGAACCCGATATTTGGTTCAAAGCCACATTGACAATGGTAGTATCCAGCAATTCCATAACGGCTGCGGATATGGTTGTGAGTACGATGATATATTTTTTCATGCCCTATTTTTTTAAAGGAACACTCACTTCCAATGATAATCCTGCTCTCAACATTGATTTATTCTTCTCTAAATCCAATATTTCAATTTTTACAGGCACACGTTGGGTTACTTTCACAAAGTTTCCAGAGGCATTATCGGCTGGCAAAAGGGATGATTTTGCTCCCGTAGATTCAGAAATTGATAAAATTTTACCTTTAATGATGTTCTCAGGATAAGCATCTAATTTCATTTCTACTTCATCGCCAATTTTTAGGCTACTCACTTGCGTTTCTTTAAAGTTCGCAACTACCCAGAATGAAGCATCTTGAACGATGGTCATCAACGATTGTCCTGCTTGAATAAACTGTCCCGCTTCTACGTTTTTCTTGCCAATTCTGCCAGAGGTAGGAGCATACACTTTTGAATAAGATAATTTTAATTTTTGTTGCTCAATTTTTACTTTCTTTATCGCAATTGATGATTCAGCCTTGTGCAAAGCCGCTTGAAGAATCGGCATTCTTGATTTTGCCGTTAAAATATCTTCTTGTCCAGCATCATACTGTGCCGATAAAATCTCAGCATTTGATTTACTATCATCACTCTGTTTACGAGTTATCGCATTGTCAGCGAATAAATTAGCATCACGGTCAGCATCTTTTTTTGCTTTTTCACGGCGTAAATAATTTGCTTTTAAATTTGCTTCCGAAGAGCGAATCGTAATATTTAAGTTACTGATATTGGCTTTTGCATTTTCAATATCGGTTTGCGCTTGGACTAAATCAGCGTTTAATTCCTCCAAGACCAGTTTAGCTTCGTCAGTATCAATTTCTGCCAGGACTTCGTCTTTTTTCACTACGTCATAGTCTTTGACATTCACCGATTTGACATAACCAGCCATTCGGGGTAATACAGGCACAAAATAGGTTTCAATTTGAGCATTGTCTGTATCCACGTGGGTAATGGCATACTTGTACTTAGTGTAGCCATAATATGCTGCAACAATTAATACACACACAAGAATTACTTTTGGAAGATACTTTTTGATAGGATTTTCTGTTTCCATGATTGTTGAATAAAACGGGTTCGCCCGCACGTTTTGTAAATGGCAAATAAATTTAGATTTGGTTTATTGTTATAAGTAGTAAACCTTATTGACGATACAAAGTTAGGGCAACTTTAAATAATAGTCAAGTATATTGACTATTATTTTTTTTTATTTATCTTTGCATAAAATTTGAAACAAAATCAATATGGAATCGGATAAGATAATTGAAATAAAAAAATTTAGGGAGAATAGAAATCGCTTATTAGGACGATTGCTCAAAAGATCTTTTCGTTTTATGAGTGAGGTGGCTTCTGAATTTTTGAGAGGAAAAGAATATACCGACTTTCGAGTTGGTCATATTATGGCTTTGGTACATATAGATATTGAAGGAGTTACCGTCAATACCTTAGCTTTAAGAGCAGGAATTACCAAACAAGGAATGAGTAAAGTCATTAAAGAATTAACGGATGGAGGATACGTCTACGTTGAAAAACATCCCTCGGATGCTCGTTCAATCATGGTAAAATTAACAGAAAGTGGTTATGTTGCGCTCTTAGAATGGAAGCGATGTGCAGAATATATTGATAGTAAATTTGCCGAAATATTAGGAACTGAACGTTTGGAACAACTAAAAGATATTTTAGGAGACTTAGTAGATTATTATGAAACTAACGTAGAGTCCACCGCAGAATTGGGATGCGATACCTTAAATATGGGTTCTATGTTGATGCGTAAATAGGCTAAGTGGCATCTGTTTTTACTTGGAGGGACTTCCCGAAACAATGCTGTTAGGGTCAAACTTTCGGGAAGTTGAAATAACTGTATAAAACAGTGTACTTATGTTAAAAAAACTTTGTGAAACTCTGTGCGACTTCGTGACTTAAATAAAACTCACTTATGAATATTATAAGGCAAAAAATCGTCAATATTTGTTCCGTAGCGATGCAAATCACGAATAATTGTTGAGCTAATTGGCGCTAAATGTGGAGCAGTTATCAAAAAAACTGTTTCTAAATTTTCTACTAAATACCTATTTACTTGGGCAATTGAGTTTTCATATTCGAAATCAGTAGTATTTCTAAGACCTCTCAACAAAAAATCAGCCCCCATATCTTTGGCGACATTGGCAGTTAAGTTATTGTAAGACACTACTTTAACAGGTTTTCCTTCAAAAGTTCCTTCAATCCACGCAATCATTTTTTCGATGCTAAAATATCTTGATTTACTGGCATTATGACCAATGCCAATAATTACTTCATCAAAAACACTCAAGCCACGGACAACAATATCTTCGTGTCCCTTGGTAAAAGGGTCAAATGAACCTGGGAAGAAGGCAATTTTTTTCATAAATTTATTTTAACGTTCGGTAAATATTGGTTTAGTAATTCAAAATCTGTTGAAGATTCAGAAATATCTCCATTCAATCTTAGGATAATTTCATCGGGTTCAATTTCCAATTCATTCATGGTAAAAAGCACATAATAGACCAAATCTTGGGATGTTTTATACGCAAAACGATTACAAAACTTCAAAGTCCCATTTGCGGTAATGACCATGGTGAAATATTGATTTCCGAAATGAAGAAAGGCCGTTTGTGCTTTGCTTGTAACTACCCCAAATTCAATCAATTGACTGGTTTTGTGTTTGAAGTTCATTTCTACCAAGGGGTATGTATCCGAGAGCCAATTATACAGTTCACGGTCAGAACAATACACATTCACAATTCCTAAATCTTCGTGCGTATAGGTATGAATTTCTTCCTCATCTGTGAGTTGAATACCTTTGGCTAACTGCAAATATCGGGGAGTATATTCTTTCTTGAATAAATCAAGTGGAATTAAGGTAAATGACTGATTGTCAATAATTATCTCAACAGATTTCCATTTTAATGACTTCAAAAAATCGTGCTTTTCATAAATTGAAGCTAAATAACCAGTCGTTGAAATGGGTTCTTTCTGAATAGGGAATTTGTATTTTTCTGTAATAATTGCCTCATTATCAAGGGGTTCAACGACTTTGCAGAAAAACGAAGAATCTGAAATTTCGCAAGAAAGGATATACTGATTCAATTTTTCAATATCAAATCGAGGACTTTCAGTTTTTGCGATGGGTTGTATATGTAAAATTGCTGTTGGCAAGGGAATACTGTTTTGTTTCAGTGCAAATTACGGATAAATCTGGTTGAAAAGCAAAAAAACTCCCTGCCAGAACAAATCCGACAAGGAGTTTTATCACAAATTAATAAATCCTAATAACGATATAAATCAGACTTAAATGGTCCATCAACACTTACACCGATATATTCAGCTTGGTCAGTTTCCAATGTTTCCAACGTAACACCAATGTGGGCTAAATGTAATCTTGCTACTTTCTCATCCAAATGTTTTGGAAGGATATATAATTTTTTCTCGTATTTGTCAGTATTGCACCATAATTCTAACTGAGCCAAAGTTTGGTTCGTGAATGAATTTGACATTACAAAAGATGGATGTCCCATAGCACAACCTAAGTTTACTAAACGACCTTCTGCCAAAACTACGATTTCTTTTCCTTCAAGGTTATATAAATCAACTTGCGGTTTGATTTGCTCTTTTGTTGAACCATAAGCTCCGTTCAACCAGGCCATATCAATTTCGTTATCAAAGTGACCGATGTTACAAACAATTGCCTTATCTTTCATGGCCCTAAAATGACGTTCACGAATAATTTTTAAGTTTCCAGTTGCCGTTACAAAGATGTTTGCACGTAAAGCCGCTTGATCCATTGTAACTACTTCATAACCGTCCATTGCCGCTTGTAACGCACAAATTGGGTCAATTTCAGTTACTAAAACTCTACAACCTGCCCCTTTCAAAGATTCAGCCGAGCCTTTTCCAACGTCACCATAACCAGCCACAACGGCAACTTTACCGGCTAACATGATGTCAGTAGCACGACGAATTGAATCTACCAATGATTCTTTACAACCGTATTTATTATCAAATTTAGATTTGGTTACAGAATCGTTAACGTTAATAGCGGGAAGGTATAAAGTTCCGTTTTTCAAACGCTCATACAAACGGTGAACACCCGTTGTTGTTTCTTCTGAAAGTCCTCTGATTCCGTCGATTAATTCTGGATATTCGTCAAAAACCATGTTTGTCAAATCTCCACCATCATCCAAAATCATATTCAATTGTTGACGATCTTCTCCGAAAAACAAAGTTTGCTCAATACACCAGTTGAATTCTTCTTCGTTCATGCCTTTCCATGCGTACACAGGAATACCCGCAGCAGCAATTGCAGCAGCAGCGTGATCTTGCGTAGAGAAAATATTACATGATGACCAAGTTACATCAGCACCCAAAGCGGTTAATGTTTCGATTAAAACGGCAGTTTGGATAGTCATGTGAAGACATCCTGCGATTCTTGCTCCCTTCAAAGGTTGAGATTCACCAAATTCAGCACGAAGAGCCATCAAACCAGGCATTTCAGCTTCGGCTAAACGCATTTCTTTGCGACCCCACTCGGCGAGAGCGATGTCTTTTACTTTGTACGGAACGTACTGTTGTGTTGCAGTTGACATTTTTTTATTAGCTTTAAGCCCTGAGCTTCGAGCTTCGAACTTTGAGAATAAAACTCAAGGCTCACTGCTCATAGCTCAAAGCTATTTCTTAGAATAATACAAAATTAATACCTTTATCATTGAATTTGAAAATGGTAAGCTAAATAATTTCACTTTTACCATTAAAATCAATAAAAATGGTTATTTTATCTTTTTAAATATATTAATTAGAAAATTTATCTATCTCTTTAGATGAATGAAGATGAAATGAAAATATTTGACAATTAATATAACGCAAAAAAAGGGGCTTGATTTTTATAATCAAGCCCCTTTTTTACATGAAAAATTTGTAATTGAGTATTGCTAATTACCTTACGAAAGCTGTTTACTTTACTTCAAAACCGCCCGTTCCAATTTTGAAACCTTCGGCATATATTTCAACAATATATTTACCTTCACGATATTCAGTCCCACCACGATTGTATACCATCTCAACGTACAAATTCTCGTTGTCATAATTTATTTCTCCACGAGTTGTGTAGGCTAATTCTTGACCATTATAAGTAAAATTTCCAGAACCCGTTGCTGAATCAAAAATCGTTGAACCATCCGGACCAAGAACTCTAATAAATACGGTTTTGCGTTCTTGCTCGGTCAAATCATTTTTCGCTAATTGAAATACAACTTTAATTTTTGCCAATTTTCTGGCCTTATATTTTTTTTCTTCCGATTCTTTACCTTTTTCGTTGATACCAATTACTTTCACATATTCTGTACGTAGGGCGGCGGCTTTGGTTACTTTCTCGGCTAATACTTTGTTCTTGGCGGCTACTTCCTCATTTTGAGCTTTGGCTTCGTCAACGCTTTTTGAAAGTCCTTGCGTTTGCGTTTTCAAATTAGAATTCTCTGACGAAAGGTTTTCGTTTGTACTTTCCAGAGCGGTATTTTCTTCACGAAGTTTCACCAATTCAGATTCTTTGGCGGTTAATAAAGATTCGTAATCTCTGATTTTTACTTCATATTTTGATTTAACATTGGTAAGTTCGGAGGCGGATTTTTTCTGCAAATCTTTTTTATCTTGTTCCAATTCTACTTTGGCTTTTTGAAGTTCGGTAACATCGCCGCCGAGTTTCTGAACCTCAGCTATTTGTGCATCTAATTGAACCGTAATCGAATCTAATTTAGTACGAGTATTTGCCAATTCCATCACCTTCGTACTAATAACTTCTTGTTGATTAGTAACGGTTTCTTTCGATTGAAAAAGCATATACCCTAATCCAGCAGCTAATAAAGTCATAACCACCAAACCTGCTTTGAGTGCATCACTATTACCAGATTTTTGGGATGAATTTTGAGATGATAAATTATCCATGTTTTTGTTTTTTTTAATTTTTAATGGGTTGGTATGATTAATAGTTACAAATTGAAATGTCATTGCTTTTCAACGTTGAATCCAAATGTAATCAATGAAACAGATTTATTTAATTTTCATTGAGTAAGTGGCAGACTAAATTAGTAAACGGTCGATTTTCGATGTTTGTTGTTCGATTTTCAGATTTCAAAACGCAAATCGAACAACAAATCTCGAACATCGATTTACAAAAATGGCAAAATACTTTCCAATCCCATTCCTCTTGACCCTTTTACAAGAATGTGCGTATTGGTTTGCGGATAATCCTGTAACCATGTATGCAAACCAAATTTATCAGGAAAATATAGCGCTTTCATCATAGGCAATGCTTTTAAGGCATTTTCCATTAATGAACCTACCAAAAGAATATTATCAAAATTGCATTCTGCTAATAATTTCCCAAGCGCTTCATGTTCTTCATTAGCTTCTTCTCCTAACTCAAACATATCACCTAAAATGACCATTTTTTTCGTTGCTTTTAGGTCGTTGAAGTAAGTAACGGCGGCTGATATGGATGATGGATTGGCATTATAAGCATCCATGAGTACATTATTTGAACCTTTTAAGATAAACTGAGAACGATTATTGTTCGGTTCATAATCAGCAGCGGCTTGACAAGCAATTTTAGTTTCAACGCCAAAATGTTGCCCAATTCTAACGGCAGCTGCAATATTTTGAAAATTGTATTTTCCCGTGAGATGGGATTTGTAGTAGCTACCTTCTGGGTCAGTAAAAACCACAAATGGACTGTCTTCCAATAGTGTAACTACCGTTTGAAATCTACGATTTGTATCGGTTGTATAGGTAATTATTTCACTAAAACCTTGACGTTCCATGGCCATTTCGTAGGTAGGAGTGGAGGCAACATTGACAAAAACCGTTTGATTATTTTCCGCTAACCAATCAAATAATTCTCCTTTACCTTTTCTCACGCCTTCCATACCGCCAAAACCTTCCAAATGTGCCTTCCCGATGTTGGTAATGAAGCCGTGCGTTGGTTCACAAATTTCTACTAATTCTTTAATGTCACCTTGTTTATTCGCTCCCATTTCGATGATAGCAATTTCAATTGAGTCATCAATGGCTAAAATAGTAAGTGGCACACCAATATGATTATTGAGGTTTCCAAGGGTGGCGTATGTCTTAAATCTTGTTGATAATACGCTATTAACCAGCTCTTTAGTGGTCGTTTTTCCGTTTGAACCCGTTAAGGCAATGAACGGAATATCTAATTGTTGAGCATGAAAATTGGCTAAATTTTGTAGCGCTTGTAAACCATCGTGAACCAGTAAAATACGTTCATTCGTAACCACTGATGGGTCATCAACAACGGCATATTTCGCTCCTTTTTCAAGGGCTTGTTCGGCAAAATGATTTGCATTAAAATTGGGACCTTTCAACGCAAAAAACATCGAATCAGAAGGTATTTTGCGGGTATCGGTTGAAACACCCGAACATTCTCTGTATTTTTGGTATAAATCAATAAGCGAAATCATTGTTTTTTTCGTTATGGTTTTGAAGATTTGTATCTAATGGTCAGACGATAGTCTGATCTACGCAAATTATCGGTCTGAAATAGTCAGACCTTCGTTTAACTGCGAAATTAAACGATTGAAAACATAAAATCTAATCTATTGTGATGCAAGGAAAATTTACCCATAAATTTTTATTTCTAAATTTCATATTTCTCCTTTTGGGGAGTTATGAAATTAGTGATGCCCAAGATTTTAATTTCAAATTTGATAACGCTTTGAAAATTATACAAAATGGGCAAATACTTCCCAATGCTTTTGCGGGAGGTCTGAATGCTCCACAATTTTCGACCTGTAAATTAGACAAGGACGAAGTTGAAGATTTGGTGGTTTTTGATAGAACTGCCAATAAACTTTATACTTTTTTAGCGCAAAAAGACAATACCGGAAAGTATTTTTGGCAGTATGCTCCTCAATACGAAACGGCATTCCCAAAAATCTACAACTGGATTTTATTAAGAGACTATAATCTTGATGGTGAAAAGGATATTTTTACTTTTACCGCAAGCGGCATCAAAGTTTATCAGAATACAAGTACCAATAATTTATCTTTTAAATTAGTCGCAGACCCCATTTTTAGTACAGGATATTCGGGGAAATTGAACTTGTATATGAGTTCAACGGATATTCCCGCAATCGCTGATATTGATAACGATGGCGATTTGGATATTGTCGTTTTTGACCCTTCTGGCAACTTTTCCGCTTTTCACAAAAATTATAGTTTTGAAAATTATAAAAATGCTAATGTGTTAGAATTCAAACGGGTAGGGAATTGTTGGGGTGGCTTTTTAAAAGAACATTATGATGACATGGTCTTTAATCAACCCTGTGGTGAAAATCCTCAACCTTTGGAAAATCCTTTCCCTAAAAGTAGCGCAAAGATTTTACATGCTGGAAATTCATTACTTTTATTGGACTTAAATGGCGATGGTTTGAAGGATGTTTTATATGGTCACGTTACCCAAAATAGAGTGGCTTCTCTGTTGAATACGGGTACTGTAAATCAAGCTAAATTTAGTAGTGGAAATTATAACTATCCCGATATTTTTCCTGTCAACTTTCCCGTTTTTCCAGCCATTTATTACGAAGATTTAGATTTTGATGGGATTAGAGATTTGATAACATCACCCAATGGTTATGATAACGCTTTGCAAACCGTTGATTATCAGAATTCGGTGTGGTTTTATAAAAATAAAGGTAAGGATGACAAACCCGATTTTAGTTTTATTCAGAAAAATATCTTGCAAAATACAATGGTAGATTTAGGTGAAAATTCGGCCCCCGTTTTTGCAGATATTGATGGCGATGGCGACCAAGATTTATTGGTCGGGAATGCAGGAAATAGGGGCGATGCTGGCTATCGTGCCAATGTTTATTTATTTGAAAATAAGGGTAACAGCACTTTTGAATTAACTAATTCTGACTTTTTGGGTATCAGTAAAAGCCTTCAATTATTTGACATAAAACCTTTTATCACGGATATGAATGCTGATGGAGTTGATGATTTTGGGTTTATTTCAAATTCATTTACGGGCGTGAATATTCGATATTTTCCAAATAATGCGCAGAAAGGAAAAGCTTTTGATTTAAAATTAGCCGAAAGTGTTATTTTACCCCAAATTCAATCGTTATCAAATGGCGATTCTCCTTTGTTTTTTGATTTGAATAAAGATGGATTGAAAGACCTTTTAATCGGGAAAGGAAGTGGAAGATTGGAATATTATAAGAACACAGGGACAGTAAAGTCTCCAAGCTATTCGCTTGAAAATGAGGAGTTTGGCGGAATTGTATCTGACTATATTACTGGGAATATTTCCTTGGCAGCCGCCGATTTGAACGGTGACGGAAAGGAGGAGCTGATTATGGGAAATAGAAGTGGTTATTTGAAAGTTTACAAAAATATTACTGAACAAAATCCCGTAAAAATAGTCGCTGATAGCTCAAGTATTTTTGATGATTTAACGGGTAAGTATGCTTCAATTCAGGTAGGCGGAGGATTGAATGTGGCAGTAGCAGATTTGAATAATGACCAAATCCCAGACCTCATGATTGGTACAAATACGGGAGGATTACGTTGGTTGAAAAATACGTCAAAATTTATTGTTACTGCCAACGAAGCCCCGATTGATTTAGTGGTTTTCCCAAATCCTACGAACCGATATTTGTCCGTTAAAAATCCTTCAATTGGCGATTATGAGCTTTTTGATATGGTTGGCAGAAGAATTTCTACTCAAAAAAATACCCAAACTAATCAAGAAATCACCTTCGATTTAACCGCTCAAAATGATGGTATTTATTTTCTAAAAATATCAGTTGATGGACAAATTAAAAAGACGGAGAAAGTTATTTTGAAGAAATAATTTTATACAACACGGAATTAAAGGATTGGACAAGGATTAAAAATAAATTTATCTGTGTCCAATCCTT
This sequence comes from Arcicella sp., assembly GCA_040403295.1. Lineage (GTDB taxonomy): Bacteria > Bacteroidota > Bacteroidia > Cytophagales > Spirosomataceae > Arcicella. Next base: position 26,841 of record JBBAKY010000030.1, read on the forward strand.
TAATTCTTGTTCTATGATTCATGTCCAAGCAGATTTTTTATAATTTTCTCGTAAAACACCTCCAAATTTACGAACTTTGGTAATTAGCAAATTGCTTGATTTATATTACTTTGTGAATAATCCTTACCATGGCAAAAAATATCCCTAAAAACCCTGACCGCCCGAAAGAACGAAAGCAAGGCAAACAATTCTCCTTAGACTTTAATTTTAAGAATTTTTCTCAAAGCGAACAATTTAGATTTATTGCTGGGATCTTGTTTATGTTTGTCGCAATTTTTTTGTTTATTTCTTTCTTTTCACATCTTTTTACGGGCGAAGCTGATCAAAGTGAAGTGACCAATACGGTTGCTAAAATTAAAAAAACGGCCAATCCATTTGGATTTTACGGAGCAAAATTGGCTCATCTTCTCATTTTTGAGCTTTTGGGTTGGTCTGCCTTTCTGTTGATTCCTGTCCTTTTTGTTTCAGGATATAAATTGTCATTCAAAAAAGAACTTATTGAACTCGAAAACCTCACATGGCAGTCGTTGTTCTATATGTTTTGGTTTAGCTGTTTCTTCGGTTTTTTCGTATTTATGCTTGATGCGGAGGCAACTTTAAGTAATGTCTGTGGAGGAATTGGCTATTTTATCAACCAAACGCTTTACGGTGTAATTGGCTGGGCTTCTATCCTGGTAATCATGTTTGTGTTAATCGTTTTCTTCGTTTATTATTATGGAATTGATTCGATGGGCAAATTGGCAGATAAATTAAATGCCAGTGAATCAGGTACTTATCAAGAAGAAATGGAAGAAGAGGAACCTGTTTTTGTGAATGATACTGTTTCAAGAAGTAAAAATGTTCAGAGAGTTTCAGAAGAGTTAACGGAGGTAAATGAAGAAGAATTGGAAGATTTAACGATTGACCACGTTGATAATTTTGATGAAGAGAATTTTAGACCTTATCTACCACCAGTCATTACTACACCGCTAAATAAAAAACCAGAAAAAGGAGAAATTTCATTAGTTATCGAAAATGCCGAGGATATTCCCGAACGAATTGAAGAGGAAGAAGATGAACCAATTGTATTGAGCGAAAGCGATGCGGTTAATGAAGAATTATTGAAAAAATTTGGTTTATATGACCCAATGCTTGATTTACCGCACTATAAATTCCCGACTCTGGATTTGATGAAGGAATATGATACGGGAAAACCAAATGTTTCGCAGGAAGAATTAAAAGCCAATTCGGATAAAATTGTGGAGACTTTGGGTAACTACGGAATTGGAATTGCTTCGATAAAAGCCACGATTGGACCAACGGTGACACTCTATGAAATCATTCCAGATGCGGGGGTAAGAATTTCGAAAATTAAGAATTTAGAAGATGATATTGCTCTTTCGTTGGCAGCTTTAGGAATTCGTATTATTGCCCCAATTCCAGGGAAAGGTACCATTGGTATTGAAGTTCCGAATAAAAATCGTGAAATGGTTCCCGTTAGGATGATGATTGGTTCGGAGAAATTTCAACGTTCAACGGCAGATTTACCGATTGTTTTGGGGAAAACAATTAGTAATGAAATCTTTATGACCGATCTTGCCAAAATGCCTCATCTTTTGATGGCTGGGGCAACAGGACAAGGGAAATCCGTTGGGTTAAACATGATTTTGACTTCGTTATTATACAAAAAACATCCATCGCAATTAAAGTTCGTGTTGGTTGACCCAAAGAAAGTAGAATTAACGCTTTTCAATAAGATTGAACGACATTTTTTAGCGATGTTGCCAAACTCAGCGGAGGCAATTATTACCGATACAAAAAAGGTAGTAAATACGCTCAATTCCTTGTGTATGGAGATGGATAATCGCTATAATTTATTGAAAGATGCGGGTTGCAGAAACTTGAAAGAATATAATGTAAAATTCGTAAATCGTCGTCTGAATCCGGATAAAGGACATTATTACATGCCTTATATTGTGTTGGTGATTGATGAATTAGCGGATTTGATGATGACTGCGGGCAAGGAAGTTGAACAACCTATTGCTCGTTTAGCGCAATTGGCTCGTGCCATTGGAATTCACTTGGTAGTAGCAACGCAACGCCCATCGGTGAATGTAATTACGGGTACAATTAAAGCGAATTTTCCTGCTCGTTTATCGTTCAAAGTTACATCCAAAATTGACTCTCGAACAATTTTGGACACGGGTGGCGCTGACCAATTAGTAGGTATGGGAGATATGTTACTTTCTACGGGTTCGGAAATTATACGTCTGCAATGCGCTTTCGTTGATACGCCTGAAGTGGATGATATTTGTGATTTTATTGGTAATCAACAAGGATACGATACCGCCTATATGTTGCCCGAATACGAAGGTGATACAGAAGGTACAGGGAATGATAAATCAGATTTCGACCCTAAGAACCGTGACCAATTTTTTGATGAAGCGGCAAGACTCATTGTAACGCACCAACAAGGCTCTACCTCGTTGATACAGAGGCGACTAAAGTTAGGGTACAATCGGGCAGGACGTTTAATTGACCAATTGGAAGCCGCAGGAATTGTGGGCGTTTTTGAAGGATCAAAGGCTCGTGAAGTATTGGTAAAAGATTCGGATGCGTTGGAACGCTTGTTGAAGGGATTGTAGGACAGATTAGCGTTTTTCAAGTAAAAAAAAGTATTTTTCGTCTTTTCTTGTTATTGAATTAATCAACAAATTTTAGATTGTGAAAGCAAAATTTTTACTTATCTCCGTGGCAATTATTGGCGTTTTTTGGACGGTAAAATCACTTTATGAAAGCAATCATACCGATAAAGTTGATTATAGTACCCAAATAAAACCAATTCTCAACAAGCATTGTATTGCTTGTCACGGAGGCGTAAAAAAGATTGGTGGTTTTAGCTTGCTTTTTCGTACTGATGCCCTTGCCAAAACTAAATCTGGCAAACCTGCCATCATTCCTTTTCATCCCGAGCAAAGTGATTTTATTGCTCGACTTACCCATAAAGACCTTGATGAAAGAATGCCTTATAGAGCCAATCCTCTGAAAAAAGAAGAGATTGATTTGCTGACTCGTTGGGTAAAAGAAGGAGCTGAATGGGGCGACCATTGGGCGTATATTTCTCCTAAAAAGGTGTCTGTACCCAATCCAGAAGGCTTTTTTGCTTCTTTTTTGCCTTTCGGAAATTCATGGACAAAAAATGATATTGACCGTTTTATTTTACAAAATCTCAAAAAAGAAGGACTAAAACCAACGGAAGAAGCTCCCAAAGCTACACTAATTAGAAGGGTTTATTTAGACCTTATCGGATTGCCTCCCACGCCAGAACAAGTAGCCAAATTCTTAGCCGATGATTCAGCCAATGCTTATGAAAAAGTGGTCGATGAATTATTGAAATCTCCTCAATTTGGCGAAAAATGGGCTTCAATGTGGTTGGATTTAGCCCGATATTCCGACAGTCGGGGCTATCAAAAAGACAATGCCAGAAATATTTGGGAATATCGTGATTGGGTGATTCGGGCATTCAATAAAAATATGCCTTTCGATCAGTTTGCCAAAGAACAATTGGCGGGCGATTTATTGCCAAATCCTACCGATGATCAATTAATTGCCACGGCTTTTCACCGCAACACGATGAATAATGACGAGACGGGAACGGTTGATGAAGAGTTTAGAGTGGCGGCAGTTTTGGACAGAACCAACACCACTTGGGACGTTTTTCAAGGGACAACTTTTTCCTGCGTACAATGTCATAGTCACCCCTACGACCCATTCAGGCACGAAGAATACTATAAATTTATGGCATTTTTCAATAATTCTCGTGATGAAGATACGGGTGACGAAGCCCCAAATTTAAGAAGGTTTTCAGCCGAAGATACCCCCAAAATTAATGACTTAACTGCTTGGATTAAAACCCTTCCTGCCCAAGAAAAAACCTTTGATTGGTTATATTTTGCCAAATATTTAGAGCCTCGGCATCACGCCCACGATGCTGATAATTTTGTGGAAGCTGCCCTGTTGGGTGGTCGAGAAATTGGTTTGCGAAATAATGGATCGTGTCGTTTGCCCAACCTTAGTATGGACAGAATGAAACAATTTGTGATGAATTATTCTGTAAAAAATATGGGAGGAGTTTTAGAAATTAGAGACGGCGGAATTAACGGTAAATTGCTGAATACCATACGATTAGATACTACAGAAAAGAAGAAAACATACATTGAAACTATTGAATTGCCAACATTGTCAGGACGACATGATTTGTATTTAGTTGGCAAAAATTCAAAAATAAAGCAAGGTTCAGACGATGTGATTCGAGTTGCTTGGTTTACGTTAATGCCTGATTTCCCGAAAAACGGTTTTGATGAATCTGCCTTCTGGGATTTGGTAAAAGTCAAAACTGAAAATACGCCCATCATGCTTGCTTCTCAACCTGATTATCAACGCAAGACTCATGTTTTTACTCGTGGAAATTGGTTGGTTCACGGACAAGAAGTCAGTCCAGATGTGCCAAAATCCTTGCATCCATTTCCGAAAAATGCCCCAAGAAATCGTTTGGGTTTGGCAGCTTGGATTACCGATAAGAAAAACCCCTTGACGGCTCGAACTGTAGTCAATCGTTTTTGGGAACAGATTTTTGGCGTAGGGATTGTTGAAACTTTGGAAGATTTTGGTACGCAGGGATTTAAGCCCATTCATCCCGAATTATTGGATTATTTATCGGTAAAATTAATGAACGAATGGGCATGGAAACCTAAGTCAATTTTGAAGGAAATAGTTATGTCTGCCACCTATCGACAATCATCCATCGGGAGTCGGGAATTGTTTGAAAAAGACCCTGCCAATCACTTTTTGGCAAGAGGCCCGAGGGTGCGATTATCGGCAGAACAAGTGCGTGACCAAACGTTGGCGGTGAGTGGTTTATTGAGTAAAAAAATGTACGGAAAACCCGTAATGCCCTACCAACCCGATGGCGTTTGGGCGGCGGTGAATAGTAATTTGAATTACAAACAATCGGAAGGAGAAGACCAATATCGGAGAGCAATTTATACATTTGCTCGCAGAACGGGGCCTTATCCATCCATGTTTAATTTTGATTCTCCGAGTAGAGAAGTTTGCGTTGCCCGTAGAATTAGAACCAATACGCCCTTGCAATCCTTAGTCTTATTGAACGACCCTGTTTTTGTGGAGGCATCTAATTATTTAGCAAAAAAAGCATTTTCAACAACACAAAATTCTGAAAATAAGATAATTATGTGTTATCAATCCGCCTTGCAACACGAGCCTAATCCTAAAGATTTAAAGGCTTTGGTAAACCTGTATAAATTATCTTTAGAAAATTTTAAGAAAAATCCGAAGGAAATAAAGGCATATCTGAAGGATAATTCAAAACCAGAATTAGCAGCATTATCAGTTGTTGCTAATGCGATTATTAATTTGGATGAATTTGTGACGAAGCAGTGAAGGGGTAAGAAGTTTTATGATTTGAATCTAACAATCAAAAGAATATGAATCAGTTAGTAAGAAAATCAAAAATATTGAACGTTGAGCCGTATTTAGAGAAACATGTCAAAACAGAAAAACCCTCTCTACGTTTACGTGGAGCATCTAAAAATTCGAGTAAGGAACAGAAAGAGAAAATAATAAATATTTACAAAACCTTCGCAATGAATGGCAAAGGGATGTTTAAAAGAAGTGAATAACACAAAAAAATAAATCCAATGTCTCCAATCCAAGAAGCCAACGAAAAATCTCATCAACTCCTAAAACGTCGTCATTTTTTGCAGACCTGCGGTACGGGTATGGGCATGATGGCGTTGGGGTCGATGATGGGGTGTTTGTCGGATAAAAAAGATATTATTACTAATCCTTATGCTCCAAAATTACCCCATTTTGCGGGTAAAGCCAAGAGCGTAATTTACCTCCACATGGCAGGTTCGCCTTCGCAATTAGAGCTTTTTGATTTTAAACCAGAACTCCAAAAATGGCATGGTAAAGACTGTCCCCAATCATTTTTAGAAGGTAAAACTTTTGCTTTTATCAGGGGTATTCCAAAGATGTTAGGCTCGCAAGGACAATTTGCCCAAAGAGGACAATCAGGGGCTTGGGTGTCGGACTATCTGCCTAATTTTCAGAGCGTTGTCGATGAAGTGACGTTTCTGAAAGCCATGCATACCGAGCAATTTAATCACGCACCTGCCCAGTTATTCATGCACACGGGCAGTGCCAGATTGGGTCGCCCAGGGATGGGTTCATGGGCAGTTTATGGCTTGGGTTCAGAGAATGAAAACTTGCCAGGTTTTATCGTTTTGACATCGGGTGGCAAATATCCAGAGGCAGGTAAGAGTATTTGGGGAAGTGGCTTTTTGCCTTCCGTTTATCAAGGCGTTCAGTGTCGGTCGGATGGTGAACCTGTTTTATACATCAATAATCCCAAAGGAATTTCTCGGGATATTCGCCACGAAGCAATTAATGCCATCAACGAAATCAATCAAAGAGAATATGAAACCTTTGAAGACCCCGAGATTTTAACCCGCATTTCACAGTACGAAATGGCGTTCAGAATGCAAGCCGAAGTACCCGAAGTAATGGATATTTCCAAAGAACCTGCCTACATTCATAACCTTTACGGTACGACTATTGGTAAAGCATCTTTTGCAAATAACTGCCTGTTAGCCAGAAAGTTAGTTGAAAATGGCACCCGATTTATTCAGCTATTCGATTGGGGTTGGGACACCCACGGCTCAAATGCTTCGGAGGCTTTGGAAATTGGTTTACGCACTAAATGCCGAGAAACCGACCAAGCGATGACAGCACTTTTGATTGACCTAAAACAACGGGGATTATTGGAAGATACGCTCGTGGTTTGGGGCGGAGAATTCGGCAGAACGCCCATGCAAGAAAACCGAGACAACAAACCCGCCCCCTTCATGGGCAGAGATCATCATCCCGAAGCATATACCATTTGGATGGCAGGTGGAGGCGTAAAAAAAGGCTTCACCCACGGCGAAACGGACGAATTAGGTTATGCAGGTGTAAAAGGAAAAACCCACGTCCACGATCTCCAAGCTACTATTTTACATCTTTTAGGTTTTGACCACGAACAATTAACCTACCAATTTCAAGGCAGACCTTTCCGT
>JBBAKY010000031.1:0-4287 GCA_040403295.1 Arcicella sp.
AAAAAAATCCACAAGTATTTGTGGATTTTTTTATGAGATACCAACTGGTATTTTCTTTTTCAAAATTTCAATTTGCAACTCATGCACTTAAATTAAAACCGAATTAATCTCTCCGTATTTTAAATCTTCCAGCGTCAAATGATACAATTCAGCGATTTGTTCAAAACGTTCATCGGAAGGCATTCTTTTCCCATTTTCTTTTTGCCAATAAGCTGGCTGTGAAATACCCATACGTTCAGCCACGTATTCTTGGCTGTAACCGAATATTTCTCGTATTCTTCTCAATTTAGTGGATACGGTTTCCATTTTACTAAAGGATGTTATTTTAGCAATAAATATACTGATAATTATTGGGTTAAATGCATTAAAAATTGGAAGAATCCATTCCTATCTTTTCTAATATTGTGGAAAATTCCTCGTGAAGTGGAGCAATTATCGTAACATTTTCTTGCGTAAAAGGGTGTTCAAAACTCAATTCTCGGGCGTGAAGTAGCATGGTATTTAAATCAAAATTTTCCTCAAACATCTTATTATGTTTACAATCTCCGTACGCTTTATCGCCAATTAAATAATGTCGTAATTGCGCAAAATGCCTTCTGATTTGGTGCATTCGGCCCGTTTCAGGAATAACTTCCGCCAAAGAATACCTTGATTTTGGGTAACGACTCACTTCAATATCCAATTCAATTTGTTGCAAACAACGATAATGCGTAATGGAATCTTTCATCACCCCTTTCTCGTTTTCTAAGGGTCGGTCGGCGGTACCTTCGGCTGGCAAATATCCTCTGACCAAGGCCAAGTATTTTTTATCACATTGACGATTTTCGAACTTCATTTGCATGGCTCTGTCGGCTTCTTTCGATAAAGAAAACAGCAAAACGCCGCCCGTTTTTCTATCAATTCGATGGCAAGGATTTACCCAACAATTGAGTTGGTCACGGAGTAATTGTAACGCAAAAACGCTTTCATCCGCCGCAATGGGCGAACGATGCACCAGTAAATTGTGGGGCTTATTGATGGCAACGAGATGTACGTCACGATAAAGAATTTGGAGGGGAGTATTGAGCATTTTGTACAAAGATACGGTATGGTTGTACAAAAGTTGTTAGTTGAATTAGTTTGTTCTGGAATGTACAAAAGTCAAGTTTTAACGCTGGCTGGCTCAAAACCCAGCCAGCGTTAGTTGTGCGAATTAGACAGAACTTACTTCTTGGCAATTTCAACGGCATATACTTGTTCTCTGCCTTCAAAATTAGCTCTGAAAATTATCCACTTGCCATCGGGTGAAAAATGCACATTTGGCTCAAATTTGTACCCGTGATGCTTCATATTCACCAATTTCTCTGATTTTAACACATCACCTTCGGGACTAAAAAGATAAATCCATTGTCCATCTTTGGCTTTAGCAACTTGTCCAGGATCGCCCCCATCGCCCGCAAAAAGCGTTTGGTGTGGTGAAATATTGAAGTGAATCGACCACTCATCACGTTGCATTTGAAAGCGTTTTTCTATGCCCGTTTCAATATTTGTTCCTGCCAAATAAAAGGTTTGCCCCTTCGGAATTTGTAAATCAAACCAAATCGTTTTGCCGTCCCAACTCGGAAATTCATGTCCCGCAATTTCCATTTCCACACTTCTTTTGTGCATCAATTTTACTTGCTGATTTTGAATGTCAATTGTCCACATTCTATCCACTTTATGCCAAGGCCCTTCGTGACAAAACATCAACATATTTGGATTTTGAGGAACAAACTGAATGTGTCCCAACCAAGTGTTTTCTTTGTGAATTTTCTTCAATTCACCCGTTTCAATATTTACCGTAAAAAGCGTATTGGGAATTTTAGCATCAAAAATTCTATCAAAAAAGTCTTTTTTCTCGGGAAAATTCTTCAAAATTTCTCTCTCCGTATCTCCTTCTTTTTGACCACCCGCCAAGATTTTTTCATCGGCATTTATCGTGGCAATCGAACCCTTGAAATCAGCAGGAAAAACATACACCAAACGAGTTTTTTGTGTAACAATTGACGTGGCAAAAACGCTGTCTTTTCGTTGAAAAAATAACTCGCCCCGTTTGGGAGCAAATATTTCACCACCAATTTTACTACGGTTAGTCAGTGGTTTATTCTCCAACGTTTTCAGATTGACCGAATACAACATTTTCCCTTCGGGCGTGCTATTGTAAAAAGCCATTAAGTCACCGTCTTTTTCGGCCAAAAATGGATTATTGTGAAAGTAAAAACTTGCATTATTGCCTTCTACGCTCGATAAACGCACCAATTTATGACCAGTATCTTTATCAATCCACGAATTTGGCATTGGAAAGACAGAACCCGTTTCAATCACTAGAACTTCTTTTTTACGTTTTTCAATTTGCTTTTCGGTCAATACAAATTGGTTGATTTTGCAATCTTTCAAAGTTTTTACGCCTTCTACTACCGTTGTAGCATTGAGTTTTGCTCCTGCATAATTGGTGTGCGTATGGTCAATCGGGAAGAAATCTGCTTTCAGTTTTGCTTCGCTTGATAATTCATATTTTACCGAAACCAATTCATTCAAATCCACAAAAAATGCCCCTGCTGTTTGAGCCGATTCTACCGCCCATTTGGTGTAGCCGTCTCTCGGAATTTTACCGTCTTTCCAAACATTGCGAGGCACGGGTGAAAACACAATGGCCGTAGCTCCTTTTTCATTGGTTTCGTTGATGTATTTTCGCATATACCAACCGTAAGAATGCACGATTTCATGCTTTTTCGTGAGCATATTATCAATTTCTTGGGTTTCATCGCCCGTTCCTTTGATTGTTCCTCTGGCTCTGGTGGTGTCGTTGATGGCACCGCCGTCATTATGTCCAAATTGCATCATGACAAAATCCCCTTTTTTGAGATTTTTCAAGATTTTCTCCCAACGTCCTTCCGTCAAAAAAGTACGGCTACTTCTGCCACCAATGGCGTGATTTTCGATATGAATTTTAGTCGTATCAAAATGTTCATGGATAAGGGTTCCCCATCCAAATTGCCCATCCGAACTTTTTCCAGAGCCATTTTTCACGGTTGAATCACCGATAATATAAAGCGTTGGTTTAGATTTTTGCTTGGCACTAATTAAGCATACACAGCTTAAAATCAAGAAAATATATTTTTTCATGGTTATGTTATTTTACTTCATTTTATAAACCTCCGCACCCGCTAAAAGGAAACAGCCAACACCAAAATCATCGAAGTTAGGTACTTTTTCAAACGATAAAGGTTGTCCATCTTTGGGTTCTTTACCCGTTCCTTGCACGTAACCCAAAAATCCGTTTGGATGCACACAATCTTTCAACATGGCATTCATGGCTTTGGCAACAATTGGTTTGTAGGTTTTTTTTCTAAGCAAACCTTTATTAATTCCCCAAGCCATGCCGTAAGTGAATAGTGCAGTTCCCGTTAATTCTTTCCCTCCAAAATCCGTTTCATCCTTTAAACTCACGTTCCAAAATCCATCGGCACGCTGCAATGGCACTAAGGCTTTCATCATTTCCAAATACGTTTTCTCGTATTCTGCACGATGAGGAGCATTTTTTGGCATAATATCCAATACTCGAACCAATGCCGCAACGACCCAACCATCCCCACGTGACCAGTAGCAACTTTTGCCCGCAGGCGTTACGTAAGGCGGGTCAAAATCTTTATCTCTGTACCAAAGCCCTTCCGTCGGATTGTATAAACCTTTTTCGCCCTGCACGTTTTTGGTGTGCATGTACATCTCGTACATTTTTTCGTAATAGCGGTCGTCTTTATAAATTAAGCCCAATTGTGCAAAAACGGGCATTGCCATTTGTAAAGCATCAATCCAAGTCCAATCGTCCTTTTTCTCGCTATTAACCATATTATCAATGCACGCTTTGATGTCTTTGATACGCTCTGGTTTTGGGTCAATCAAATACAAATCCATGTACGTTTGTCCGCAACATTGGTCATCGCCATTGCGGGTTTTTGTTCCGTTTCGGAGTCCCCATTTGTGGGCTTCTCCCCAAGCAACGGCGTAATCGTAATAACGTTTTTGCTTATCAACTTTGTAAAGTGCCATCAATCCTTCGTAATAAACCCCACGAGTCCAAATATTACTTGGACGGGTTTTATCGGGCGAATAAATCGGCTTACTTACATCTGACCATTCGGTCATGAAATAGTTATTGGCAGCGCTAATAGCTTTTAACACTTCTGCTTTTTTAGGCATATTTTGCGCATACGAATGGATGCTTAATGCCATAATTATTAGCCCAATGCTGAGGGTTTTGAAATACAT
>JBBAKY010000031.1:4387-33574 GCA_040403295.1 Arcicella sp.
AATGGATGCTTAATGCCATAATTATTAGCCCAATGCTGAGGGTTTTGAAATACATTTGTTTCTTCATAATTTTAAAAGATTATTTATTTCGTACCACAGACTTTAATATTGCTATTCACAGACTAAAGTCTGTGGTACAAAAAATATCACTTAAACAATCTACTCTTTCACAATCTTCAAAGAATCATTTCCTTGTTTTGATTCTATTTGAATGAAATAACTTCCATTCGGTATTTTAGCCCCGATTTCACATTCATCTTTACAGTTATTTGTTTCTACTTTTTTACCATCCATTGTAATAATTGAATAAGTAAAATTGCCTTCCATTCGTAATTGAAATGAATGTTTAGAAGGATTTGGAAATACCGTTGCCGTATGCGTAATATTTTCTTCCGCACCCGTTACCACTTGCGAACTTTCTTTAGCGACTAACTGAATATTAGGTTTTGGTGGATTTTTCATACCATCGCCCAAATAAAAACTTGGGTGCGGTGGCTGATTATAAGCCGAATTTTGCCAAGCAATTGCCACCCGATATTGTGGGTCGTGCATGAGCGTATAAATACGATTCGTTGCGGGAATGGTAGTTGTAAATATTCTCAGCGAAGTATTATCGGATTTTCTAAGAATTACTTCCTCTCGCCAATCACCCAAAATATCCGCACTCAAACTTGGTGTTGACTTCGTTCCGTTGTTGGAAGAATAATCCGTTGCCGTTAAAATTCGGTTAGATTTTCCGTTCAAATAATCCCATTTATCAATATGATTTCCGTCTAATAATTCACGAGAAAGGTCGGCATCCCACCACACCGCAAAATTCATCGAAGGCTTGGCGGTACCAATTTGATTTCCTTTGCAATCGTATAAGTTTCCAACCGCTCCCCAACATTCATATCCTTTATAACGTGGGTCAATATCAATGGCCAAAGCTCGTCCAACGTCTTTATTTTCACCATCAACGCCCCAAAGTGGCGTGCCCGTTTTTGCATCTCTAAATTCGAGTCCGTAAGCACCATACTTCGAAGGGCTTTCGTGCGACTGCCAGATTTCTTGGCCTTCACGGTCGGGGTCCATATCGGTCATGTGGAGTGCATCGCCGTGTCCCAAATGATTTTCGTATAATCCTTTTCCGTCATCATCAATGGCACTACTTCCGTTAAAAATTTCGTCTTTGCCGTCGCCATCTACATCGCCCACCGTCATTTGGTGATTGCCTTGGTATTCGTAATTTTTGTTGTTATTATCACTATCAAAAACCCAACGAGAAGTTAGTTTTCCATCACGCCAGTCCCAAGCGGCTCTTACTAAACGAGTGTAATAACCTCGCCCCATCACAATACTCGGGCGTTGACCGTCTAAATACGCAATAGCGGCAATGTATCTATCCACTCGATTTCCGTAATTATCTCCCCAACTTTCAACCGTTCCTCGGGCGGGCAAATAATCGGTTGTTGCCATTGCTTCGCCCGTTTGTCCATTGAAAATTGTCAAAAATTCAGGACCAGAAAGTACGTAACCTGTTGTTGTACGATAATCAGCTTTATTATCGCCAATGAGTTTTCCTTTTCCATCAATTGTTCCATCGGCAGTTTTACAAGCGATTTCTGCTTTGCCATCAGAGTCAAAATCATAGACCATAAATTGTGTGTAATGCGCTCCAGCACGAACATTTTTACCTAAATCAATACGCCATAAGTGCGTTCCATCCATTTTAAGAGCATCCAAATAAACGTTGCCCGTATACCCTTTTTGAGAATTATCCTTCGCATTTGAAGGATCCCATTTCAAAATTATCTCATATTCGCCGTCGCCATCCACATCGCCCACGCTACAATCATTGGCGTTATAAGTGTATTCTACGCCATCGGGCGTTGTGCCACCTGTGGGAGCTTTCAGCGGAATATCTAAATATTGTTGCTCCCAAACTTCTGCTTTTTCGGAGTCTTTTTGTTCAATATTATTTACGACAGCTCGCACCGTGTAAATACCTGTATTTTCTGAACTATCAATGAAGTTAGTGGTAATAGCTAAAGGCGTAGTGTTTATTTTTTTACCGTCTCGGTAAACATTAAAAGTGGTTGTAGTGGGTTCTGTACCCCATAATCGCCAAGTCAAAAATATTTGATTTGGACTTGTCCGCACGGCTACTAATCCTCGATTAAGGTTTTCCATATACCGTTGGGAGAAGCAAAAAAAGGAAGAAAGCAGTAGGAATATAAATAGTTTTAGGTTCATCAATTTGTTGATTTGTTGAAACATTAACCGCCGACAGGGTTTTAAAACCGCTGTCGGGGTTATGTAAAAAATCCCAATTTTATTATTATGTACTATTTTGAAAAGTTAACTACATTATTTAATTTGTTATTTCAACTTCTCGAAAGTTCTTTCAGAGAATTCAACTTCCCGAAAGTAGAAATAACTTTCGGGAAGTTCCCCAATCAGAAAACTAATTACACAGTGTACTTAATTATAGCCCGCATTTTGTTTCCAGAAACCAGGGTTAATATTCATTTCGTTTAATGGAATGGGGAAAATGAGGTCATTTTCATTAATCGGTTTTGCCAATTTGATAGAATATATTTGCGCAAAAGCGTTCATTACTTCTATGGCTCTTCCTGTGCGTACTAAATCATGCCAACGTAAACCTTCGGCGGCAAACTCTAAACGGCGTTCCTGTTCCATGGCCAAACGAAATTCTGCCTGTGTTTTTGGCGCAATTACCGTAGCTTTTGCAAACGTGCGAACCCGATTTAACACAACATTGGCATCCGTCAATAAACCTTGTTCGTTTAAGATTTCAGCGTACATTAACAAAACATCATTGTAACGTACAACGGGGAAATTAGTCGCATAATCTCGGTTGTTTGTTGGTAACGTTGAGCCTTTTTCCAAGAATTTAGTAAACTGAACTCTCCCCGATTTAGCAAGTGTTTTTGTATCTGTGTAACCTGAATCTAACGTAGCTACTTTGCGAACATCCGTTTTACCATAAGCAGCAACTAAAATTGGATCTGGCTCACCGTCAAAACCATCAATTGGTTGAAAAGCAGACCATTGTGAAGGATATTGAAACGCTTGAACTGCAGGAACTTGATTCCCTAAACCTGTTCCTCCCGAAATATATTGAACCTCAAATACATTAGATTTATTTTTACCAGCTATGGTGAAAAGGTCTTTGTACGTAGCAGGGAAAGTAAAATATTTAGCTTCTTGAGCAATGATATCGGCTAATTCTTTTTTCGCTAAATCTAATTTATTGGCTTGTTTGAGTGGAAATCCTGCCATTGTTAAATAAACCCGAGCCAACACTGCTTTGGCAGCGTATTTTGTTGCTCTGCCTTTATCAACTGCGGTGTATGTTTCTGGTAAAATCTGACTTGCTTGTTGAAGGTCATCAACGATTTTTTTGTAAACCTCCTCACGAGGCGTTCTTACCGTAATTTTGGCATCATTAATCGAAAGTATTGTGGTAACTAATGGCACATCACCCCAAAAACGAACTAAGTCGAAATAAGCTAAACCTCTAAAATAACGAGCTTCTGCTTGCATTTGAAGGGCAAGAGCACTTTTAAATTTTGTGCTTTTTTCCAAAAGAATATTCGAACGATAAATCACCGAATATAAATTCGTCCAAGCCGTTTGTAAAGCACCCGTTTGCGAGGATGCTTGAAACAAACCAATATCAGCCCAATCTCTTTGAGCACCACCACTATTAATTTCACGAGTATTATCAGCACGAACTTCCGATAAATACCAGTTTGAACTTACTGGAACGGTGTTATAAGCGTTATAAATTGATAACGTAGCTTGGTTGAGTTGGTACTCATCTACGTAAAAATCGTTGGCTGTATTATTAGTAAGGGGCGTAATTTGGATGAGGTCTTCTTTGCAAGAGGTCAATCCGAAACATAGCCCAGTGATTATTATTAATATCTTTTTCATGATTTTTTCTATTTTTGAATTAGACTGCCTGTCCGTTTTGGCGGTAGTGGCGTATCGCATACGCCCAGTTACAATATACATATACCAATGGGCGTATGCGATACGCCAAAACCCTAAAACCGTTAGACAACCTAATTTTTGCCACATACTTTTTATTTTACCTAAAAATTTACAAGTTCAAGTTAAGACCCAATGAGAAGGTTTTTGCTTGAGGGTATCCACCGTAATCACCGCCTTCGTTATTGGCTGCTTCGGGGGTATAACCTCCAGCGTAGTTGTGCCAGATAAAAGCATTTTCGACTGAAATAAATACACGAGCAGCAGTAAACCATTTTTGTTTTGGAATAGTATAGCCGAATGTGATATTTTTAACTCTCAGATAATCAGAACTATACAACCAACGAGTGTCATAATATGCTCCCGTAGTGGCAAGCATACTTGGGGTCATACCATCACCGGGGCTATCGGCAGATTTCCAACGATTTTCCCATTTCGCCAATTTGTTATACAAATACCCCATGCCTGGACGGTCAATTGATCGACCAATCATTGAGTAAATCATACCGCCTAATTGGGCGTTCATCAATACTGAAAGTGAGAATTTTTTGTATGAAAAATCGTTTCTAAAACCAAAAGCAAAGGGTGCTTGCGGATTGCCTTTGATAACTCGGTCATTATTGTCAATGATACCGTCACCATTTACATCACGATATTTTGAATCTCCAGGAACAGTTTTAGCCATTTTTGGACTTGCATCCACATCCGCTTGATTTTTATACACTCCAATTACATCATATAATTTGAAGGCAAATAAAGGTTGTCCTACTTCAATTATAGAAGTTAAACCAGAGAAACCAGAAGCAATTGGCGTATTATCGTAACCAATCCGAATTACCTGATTGGTGTTGTAAGACGCATTAATCGTTGACATCCAATGCACTTGTCCGATGTCATTTTTAGTATTCAAATTAAGTTCAATTCCTTTGTTAAGAATATCCCCCACATTTTGCCAACTCGACGTAAAACCTGTTAAAGATGAAACAGGAGCTCTTAACAATAAATCGGTGGTGGTACGAGTATAATAATCAAGTGAGCCTTGAATGCGTCCTCCGAAAAGACCAAAATCTAATCCTGCATTATAACTCGTATTGGTTTCCCAACCTAAATTACGGTTCTCGAATGAACCTGGGGCATAGCCCGAATAAATGAGGTTGTTAAGGGGATAATTAGCGGTACTCAGTAAAGCAAATTGAGCGTTAGACGGGATACGATTATTGCCCGAAATACCATAACTGGCACGCAATTTTAGGTCAGAGATGAAGCCAATACCTTGCATAAATCTTTCCTGTGAAACTTTCCAAGCTACCGAAGCCGCTGGGAAAATCCCCCATTGATTGTCCGCCCCAAATTTTGAAGAGCCATCTCTTCTTAAACTCGCTGAGAATAGATATTTATCCTTAAAATCATACTGAACTCGTCCAAAATACGAGAGCAAAGCCGTTTTATCGGCAGAAATACTTGACGTAGAAACCGTAGAAGATGTTTGGTCAAAGAGATTCGACCAGTCATTTGGGAAACGAGTATTTGTTTGAATACTTCCCGAACCGTTCGTTGTTTCAACCGAATAACCTAATAAAGTTACGATATTGTGATTTTTGATTTGTTTTGAATAATTAAGCGTTGCTTGTCCCAAATAACGAAAGCCAAAAGTTTCTGTTCTGGTAGAAACTGACGAATAACCAGCATAAGGCACCGTTGACCAATCTCTGATGGCATTCGTCGGTTGCCAACGGTCATTTAAAAATGAGTTATTATCCATCCCTCCCAATATTCTAAGGCTCAATGATTTAGCCAGGCTAACATCCAAATAAGCATTGGCATTTAGGCGATTACGAGTACCATTCGTTTGAATACGTTCCAATTGAGCAATGGGACTCCAATATCTTCCCGACCACGGATAAGTAGGATAAGGTTGAGCGCCTGCATAAAAACCTACGCCCAGTGGACTAATTGGCGGCTCTTGAATGGCTTGCATTGCCGTATTATCCTTTCCATCTACTGCACCCGATCCATTTAACCATTCAATTGAAGGAGCGAGCGTCAAACCGAATTTGAGGTAATTATTGATTTTAGCATCAATATTTGCCCGTAAAGTTCCTCTTTTATAGCCTGTATTTGCGACAATCCCCGTTTGGTTGATATAACTTCCAGAAATGCTAAAATTCATATTATCCGTTCCACTCGAAACAGCTAAATTATAATTATCTAAAATACCCGTGTTGCCAAAAAACGCTTGATTCCAATCCACATAATCCAAACTATCTTTGCCATACGCCCATTTTGGATCGTACATATAAGTTGTGTTGGGCGTAGAAAGTGGAATCGCCAATTCAGAAGCTCTAAATGCTTGTGTATCAGTTGCTTTATAGTCTTTTTTCAATGAAACACCACGAGTAACCCACGATTCATCAACGCCTTCTTTTCGTTGTTGAATCCATTGTTCAGGATTCATCATGTCAATTTTCCCTTCCTTCTGCATGACACTTTTGGTAACATTAAATTGGATATTTAATTTACCTTTATTGCCTCTTTTGGTGGTAATAATCACCACACCATTCGAACCACGAGAACCGTAAATTGCTGCCGAAGCTGCATCTTTCAATACGTCAATTGATTTTACATCACCAGGATTCAAACCTCTAATATCATCCACTGGCACGCCATCAATTACATACAAAGGGTCATTGGAAGAGTTGATTGAACCCGCTCCACGCACCCGAATCTGAATATCTCCTCCTGGTTCACCCGAGTTTGTGCGCACATCTACCCCTGGTAATTGTCCCGCCAAAGCATTTTCTAAACGAGAAATTGGACGGTCTTCGATGTCTTTTGCGGATAAACTTGCTGCCGCACCCGTTAAGTTATTGCGCTTTACTTCGCCGTAACCCACCACCACCACTTCCGACAAACTCATTTCATCGGGTTGTAGCGTAATATTTAACTGTGTTTGTCCATTAACCGAAATTTCTTTCTTGACAAAACCCACCGACGATAAAACCAACGTGGCTTTTGGGTTTGTTACTTTGATGGTAAAAACACCATTCGAATTGGTGGTGGTACCAACGGTTGTTCCTTTGATAATGACGTTTACGCCCGGTAAAACCTCATTTTTATCTGCTGAAGTAACCGTTCCTTTCAACTCTTGAGCCAGAAGCCCTTGAGAGAATAAGAGGGAAAATCCTAACAGCATCCATTGTAGTAAATTTTTAGTCATTTTTTGATAATTGAATTTGGGTGAAAATATAAATTATTAGTGTCTTTACGACACATAGTTGGATATTCTAAAACACTTTAAAAGAATAGTTCTTTGATGATTTATAGGGGAATTAACTCTTGGTTTTAGTATAAATCCTTGTTGAACCATCACTAATTTCCATCTGGTTTTATCACGGGCATTGCAGGACTTGCGGGAAAATTCCACGTTTGCCAATCATCGGGTTGATGGGGGTCAAAAGTGGAGGTTGCTTGTAAGTATTTGGCAATTGGTAATTGTATTTTTCTCATTTCCTCAATCATACATTTTGCCAATTGATAAGCTCCGTAATTACTAAAATGGGTATCATCAGCAATGGCTTTTTCTTGGTTCGGGTACGTTTCTGAGGGAACATGAACGAAGGCTTTTTTAGACGATTCTACTCCCATACTTTCCCACAGAGTTTTACTAATGGCATTCAAATCAATCAATGGTGCATTTTCCTCTTTAGCCGTTTGTCGCATTGCTTCTGGAAAATCGCCCAGTGTGTTGACAATTTGCCCCGATGAGTCAAAATTCCTACGGTGCATCGAGGTTACTAAAACTGGAATTCCACCTTTTTCACGAGTTTTAAAAATATATTCTTTTAATAAATTTTTATACTCAAAGAATGGTCGAAAATCCTTGATTTTTTGGTCATTATGAGCAAATTCGATAAATAAATAATCCCCTTTTTTCATGAGAGAAAACACTTTTTCTAACCTATTTTCGCTCACAAAACTCTTCAATGACTCTCCCGATTCTACATGATTAGCAATGGCAATTTTATACGGTTCAAAAAACCGAGGAATCATCTGTCCCCAAGCCGTAAATGGTTCTGCAACTTGGTCAACCACGGTAGAATTTCCTGCTAAAAATACCGTAATTGCTTTATTATTAGGTTTGATTTCGATACATTGCACGATAGGATTTTTTCCACAAAACTCAAAAGTCAACTGATTATCCCAATGTAAATAAGTCAGTTCTCGGGGTTTTAATTTAATACTTTTTGTCTCATTAATCTTAGCATTTCTAAGATTAACTGTGAATATTTTTTTGATAATTTCTCCTTTGTGAGTTTGTATTTTTTCAAGAACCAATCTTCGATTTTCAACTTTAATCGTTGTTTCAGTGGCTTCATTTTTACTTCCCAAATACATCGTTACATCATAATTTCCTGCGGGTAAATCGAGGGTAAAAAAATGATTATTTGTACCTTTAACATACCCAAAAGGTTTGGCTGAGGTATATAGTTGCGCTGGGCTAATGGTTACAAAGCCTTTTTTATCTGATATTCCAAAATTGAACTTTTGAGGCACTTGGGCAAATGAATAATGAGTCATTAACCCAATCAAGAAGAGAAGTTTTTTCATTTTTGTAGCAACTGAACCGAACTATCGTTTATCTCAAATTTCTTGTTTTTCAATAAATTAATTATCTCCGAACCCGCTAAAATAACTGGGCCATAACCGTGAGCAGCGAATGGACTTATTGGACGGTGGTAATAAAAAGCGGGGTCAAAACCCATGCCTGTTCCAACGCAAGTACCCTCAACTTGACCAGCATCGTTAATTTTAGTAGCTACGGCATTCCAGCCTAAAAGTGCCATTGGAGCATAAGCAAGCCCGTCTATCCAACCACGATTGATAGCACGAGCAATGGCAAACGTATAAATTGCCGTAGCCGAAGTTTCAAGATATGAATCTTGACGGTCGAGTAATTGATGCCAAAAACCCGAACCCGACTGGTAACCCGCCAAGCCTTTTACATGGGCTTTCAATAAGGCCAAAATCTCGGGACGAGCGGGGTGATTTTCTGGTAAAACTTCCAATAATTCAACTTTGGTAAGAATGGCCCAGCCGTTGGCTCTCGCCCAGTGAAATTGTGGATGTTCAGTCATGCCTTCAATCCAACCGTGCATATATACGTTCTTGTCTTTGTTGAACATTTTTTTAGAAAAAGACAACACTTGACGAGCAGCTTCATCGTAATATTTTGCTTCGCCAGTGAGTTTTCCCATTTGTGCTAAAGCGGGAATTCCCATGAACATATCATCTAACCAAACTGAATTTGGTTGCGGACGATTTCTTGCTAAAGTACCATCTTTCAAACGATGTTCCTTATTCAAAATATAGTCGATGTGTGAATCAATTAATGGACGAAAATTGGCTTTACTTCCATTTCGAGAGGCCTTAATCATGGCGGCGCACATGGCTCCACAATCATCCAATGCGTGAGGAGTCAACAATCCTTTCAAAGGTCCTTTTGTTCCCCAATCGGCGTGATTTTCGGTTGTTTTTTTGAAATATGGTGCGGCATTGGCGATAAATTGCAGGCGTTTTTCAGAATATTCTTTGAAACGATTATCTCCCGTAGCTTGACTTGCCAGCAACATTGCACCGTAAGTAACGCCCCATTCATAACTCACAATTCTATAATCACCTTTCTTTAAAGCGGTATTTTCGTCGATTTTAGATAAATCAGTAAGGGTTTCGCCCGTTTTTGAATTAATGAATTCGGCTGGTGTTACTTCATTAAGATAATGATGAATTTTGTCTAAAACGACTTTTATCTCTTCTGTTTTAGGAATTCCGTAAGCAATTGGATAATCTGGTTTTAGCAGGTGAAGTGGTGTATTAGAATCATTGGCATTCGTTACATTTCGTTGAGAAAAAAGTAACGTAACATGAGTAAAGAAAGCAAAAAATAAGAATATGTGTTTTTTCATTATTACGATATTATTTTGTCGTTTTCGGATGATTAAGAAGCGAGATAAAATATCATGTTTCTTGAATAAGTTATATTTATTCATCAAAAGTAAAAAGACTTCTACCCCAAACCGTCCTGTACTCTACTACATGAAAGTTGATATTTACGGTATTATTACATCTATTTTAATCACTCACATAAGGATATTATTTACGCCATTTTTTTACCCAATTTGGATACTCTTTTTCTACTAAATTTTTAGGCCAAGTACCATAATAAGCATACCCAACCCGTCTTTCATTTTCAATTTCTGCTAAGGTGTTTTTAGGAATACTATTCCGTCCTGTGAAGAAAGGTTTTCCCGTTTCAAGGTCGTAAAATCTTGCCCAAACCGTTGAATTGGGGTCTTCTACCACAATTCGGTCTTTGCCTTTTGGCTGACTTGCATCGGTGATATCTTTGATTTTAATGCCCACAATTTTTACGGATTCCAACCAAGTTACGGCGGTATTAATGGAGTTTTGAATTTCGGGAGAAGGGTTTTCTATCGTCATTAAAAATCGAATAATCCCCACACTTTCATTGCCCGAAAGAGAAGGCAATTCAAACATTCTGGCTTTGGCAGGTTTCAAGGTCTGGCAGTCGTGTTGAGCGCACCAAGCCGTCAATTTTCCGTTTTGGATAAACTGCGTATTCAAAATACATTTTATGCCTTTTTCGACGGTAATTTTTGCCTTTTGCGAGAGCGATTTATCAATTTTTTCAAAATTATTTGAACATTCAGCAGCATATTTTAAAACCCACATTACGTCAATCATGGCGTTATCGTTATACGTAATATGTTTGTGATAACCACTCGAATCGGGATAAAACTGTCCCCAACCTCCCGCTGAATTTTGGGCATTTAATAAATATTTAATACCACTTTCAACGGCTTTTAAATAAACTGGGTTTTGCGTTTTCTGATAAGCACTCGCCAGACCCTTTATCTCCCGAGTAGTTGCTTGATCGTCGATAGTGGCATCCAATAATGGTTTTTCAGCTAACAAAGTGGCTTTTAATTTACCAGAAATGGGTAATTCGTATTTAATTGGGTCACCGTGGGGCTGCGGGAAACCGCCATTATTGCGTTGATACAATAACATTTTTTCAGCCGTAGAATCGGTCACAACTTGTCCTTGTAATGAAAAAGCTGCTAAAATTAAAAATGCAATGAATGATATGTTCTTAACCATGTTGGTGGAGGCGTATAGTAAACACCCCGATATAGACGTAAAAAGGCGTATGCCATACGCCTCTACTAATTTTTACGGAAATTTATTTCTTCGATGATTTGTAAGAAGAATTTTCGAGAAGTCATGTTTGGAAAATGACTTCTCGAATAAAATTTATCTTTAATATCCAGGGTTTTGTCTCAATCTCCCTTGGTACGAATCAACCGTTGCTTGATCGAAAGGAAATAATTCACTTTTGCCTGATACAAATAATCTTGCTATTGCTTTATCTAAAGTCACCCCATCAATTACGTTGGTCGTTAAGTGCTGTCCCCAATCCAAGCGAGTCCAACCCGTTGGAGCGGTTGTCAAAGCAGTTGGTTTATAAAATGAGTTAAGAAATTGGATTTCTTCCCCATTATTTTTCCAGAAAATATACTTCGGCACATTGGCAAAAGCGCCTTTGGCATCACGCATATTTTGAATTTTAGTACGAGCTTCATCAATTTTTTGGGCTAATAAATTCCAACGAATTAAGTCGAATTTACGAATTCCTTCACTACCAAATTCTAAATAACGCTCATTAGTAAGGGCATCAAAAAATCCTGCTTTATCGGTTGGTGTTTTGCCAATTTTAGTTTCATTTTTGTAATAAGCTCTTTTTCGTACTTCTTCAAAAGCTGAAATTGCAGCGGCGGTTGGCGCTCCATTCAATTCATTTTCTGCTTCGGCAAACATCAATAATACGTCCGAGAAACGAATCATTGGCCAGTTATATCCTGGGTTCAAAGCCGTTCCTGGCAATAGTGGATTTCTCCAATCTTTTCTGAATTTGCCATCGGTTAATTCTGCCAAACGACGGGGTGCTTTGATGTTAGTGGCAGCAATCGAATATAAAGTTACAGTTACATCACGGCGAGTATCCGTTGAATCAAAGGCATAAAAATAGTTGGGCAATGCCAACAAACCGCCTCCGCCTGTTCCGTATCTTGAGGCAGCATTTACCGAAGGTCCATTATAATTTGCCATACGACTATCCGACGTTGAGTTTGAACCACCCGCTCCCACTTCAAATATGATTTCACCCGCCGGGTCGTAGGTAAATGAACTCAAATATTTCTTCCAAATATCCTCAAATATTGGGTTTAATGTATGTTCTGTACGTTTTGCCAATAAATCAGCAGATTCGTCACGGGCAATTTTGTAGTACGTCAAATAATCAGCGTTACGTTCTAATTTTCCAGAACTACGCAAAGAATAACCTCCTCTGAACAACGCAATTTTTGCCCGAAGTGCCTTAATTGCTCCTTTTGTGATACGCTCATTTCTCACAGGAATTTCCGAACGCCAACCCACAAGGTCAGTAGCAATTTTCAAATCATCCAAAATTTTCGTGTACGTGACGTCACGGTCAGCTTGCGGAATAAACAAGTCGGCTTGTTTATAAGCAGGTATCATGGGAGCGGGTACATCGCCCCAATTACGGATTAATTCAAAGAAAAATTGGGCTCTTAAAGTCAATACTTCTCCGTGCAAACGCCGTAATTCCTTTTTCTCAGCGTCCGTTCCGTTGCTATAAAGTGCCATCGTTGGAATTTGCTCAATGCACAAATTGGCTTTTTCAATCCCTCGATATAATTGTAAAAATGGGTTTCTGATTTCGGTATTCGTTAGGAGTAATTGGTAACGCCCAATTCCTCTACGGCCATTATCCAAGTTTCCCGAAACGATAATTTCGTCAGAATCGTAAGGATAATACATATTGATACGGATTCCGTAACCATTATCGCCCATGAGTTCATCGTAAACGCCAATCACCGCATTGGTGGCATTGGGAACATTTGAAAACGCATCAGCCACGCTAATTTGCGACTTCGGCTGTACTTCCAAGTAATCTTTACAGCCCGAAATAATGAATATTGCGACTGTGAGTATTGATATTTTTTTGAATATATTTTTCATTTTGATCTATATTTTGTCATTATTTTCGTGGGTATACGTCTATACTTTACCCACAGAATCATTCTACTTAAAACGTCAAATTCACGCCAAAAACCCACGTTTTAGCTCTTGGATAACCTGCAAAATCAACGCCTTGCGTAAGTGGATCATTACGACGAGTGTTTACTTCTGGGTCGTAACCTGAGTATTTCGTAAAAGTCGCCAAATTGTTCACCGTTCCGTAAATTCTCAATTTTGAAATTTTTGCTTTTTTAACAATAGAATTCGGTAAAGAATAACCCAAAGTCAAGTTATTGATACGTAAAAATGAACCATCTTCCACCGCCCACGAGTGCAACCAATAGCGTTGTACACGTACAGGCGACCATATTTCGGCATTTGCGTTAAGAGCTTTCAATTCGGTTGGGTCTGATACAACTGCTCCAGCATCATTAATATTAGTGAAGCGATTTTTCATCATGTTGAGCATATTCAAATTTGGAAAAGCGCCATCTGTCATTTCGATTTTGTTGGCATTATAAATATCATTACCCACCACAAAGTTCACAAAACAGCTCATATCAAAGTTTTTGTAAGTAAATTGATTGCTCCATCCACCTTGAAATGCGGGGTTTGCATTACCAATTACGGTACGGTCTTTATCGGCAGTTACCAAACCATCACCGTTCAAATCTTTCCATTTCAACATCCCAGGTTGCGGTGTTCCGTAAACCGAATTAACTGGAATTCCTGTTTTGAGCGTGTAAACTTTGGTGGTGGCGTTGTAGTCAAAATCATCTACTTTATACATGCCGTCGGTTACAAAACCGTACATCAAACCCACTGGCTCGCCAACTTTTACTAAATAATCATCCGCTCCGTCAGAACCTTGCCATCCCGAACTACGAGTTTGTTGGGTGATTGTTCCTAAACTGGTAACGGTATTTTTATTGGTTGAAATGTTGAAATTAGTATTCCACGTAAAGTCCTTTCTTTGGGAAATATTGGCACTTACTTGCAATTCGAGTCCTTTGTTGGTGGTTGAACCAAAGTTTTTGATTTGCGAAGAATATCCCGAAACTGGTGGAATAGCCACGGCTAACAATAAATCTTTTCCTGAGTTTTGGTAAGCATCAACGGAAACTTGAACTCTATTATTCAAAAATGATAAATCTAAACCTAAGTTTTGCGTAACACTTGATTCCCATTTAAGGTTTTCATTGGCTAAAGCAATGGGTGCATAACCTGGCAAAACACTGTGATTGAGCGCATATTCACCCGTTACCCCGTATAATTGTTGGAACAATAAATCACCGATACGGTTATTACCCGCCATTCCGTAACCAAAGCGAAGTTTACCATCAGAAATCCATTTGCTATCCTTCATAAAGGCTTCTTTGGTAAATCTCCAAGCGAATGTTGCCGAAGGAAAAACCAGAGAACCATTGTCATATTTAAACTTAGAAGAACGGTCAGAACGCAATGAAACGGTCGCTAAATATCTATCGTCGTAGCTGTAAGTTGCCCGTCCGAACAATGAGAATAAACGGTTGGCAGGCAATACATTGGAAATTGGTCTCGCCTGAGACGCACCACTCGGCGGTGAGCCAAGTCCCATATTAGCCAAGGCTTGGTCAACCTCAATATCGGCAGGGAAATAACGAGTTTCAATTGTTGTACTTTTTGCACTATAATCGTAAATTTCTTGACCTACTAATACGCTTACATCATGCTTTGTCCCAAATTTTTGAGTGTATTGTAAGGTATTTGAATTATTGAAAGTAACCGCATTTTGATTAAAAATCGTCGCTACTGGCAATGAAGCATAATTGCGAGCCGTAGAAGTAATTTTAGAGAAAAAATTATCATTTCTTACATCGTTATTATCCACACTAAACGTTGATTTAAAGACTAAATTTTTTAAAATATTGTAAGAAAAATAAGTACTCAAATTGATTGCTTTCGTATAAGCTGCCTGATATTCAGCCTGCGTAATAAGTACCGGATTTACCAAACTACCTGATGAAAGATAAAGGTCATTATCAAAATCATCAATCGCTGGACTTACCCCTGATAAAAATGGACGATACTGAACTGAGTGTCTCAAACGGTTGGTCGCTTTTGTACCACTTCCCGAAGTTCCCGCTCCATTAATCGTTTGATTCAAATATCGAACATTGAATCCTACACGCAGTTTTTCTGAAGCTTTATGATCAATTTTAAAATTGGCTAAGTAACGCTCAAAACCTGATTCAAGCAAGATTCCGTCCTCTTTATTGGCCGTCAAACTAAGGTTGAAACTGGTTTTTGCATCTCCACCATTGAGGGTAATATTATGATTTTGATAAGCGGCTTTTCTACCAAAAACTTCATTCTGCCAACTCACGGGCGTAGTCGTTTTATATTGATTAATATTATCCCAAGTTCCGTATTGGTCACTGTAACTCTTTTCAAGCACCGCATCACCTCTGCTTCTTTCGTACTGCCAACGCACATAGTCGTAAGGACTCATTACGTCTAAAGTTTTGAAAATTTGTCTGAAACCCATTGAGCCATTATAGCTCACCGAAGTTTTTCCGTTTCTGCCCGATTTAGTGGTAATAACCACCACACCATTGGCTCCTCTTGCTCCGTAGATTGCCGTGGTTGAAGCATCTTTAAGGACGTCAATATTGGCAATATCTTGGGGAGAAATGAACGAAAGTGCATTTTCAACTTGAATACCATCTACGATATAAATGGGAGAATTATCCTGCGTAATCGAACCGCCTCCACGCACACGAATCTGAATGGCAGCCCCAGGAGCGCCTTCCGAAGTGGTTACCTGAACCCCCGCTAATTTACCTGTAAGTGCTTCAGCCGCATTTGTTAAAGGAATATCTCTGAGTTGTCTGGCTCCCACCGATGATACCGAACCCGTTAAATCACGACGATTAACGGTTTGATAGCCAATCACCACCACTTCGTCTAATGCCTCCACCGTAGGAACGAGGGCGACATTTAATACAGAACGGTCTCCAATTTTGATGCTTTCGCTGGTATAACCAATAAAACTCAACACAATCGTTGCATCATTTGAAACTTTCAAGGAATATTTTCCTTCGCCGTTAGTAGTCACACCTAAGGTTGTTCCTTTTACTACAATACTTACGCCTGGTAGTGCTTCGGAAGTATTTGCATCTGTTATTTGCCCCGTTATTTGGCGAGTTTGTGCGCTGGTCTCTACCCAATAACCAAAGAGACAAAGGCATAATAGTAATATTTTTTTCATTGCTTAAATTTTTATTTATGCTCTTTACAAAGGCATTTTATATATAAAGTACAACTTAATACTTTTTACTTAATATTTTTGCAAGAAAGTTCCCGCAATTTTCCCGCAAACGATTGCAGTAACTATTTGCACTTTATTACTTTAATCTTATATAAAACCATTTTTAATTCAAATCAGCATCGTTTGCCTGTGTAAATATCAAATGAAGACTAATACAACAACCATCAAAGAAATTGCCATTCTACTGGGGATTTCAACCTCTACGGTTTCCAGAGCTTTACGTGGCTTACCAGACATAAAACCCGAAACTCGTAATGCCGTAGCAAGAGTAGCCCAAGAATTGGATTATCAGCCCAATCAGTTAGCAAAAAATTTAGTAAAAAGTAGTACAAAAACCATTGGTGTTATTGTACCAGAACTTAATTTTCACTTCTTTTCATCCGTTCTGATTAGTATAGAAGAAGCAGCCTTGCAGGCAGGATATAGTGTGATAATTTGCCAAACCCACGAATCATATTTACGGGAAGTTAACCAAATAGAAAACCTTGTGAATAGTAGAGTTGAGGGCTTAATTATCTCGCTTGCTCGTGATACAACGCATTATGGACACATTGAAAAGTTAATTCGCAAGAAAATACCAGTCGTTTTATTTGATAGACATAGCGAAGAATTAAATATTTCTAAGGTGATTGTTGATAATATAAAAGCAGCATTTGAGGCTACCGAACACCTCATTCAGCGGGGGTGTAAACGATTAGCGTGCTTAGCGGGACCGCTAAATTTACTGATTAGTAATGAGCGAGTACAAGGTTTTAAAAATGCCTTAGAGAAATACAATCTCCCATTTTATCCAGAATACGTTTCACACGGCGATTTTTCAAAGGAACATTCTATGCTTCAGGCTTTCAATCTCATGAATTTACCCAATCCTCCCGATGGTATTTTAACGATTAGTGACCGTATTGGCTTTGCAGCACTTCATGCACTCAAACAAAGAGGCATTAAAATTCCCGAAGATATTGCGATGGTTAGCTTTAATAATGAGCCATTCTGCAATTATTTCACCCCTTCGGTATCAAGTATAAGCCAGCCCATTCAAGAAATGGGGAAAGAGGCGGTCAATTTACTCTTGAAACAAATCGAAAATGAAAGCCCTATTCCAGAGACAATTATGTTGAAAACCCAATTAGTCGTCAGAGAATCGTCCATGCGGAAAGTTGAAGAAAATTGATAAATTTCAGGCGATGAAGGGTAATAATTTAGAACAAATGACTTTAAGTAAGAAATACTTTCATTTGCTCAATGATGTTACCCATGAAAAAAATCCTTCTAATATTAGCAATCATCACCAATAGTTCTCTACTATTTTCTCAAAAAAATACGGTGGCAAAAGATGGTTCTGGCAATTTCAAATCCATCCAAGATGCCATCAATAGTTTGGATACAATTTCAACTAAAACCCGAACAATTTATATCAAAAATGGGATTTATTCGGAGAAATTGATGATAGCAAAATCCTACATAAAACTGCAAGGACAAAGCGAAAAAGGCGTTGTTATTCGGATTTCATTACCCCGTGATGTGTGGCGTTGTGCCAATCCAGACGACTACGGAGCCGCAACGATCAATGTAAAAGGTCACGATTTAACTTTCGAAAAACTAACGGTTTTGAATGATTACGGTTTCACGGCGAAAGGTGATACAACTATCGTTTGTGCTAATGAATCGGGAGGAACGGGGGCTGTTTCTAAAGACCGTTATGCTTTGCCCCGTGAAAAAGGCGAAGAAGCGGGTAAGAAAATTGTACGCAAAGATGGTCATCAATTCGCTTTTCGTTCGATGCCAGGCGCTACTCGTTTAGTCTTTTTAAACTGTACTTTCCGTGCGGGTGGTGGTGATACCGTAAGTCCTTGGGACGTGGAAGGTGGAATGTATTATTTCAAGAATTGCACGATGGAAGGTGGCGTTGATTTTTACTGTCCAAGAGGTTGGTCTTGGGCGGAAAATTGTCATTTTATTTGCCACAATATGAACGCCGCCATTTGGCACGATGGTACCAATTATGAATCATCAAAAACTGTCTTGAAAAATTGCACTTTCGAAGGAGACAAAGGTTATAAATTAGGGCGTTATCATCGTCCAGCGCAGTTTTATTTACTGAATTGTCAGTTTGATGAAAACATGGCAGATGCCGAAATTTACCACGTATCGAGCAGTCCAGAACCAAAATGGGGATACCGAGTTTACTACCAAAATTGCCACCGTAAAGGAGGTGATTATCAATGGTTTGCAGATAACCTTAAAATCGACCCAAAAACGGTTTCAGTAAATTGGACTTTTGATGGAAAATGGAAACCATTTTGATAAAAATTATCTAAAATAGTCATAAAATTAAAAATGAAATGTACAAATATATAACATTCAAAAAATACTGTTTTGGTCTAATTTTTCTCATTATCCAACCATCCTTCGCCCAATCAACCAAGGGGATTACAGGGGTAAAAGACACTTCATATACCTTGAGAAGTGCTTATTTGGGAACGCTGAAAACGCATCCAAATATCAAGATGCCTACGGAGATAAAATCGCCTTCGGTTGAAGATAAAAAGGATATTGTTTACGCTCAAATAGGCGAAAGGGCCTTGAAATTAGATGCTTTTTATCCAAAAGGGAAAACCACGAAAGCACGTCCTGCCGTGATTATAATTTACGGTGGCGGTTGGAGAACGGGCGATAAAAATCAACATCATAATTTGGCTCAACGCTTGGCAGATTTGGGCTACGTGTGCTTTTTGCCAGAATATAGACTTTCTACCGAAGCACTTTATCCAGCCGCTGTTCACGATTTAAAAGCGGCCATTCGTTGGGTGCGAGCCAATGCCAAAACTCACCAGGTGGATACTGACAAAGTAGCGACTTTAGGCTTTTCGGCGGGTGGGCAATTATCGGCTTTATTGGGCGTAACTGCCCAAATGCCAAATTTAGAAGGAACGGAAGGAAACCCAAATTATTCGAGTAAAGTAAATGCCGTAATTGATATTGATGGCATTTTAGCTTTCATTCATCCTGATTCTGGGGAAGGCGATGATAGTAAAAGAACTTCGGCGGCAACGTATTGGTTTGGCTATTCAAAAACGGAGAATCCGACGCTTTGGAATGAAGGTTCAGCATTAACTTATGCAGGAAAAAATACACCTCCAACGCTCTTTTTGAATAGTTCCGTAGAAAGGATGCACGCAGGACGAGAAGATTATCGGGCAAAATTAGCGCCGTTTGGCGTTTATACCGAAGTACATGATTTCCCCGATTCTCCGCACGGATTTTGCCTTTTCGAGCCGTGGTTTACGCCAACCGTTCAATATGTAGATGCGTTTTTGAAGAAGGTTTTCTGAAAATAATTGAACAAAATAAAAGATTATTTAATCCAACAAAATGAAAAAAATACTATCCATAATTACGCTGACGCTATTTTTTGCCTTCAAATCGGCAGAAGACAAACCTCGCATTTTCCTAATTGGCGACTCCACTTGTGCCAATAAAAATCCTTACGACGAACCCGAAACGGGTTGGGGACAAGTATTTCATCAATTATTTACCGATGCCGTAGAAATACAAAATCATGCCGTAAATGGACGTAGCACCAAGAGTTTCAGAACGTTGGGACATTGGAAAAAAGTGAGCGACCAATTGCACAAAGGCGATTACGTTTTCATTCAATTTGGACATAATGACCAAAAGGAATCGGACACGGCTCGTTATGCAGCACCACAAACGGATTATCGTAAAAATTTGATTCGTTACATTGAGGAAGTGCAAGCGAAAGGGGCAACGCCAGTTTTGCTTACGCCTGTGATGCGTAGAAAATTTGATGAAAACGGCAAATTCGTTGACCAACACGGCGAGTACCCAAAAGTAGTGCGTGAAGTGGCGCAACAGTTTCATTTGTACTTGATTGATGCACACAAAGAAAGTCAAAAAATCATTGAACAACACGGCGTAAATGACTCTAAAAAGATGTTCATGATTTTTGGGGGTGGCATTTACAAAAAATTCCCAAAAGGCAGTGACGACAATACGCATTTTACCCCTTATGGAGCGAGATTAATGGCAAATATGGTGGCAGACGAAATGGTAAAACAAGGAAATCCTTTGAGAAGTTACCTAATTAAAACGGAATTTAACGATAAATATGCCTACGAATTACCGATTACTTACCGCCCAGCTTTTAGAAAAGACACGTTTAATATTGTGCGCTACGGAGCTATTGCTGACGGACTTACGGTAAATACGAAAGCCATTAACCAAGCGATTGAATTATGTAACGCAGCGGGTGGTGGAACCGTTTTGATTCCGAAAGGATTGTGGATAACTGGCCCAATTGTGTTGAAAAGTAATGTAAATCTTCACATTGAAAAAGCGGCTTTGTTGCAATTCAGCCGTAATTATGCCGATTATCCAGTAGTGTTAACGACTTGGGAAGGACAAGATTCGTACCGTTGTCAAGCGCCAATTGGTGGATTTGATTTGGATAATATTGCCATCACGGGCGAAGGCATCATTGACGGTGGCGGAGACGTTTGGCGAGCTATCAAAAGAGATAAATTAACAGCTGGACAATGGGCAAAATTGATTAAGACGGGCGTAACCAACGAGAAAAAAGATATGTGGTATCCTTCGGAAAAATCAAAAAAGGGAAACCTAATGCCAGATGCGGGAAGATTGAGAAAAGATAGTGTTGGGGTATATAGCGTCCGTCCGTCGATGGAAGAGTTAGAATCTTACAAAGATTTTCTTCGTCCAAATATGTTGAGTTTAACTCGTTGCAAAAACATTATTTTAGAAGGTTTTACCCTCCAAAACTCCCCTGCGTGGACCATACACCCACTTTTATGCGACCACATTTCGATTAAAAATATAACCGTTAAAAATCACTGGTACGCCCAAAATAGTGATGCCATCGACATTGAATCTTGCAGAAATGGCATCTTGGAAGGTTGTAATTTTGATACCGGTGATGATGGAATCACGATAAAATCGGGCAGAGATGAGCAAGGCAGAAAACGTGGCGTTCCGACGGAGAATTTTATCGTCAAAAACAACATCGTTTATCACGCTCACGGTGGTTTTGTGATTGGTTCAGAGATGTCGGGCGGGGTGAGAAATATGTTTATTTCAGACTGTACTTTTATGGGTTCTGACGTCGGTTTACGTTTCAAAACTGCCCGGGGACGTGGTGGCGTGGTGGAAAATATCTACGTGAACAACATCAACATGACCGAAATTCCGGGTGAGGCAATTTTATTTGATATGTATTATGCTGCCAAAGACCCCGTTCCCGCATCTGGAGAATCTAATGAATTACCCGAAATTAAATCTGAACCTTTAAATGAAGGAACGCCGCAATTTAAAGATTTTTACATCAAAAATATTGTGTGTAAAGGAGCGGAAACGGGTATTTTGATCAGAGGTTTACCAGAAATGGCCATCAAAAATATCAACATTGAAAATGCTATTATCGAGTGTAATAAGGGTTTAATTTGCGTGGAAGCTCAAAATGTCATTCTCAAAAACATTACGCTTTTGACAAAAGACAAAACGATTGGACAAATCCAAAATAGTCAAAATGTAACGCTTGATAATATCAAATACGGTAGCAATGCCGATACATTTTTGAAGGTTCAAGGCACTCGTTCAAAAACAATTCGTTTATTGAATACGGATATTAAGAATGTAAAAAATGGTGTTGTGTTGGGAGAGAAAGTGGGAAATGGTGTTGTTTTTAAGAAATAAATTTAATAGATAAAATTGTGAATAAACTTCCCGAAAGTTATTTCTACTTTCGGGAAGTTTAACTTATTAGAGGGTGTAATTAATCGCCAAAACTATACAAAAACGGGGCTTTATGAGCCTTTCCCAAAAACTGTTTTTCGTGTCTCTGCAAAAGTCCTAATCCTAAAATTTTTCGTTGAAAAGTCCCTCGGTGTAATTTCTCGCCCAATATTGCTTCATATACTTTTTGCAATTCCGTCAAAGTAAATAATGGCGGCAAAAGATTCGTTCCAACCAATTTTCGTTCTAAATTTTCTCGTAAAGTTTGCAAAGCTTTTGCCACAATTTCAGCATGGTCGAGCATTAAATATGGTAATTCATCCATATCGTACCAGTCACAGGAATCAGACAAAGCATCGGGCGTTGGGACGACATCATTATAGTTAATCAAAGCATAATACGCCACCGAAATAAATCGGTTTAACATCCATTGATAAGATTCCGAATGATGTCCATTTGCTTCTAAAATCG
The DNA here is from genome assembly GCA_040403295.1 of Arcicella sp. Taxonomy (GTDB): domain Bacteria; phylum Bacteroidota; class Bacteroidia; order Cytophagales; family Spirosomataceae; genus Arcicella. The sequence goes on from JBBAKY010000031.1 coordinate 27,057, forward strand.
TCTGCATAATTTCGGGTTTGTAACGTGCCACATCACCAAAAGTATAAAACTGCTCCAAATAGATATTTTCTAAACCCGTTCGCTCTTTTAGTCCCCTTCTTACGGCATCATTCAAATTTTCATCTCTTTGCATAAATCCCCCGGGCAAGGCGTACAATCCCGTATTATGATATTTCATGATAAGGATTTTCAGCTTCTCTCCCGAAAAACCAAATATGACCGAGTCATAAGCGATATGGTGTAAAAAGGTAGTTTCGTTCACTGTCGAGAATTTTGAATATAAATTTTTCACAAATAAATAGGATTAATTTTAAAAACCAATTATTATTGTCTCAAAATGCGACAATAATAATTTTAATCTAAAAAAATGAAAAAAATAGTCTATTTATTCGGACTGCTTTGTTTGGCTAATTTCTCAGGAATGGCACAAGGAAATAATTCTTTTACGGTACAAACTACCATCGAAAATGGTATAATTGAAGGAAATTACGATACCAAAACAGGTATTCAAACTTATTTTGGCGTTCCATTTGCCAAACCACCCGTTGGCGAATTACGTTGGAAAGCGCCACAACCTTTGGCCAATTGGTCGGGTGTGAAAGAAACCAAAAAATTTGGTGCAAGACCGATGCAAACCATTGTTTTTGGCGATATGAATTCACGTTCAAATGGTTTGAGCGAAGATTGTCTTTACCTAAATGTTTGGACTCCTGCGAAAAGAAACACCAAAGATTTACCCGTTTTGGTATATTTCTATGGGGGCGGGAATGTGGCTGGGGATGCTTCTGAGACAAGATACGATGGTGAAAGCATGGCAAAAAAGGGAATTGTAGTAATTACTTGTAACTACCGTTTGAATATTTTTGGGAATTTCGCTCACCCAGAATTGAGTGCTGAAACAGCTTACAAAGGTTCTGGCAATTACGGGTATTTCGACCAAATTGCGGCGTTGAAATGGGTTCAAAAAAACATCGCTCAATTTGGGGGCAACCCTAAAAAAGTAACGATTGCAGGAGAATCTGCGGGTTCTATTGCCGTAAGTTATCAAATGGCTTCTCCTTTATCAAAAGGCTTAATTGCGGGGGCAATCGGTGAAAGTGGAGCAGGAATTAACCCAACAATGGCTCCTGTAACCTTAGCAGAAGCAGAAAAACAGGGAGCAGAATTTGCAAAAAATGCAGATGCTCCAACCTTGAAACAATTGAGAGCCTTATCAACCAGAGAAGTTTACGAAATTTACAGCGAATCTAAACGTTTTGGCTTTCCAGTGGTTATCGACGGTTATTTTATGCCAAAAACACTTCCTCAAATTTTCGGGGCAAAAGAACAAGCGCAAGTACCACTTTTGTTAGGTTGGAACTCAGCTGAAATCCCAGGAGGAGCATTTATGCAAGGAAAACCTTATAACGAAGAAAACTATGTAGCAAGAGTAAAAAAGGAATATCCAACTGATTTTGAAGAAGTTTTGAAATTATATCCACACGGTTCTGAAAAAGAAATTGAGCTTTCAGCAACGGCTTTAGCGGCGGATAGATTCATTTCGTACAGCACTTGGAAATGGTTTGATTTGCACCGTAACAATTCTTCACAACCTGTTTATCGCTATTTGTACAGCAAATTACGTCCTGATTTAGTGGATAATTCTTTGGCTTCGGGTTTAGCGGGTGGAACGGTTAAAAAAGATGTAAATACGCCAAAAACTCCTATTGCGGTTGGCGCACCGCACGCTTGCGAAATTGAATATTGCATGGGAAATCTTCATTTGGTAAAAGAATATGCTTGGACGGCAGATGACTTTAAAGTATCAGATACGATGTTGAATTATTTTGCCAATTTTATCAAAACTGGAAATCCAAACGGTGATAAATTACCCGAATGGACAGCCGCAAAAGCGGGTGATACAACGCCTCCAGTAATGATAATTGATACAGAATCAAAAACGGTAAAAGCCCCCAATGACGCTCGTTATGAGTTTATGGATAAAGCTTATAAGAATAAATAAAATTTGATCAGACAGGTTTCTAACCAGTTCTACCGTGTAAATCGTAAATCGAATTAATTGTAAAATAACATGACAACAAGAAGAGAATTTTTAAAAAATACTTCCCTTTTGGCAACTGCTGCTGCTATCACGCCTTTTGCAAATATTATGGCAGAATTAAAGCAAGAAAATAAATTAGGCATTCAACTTTTTTCCATCCCAAAAATGCTTTCCGAGGATTATATGGGTGGAATCAAGATGTTATCCGACATGGGATTTAAGGAATTAGAGCTTTTTGGTCCATTCCCTTTTAGTGCTGAGAAAGCCAAAAAAGGTTGGGAAGGTGCTGGAAAAATGTTAGGATTTTCGGGTAGTGGCTATTTCGGAAGAACTCCTCAAGAAGTGAAAAAAATCCTTGATGACCACGGCTTGACAAGTCCAGGAACGCATACCGACCTTGACACGTTGGAACAAAGCATGGATAAATTAGGCGAAGCATCGCACATTTTAGGACATAAATACGTAACGCTTCCTGCCATTCCAGATGATAGACGCAAAACGCTTGACGACTACAAACGTATGGCCGACACTTTCAATAAGATTGGTGAAAATGCTAAAAAACAAGGCATTAAATTCGGATATCATAATCACGGTTACGGTATCAAACCGATGAACGGACAAATTCCACTTCAAATTATTTTAGATAATACCGACCCTAATTTGGTATTCTTTGAAATGGATATTTTCTGGATAACCGCTGGTGGTGCCGACCCAATTGAGTATCTAACGAAATATCCAAATCGCTACAAAATGTTGCATTTGAAGGATATGAAAGAGAAAAAACAATTCGCTGGCGATGGTGGCGGTATGGCTGATTGGATGCCAATGTTTGCTTTAATGGCTTCGGCGGGCGATGGAGCATTGGATCTACAAGGCATTGTAAAAAAAGCAAAAGAGGTTGGCGTTGAACATTATTTCGTAGAACAAGACATGGTGAAAAGCCCAGAAATAGCTTTGAAACGTAGCGTAGATTATTTGAAAAATAAAATTTAATTCATATTTCTTAAATTCATAACCCTTCTAAGAGTTTTAAACTCTTAGAAGGGTTAACATTATTAATTCCATCTTTTCATGAAAACCCTTCTTTCCATACTTTTAACGGTAGGTTTTATATTCAACGCAAACGCTCAAAAGGTCATCTCTCTTTACGAAGGCAAAGCCAAAGGTTCTGAAAATTGGACTTGGGAAGAAGCCGTTTCTGAGAAAAATATCTTCAATACAAAGGTTGTTTATAATGTTTCAAGTCCAACCATTACGGCTTATTTGCCCGAAAAACCGAATGGAACATCCGTAATTATTGCCCCAGGTGGTGCATTTCACACGCTTTCAATTGATAATGAAGGAACTGACGTTGCTAAATGGTTGAACGCAAAAGGTGTTACGGCATTTGTGTTAAAATATCGGGTAGTGCATAGTTTGACTGATGACCCCGTGAAAGAATTAATGCCAAAAATGGCTAATTTCAAGGCATTGGATGAAGAAAATGCGACGGTCGTTCCATTGGCAACGCAAGACGGTTTGACCGCCGTAAAGTACGTTCGTGACCACGCCAAAGAATTAAACCTTGACCCTGAAAAAATTGGATTTATGGGTTTTTCAGCCGGAGGAACACTCACGATGTCAGTCGTTTATAGTGCTGATGATAGTAATCGTCCAAATTTCGTTGCGCCTATTTACGCTTATGAAAATGCCATCATTGGAGCGAATATGCCCAAAGAAAAAACGCCTATTTTCATAGCCGTTGCGGGTGACGACCAATTGGGTTTAATGCCTCATAGCATCAATATTTACCGCAAATGGTTCGATGCCAAACAACCTTCCGAATTACACATTTACGAAAAAGGTGGTCACGGTTTTGGCATGAGAAAAACAGGTATTTCTACCGACAGTTGGATTGATAATTTTGGCAATTGGCTCAAAATGCAAGGATATTTGAAATAAATTCCCGTTAAAAATAAATGGTTTGATAATTCGATAGTCGCTGTGAGTATATTTAAAGAGAGTATAACTTTCTGATTAATTAGTAAGTTCCAGTTTACTTACGCTTTCAAACCATCTAAAACTAAATTACGTGAAAAGAATATTACTATTTTCAATCCTCTTTGCCCTTACTCAACTGAGTTTTTCGCAAAATAACCCAGTTCAAAAAACCATTATCAATGTTGATTTTAACAAAAATGTAGGGGAAATGTACCCTTTTTGGGCATTTTTTGGCGCTGATGAACCCAATTATGCCTATATGAAAGACGGCAAAAAATTGCTCTCTGAATTATCCGACCTCTCTCCCACGCCTGTCTATTTCAGAACCCATAATTTATTGACTTCTGGACATGATACCCTCAATTTAAAATGGGGTTCAACGAATGTTTATACCGAAGATGCCAAAGGAAATCCCATTTATGATTGGACAATTTTGGATAAAATCATGGATACATACATTCAAAGAGGCATAAAACCGGTGGCTCAGTTTAGTTTTATGCCAGAAGCACTTTCTTCAAAACCGCAACCTTATGAACATCATTGGCAACCGGGAATGCCTTATGATAAAATTTATACGGGCTGGACGTATCCGCCCAAAGACTATAAAAAATGGGCTGCTTTGGTGAGTGAATGGGTGAAACATTCGGTGAATAAATACGGAAAAACCGAAGTTGAATCTTGGTATTGGGAACTTTGGAACGAACCAAACATCGGTTATTGGAGCGGAACAGTTCAAGAATATTGTAAATTGTATGATTATACGGCTGATGCCGCTAAAAAGGCTTTGCCAACGATAAAAATTGGTGGACCAGAAACCACAGGGCCAAGCTGGAATAAAGCGGGCGATTTTCTAAAAACATTTCTAAAACATTGCGTTTCTGATACCAATTATGTTACTGGAAAAATTGGTACTCCCCTTGATTTTATCTCTTTTCATGCCAAAGGTTCGCCCAAAATAGTTGACAATCACATACAGATGAACATGGGTACGCAATTGAGAGACATTGCCGAGGGGTTCAAAATTGTTAATACTTTCCCAACGCTAAAAAACCTACCCATCATCATTGGCGAGTCTGACCCCGAAGGTTGTGCGGCTTGTGGCATGAAAACAAATCCACAAAATGGCTATCGAAACGGCACGATGTATTCAAGTTATACTGCCGCATCTTTTGCCCGAAAATATGCCCTCGCCGATTATTACAAATCTAATTTATTAGGAGCCGTTAGTTGGTCATTTGAATTTGAAAATCAGCCTTATTTCTACGGATTCCGTGATTTAGCGACCAATGGTATTGACAAACCCGTCCTCAATGTCTTCAAAATGTTCGGAATGATGTCGGGCAAACGAGTGCAAGTTAAAGGCAATCAATCTTACAACTTTGTGGTGATTAGAGATTCGAGTGTGCGGGGTAAAAAGGCGGATATTGATGCCCTTGCCAGTAAAAACTCACATTCGGCGGCGGTGATGCTTTGGCATTATCACGATGATGATGTGCAAGCTTCTGATGCTATAATTGAAGTAAATTTGAAAGGTTTAACGGCTAATACCTTGAATTTTCATCATTACAGAATTGACGATAAAAACAGTAATTCGTACCAAGTTTGGCAAGCCATGGGTTCACCCCAAAATCCAACTTCAGAACAAATTACTACCTTAGAAAAAGCAGGACAACTCAGTTTATTAACCTCTCCAATATACGTAAAAACGGTGAACGGTGAACTGAAAATCAATGTTCAATTACCTCGACAAGGTGTTTCATTATTAAAATTTGATTGGTAATTTGACAGAAAACAAAAAACGTTCGTAGCAGAGCAACGAACGTTTTGGTATCACCTAACCACTAAATATAATCTTGTCAAATGATAATAAATATTGTCATTTGTGTTAAAATTTTGTTTTAAATTTTGCCGATTCCAACTGAGCCTGTTTTCCCTCGGAATTATTGGCAATAATAATTAACTCTCCCTCCACCTCATTCTCAGTCAATTTAACAATATTAACTCGACCAACGCCATTTTTCAAACCTTCATCATTTGCTAACGTTGTTTGATAAAAATTACTCTGTTCACGATAGTTATCAAAATCTTTAATCAAATTTCCTACATTCTGAAAATCTCCTTCACCTGGGATAAAGAATGTCCCTTTGGCGCTTACATTGTATAATTTCACAAAAACTGATTCAGCTGTATTATTGTCAGTAACCATAATTGTTAAAACGGTTACGCCTCTTTCCGAACTTTTCTTTACTTGAATATTATCGGAATATAATTTATGATTTGAACTATCGCCAAAACTGATTTTTCCGGAAAAATATCCCTTCGAAGTTTTTTCGACAAACTCTGAGTTTTTTGAATACGTAATAATCGTTACCACTAAAAAAAGTAGTAGAGCACAAATTAAAACAACTGGGTTATTCGTAAGCTTATTTTTCATAGGTTTATTAAATGTTATAATATAAAATGATAAGACACATAATTTTCGAAAGGGTTTAATTAT
>JBBAKY010000032.1:0-25128 GCA_040403295.1 Arcicella sp.
TAGAAGGAACTTTCGAGAAGCATAATTCGCTGACATCACTTCCCGAAAGTTATTTACCCGCAATGGAAATTCTCAGAACTTCTCGAAAGTAGAAGGAACTTTCGAGAAGCATAATTCGCTGACATCACTTCCCGAAAGTTATTTCTACTTTCGGGAAGTTCTGACTTGAAGTAAAGTTGTTTTGGAGAACGAATTTTCAAGAACGGGAAGTTGCCAAGAAGTGAATTAAACATTTTCAAACATTCGAACTATAGATGAAAAATTACGAAATACCACTATTACAAGAAAATTATTACCACATTTACAACCACGCCAATGGAAGTGATAATTTATTCTTAAATTCTGAAAATTATCGTTATTTTTTACAACGTTACGCTACTTTTATTAGTCCAATTGCTGATACATTTGCCTATTGTTTGATGCCGAATCATATCCATTTCCTTATTAGAATTAAATCTGAGCCTGATTTACAAAATGCGTATCAATATAAAACACAATTGAGAAAAATACTTTTAGAAGAAGATATTCCAAACTATTTAAGTCGGGAATTTGCAAGCCTGTTTAGTTCATATTCTCAAGCGTTCAATAGACAAAATGGGAGAAAAGGAAGTCTATTTATGCCTAATTTTAAACGTAAACTTGTGGAAACGGAAAGCTATTTTAGTCAATTAGTCTATTACATTCATGCAAATCCTGTTCATCATGGTTTTGTTAAAGATTTATCAGCTTGGTATTATTCATCATATCACGCCTTTTTATCTCGCAAACAGACTAATTTACAAAGAGATGAAGTATTGAATTGGTTTGGAAATGTTGATAGTTTTAAGGCATTTCATGAGGGAACGCCATTAGGAGGGAAATTAGATTTTGATTAACCATTACTACTTAGTCTTAGTCGAGAAACATTCGGGAAGTTGAAGGATAAGTAGAATTACCAAAAGAGGATGATTTATTGAGAATATTAGAATCTTACCCCAAACCAAAATGACGCCAAAAACCTACATCACCACAGGCGAGAATATTCCTACGCCAACCGCACCCATCAGTAATGCCGTAGTGGCAGGAAATTATTGCCATGTGAGCGGGCAATTAGCGGTTGATAAAAATGGTGTTTTTGTGGGCGGAACTACGCTGGAACAAGCTCAGTTGGCTTTTAACAACGTTTTTGCCATTTTAAAAGAAGCCAAATTCTCGAAAGAAGATATCGTATTTATCGACTTGGCTTTTATTGATTTAAAGGATATTTCTGTCTTAAATCAATTCTACGATTCCCTTTTTGAAACGGGTCGTAAACCCGCCAGAACGGTTTATCAAGCCGCCGCTTTGCCTTTTGATGGCAGGATTAAAGTGATGGCAATTGCCATTAAATGAGTGATTTCTTGGAACGAAAATTATTACAGAATCGTCTTATCTGAAATTACTCATGGCATGACTCAACACGTAATTTATTAGTAATTGATAAACGTATATAAGTCATGCCATGAGTGTCAATCAAAAAACCAATAAACCAATGAAAAACTCACCGCTCGGTTCACAAGGATTAATTGCTTCACAAATTGGCTTAGGGTGCATGGGAATGTCAGAATTTTATGGCGATGCTGATGAATCCGAATCACTGCGTACTCTCCACCGTGCGTTGGAAATTGGCGTTAATTTCTGGGATACTTCCGATGTTTATGGCCCTCATACCAACGAAATTTTATTGAGTAAAGTTTTGAAAGATAGACGAAATGAAGTCGTTTTAGCCACAAAATTCGGTATCGTTCGTGACCCCAATGACCCTACCAAAAGAGGATTTAGTGGCAAGCCCGAATACTGCCAAAAATCGTGTGAGGATAGTTTGAAACGCTTGGGCATTGATACCATCGACCTGTATTATCTCCACCGAATCGACCCAAATACGCACATTGAAGAAACGGTTGGAGCGATGGCAGATTTAATAAAACAGGGCAAAGTACGTTATTTGGGGCTTTCAGAAGCATCGGCTCAAACGCTCAGACGAGCAAATGCAGTTCATCCAATCTCAGCTTTGCAGACGGAATATTCGTTATGGTCACGGGATGTAGAGGAGGAAATTATTCCAACTTGCCGTGAATTAGGTATTGGTTTTGTGCCTTATAGTCCATTGAGTAGAGGTTTTCTTTCGGGAGAAATTAAGTCAATGGATGATTTTGCGCCCAATGATTTTCGTAGAATTTCGCCCCGTTTTCAGGGCGATAATTTTCAGAAAAATTTAGATTTGGTGGATAAAATTAAAGAATTAGCGAACGAAAAAAACTGTACGCCTTCGCAATTGGCATTGGCTTGGGTATTGGCACAGGGCAATGATATGTTTCCGATTCCAGGTACAAAAAGAGTGAAATATTTAGAAAAAAATGCGGCTGCTTCTGATGTAAAACTTACAGCAGAAGATTTAGCAATCATCGAAAAAATATCCCCAAAAGGTATTGCTTCGGGTGAGCGTTATGGCGAGATGGGAATGAAGTTTGTGAATTTGTAACAATAATTAACAAAAGAGTAAAATAGAAGAGGCATGGTCTTTAACAATCATGCTTCTTTTACGGTTTGTACAAGAAAGAATTAGATATGAATATTTTCATTAATTAAACAAAAAACGATGTTAAAACGCATTATAACCCTCAGTATTTTTCTATTGGCAACGATGTTTGCCATCACTACATTTGCCAAAAGCAAGCCTCAATACTACGAAACCAGAGTGTATAGTTTCAAGACTGCTGCACAGAAAACCGTTGTGGAAGATTATTTCAAAAATGCCGCCATTGCTGCTTATAATCGTGCAGGAATTGCTTCTGTAGGGGTTTTTGATGAAGCCGACCAAAAAGATGGTTTAAAACTTTACGTTCTGATTCCGTATAAATCGTTGGAAGAATTTAGTAAAATTGGTGCTAAATTATCGGCGGATGCAGTTTATCAACAAGCAGCAAAACCCTATTTGGATACCGACCACACAACGCCCGCTTATGAACGATTTGAAAGTTCACTATCGGTTGCATTTAAAGATTGGACAACCTTGAAAGTGCCAACTACGACTGCCCCAAAATCGGAAAGAGTGTATGAATATCGTTTATACGAAAGTCACAGTGAAGCAAAAGGAAACAAGAAAGTTGATATGTTTAATGAAGGGGGAGAAATCAATATTTTCGTAAGATTGGGCTTCAATCCAGTTTTTTATGCTCAGACAATTATGGGAGGGAAACAGCCTAATTTGGTGTATATGACTACTTTTGATAATAAAAAATCAAGAGATGAACATTGGAAAGCGTTCGGTGCAGATTCAGAATGGAACCGCATTAAAGCCCTTCCAGAATACGATCACGCCATGACAAAAGCCGAAATCCACTTTTTAACTCCATTGGAATATTCGCAGATATAAAAAATAGACCACGGATTTTACTGATGAAACGGATTTACACAGATTTTTTAAAATTTAATCCGTGTGAATCTTATAAATCCTTAAAATCCGTGGTCTAACATTTCTGACCTACTTACGATAATCTAACGCAGGTTTTCTATCGCCCAAAAGAGCTTCATATTTAAAATTAGCTCCACGTTTTTGTAGCCATTCTGCTTTTGCTTTTTCGATAAGTGCGGCATCTTTATACAAATCAAACGCCGTGCAAGCCAACGTTTTAGCGGCAACAATCATTCCTTTTTGCCCAATCGTCATACCACTTGCCGCCGTTGATTGCCAGCTATGTGCCGCCGAACCCGAAACCCAAGTGGCCGTTTGTAAACCCACCGTTGGCACTGTCCAACTCACATCACCTACATCCGTTGAGCCGCCACTGGTAGCACTTTCCGAACCGTCTCTAAAATCTTTTACCTTTGCCGCATTTTCTACGGGTTGCTTTTGGTCACCTAACGTTTCAGCGATTTTTTCGGCAAATTTTTTCTCTTCTTCGGTATAAGTTACACCACCCACCATCGCCAAATTATTGTGCATTGTTTCAGCCAAGGTAAAATTTGGTAGAAGATTGAACACACCGCCCAAAACTTCCCATTCCACTTTTGTTCCCGTTCCCATAGCCGCACCTTGAGCTGCATTTTCAATGCGTTTCCAGATGCTTTGCACAATATCACGGTCTTTATGACGAGCGTAATAATACACCTCAGCGTAAGCAGGAACTACATTTGGTGCATCTCCACCTTTCGTAATTACGTAATGAATACGAGTATCTTGCGGAATGTGTTCACGCATCATGTTCACCATCATATCCATTGCTTCCACACCATCCAAAGCTGAACGACCTCTTTCGGGCGATGCCGCAGCGTGGGCTGCAATGCCTTTAAAACGAAATTTGGCGTTTTTATTGGCCAAAGAAGTTCCCGCATCAGCTGAATTTTGAGAACCTGGATGCCAATGCAAAACTACATCTACATCATTAAAAAGTCCTTCACGAACCATGTAGACTTTACCCGAACCTCCTTCTTCCGCAGGACAACCATACAGTTTAACCGTTCCTTTTTGTCCCGACTTTTGTAGCCAATTTTTTACTTCAATGGCCGCCGCAACCGATGCTGTGCCGAATAAATTATGTCCACAACCGTGTCCACCTTTTTGGTTTGGAATCGGTTTTATTTCTGGAACAGATTCTTGTGCTAAGCCTGGAAGAGCATCATATTCGGCTAAAATAGCAATGGTTGGTTTGCCTTCGCCAAAAGTTGCTAAGAAAGCCGTTGGAATTCCTGCAATGCCCGCTTGAACGTTAAAGCCTTCTTTTTTGAGTAATTCTTGTAATAAAATGGACGATTTTTCTTCCATGTAACCCAATTCGGCATAATTCCAGATTTGCTTTGAAATACCTGCGTATTCATCAAAACGTTTGTCGATGTTGGAGATAATGGTTTGTTTATCAGTATTTTGTGGAGGAATTGTAACGATTTTCTTTTTCTGTGAAAATGCTGTGAGGGTTGATAGTGTGAGGATAATGATTAGGGATTTTTTCATTTATTTGTTGATTGGTTGATGAATGGAATTAATGTCTGCACAACAAAATTACTTTTTCTAATGAGAAAACAAAAGTAATCCCTTCAATAGGTTAGCCAACCGACATTCAAATTTATCCAATCATCTAATTTTGCATACGCAAACCCGTATGTTTTACGGCTCAGTTCCATGAAACAATTTATACTTCTCTTTATACTTTCCAATATTTCAATCGGAATACAGTCACAGGTAATCTCTGGGCAAGTCTTTGATGCCCGTACCAAAGAACCTTTGCCTTTTGTGTCAATTTCCATCAAAAATACTACAAAGGGAATTTTATCAAACGAAGATGGCAGTTTTACTATTTCGGTAAATAATAAAGATACTGAATTGATTTTCAGCTCAGTAGGTTATTTCCCAAAGGTAATAAAAGCCTCAAAAGTGAATATTATTTATTTGGATGAAAAGGAAAATCAGCTCACGGGCGTAACGGTACATTACATCAATCCTGCCCACCGAATTATTGATGCCGCCATTAAAAATAAACCTTTCAATGACCCAGAAAATTATCCTTCCTTCAAATACGAAGTCTATCACAAAAGCATCGTAACGGCGGATATTGATTCACAGAATCCAAATAAAAAACTCAGCAAAATCCTTCAAAATAGTGATTTATTCGTCAATGAAAGTTATGCGACTCGACAATTTGTTCGCCCCAATCTAAGTAAAGAAATCGTTATGGCTTCTCGAACCTCAGGCACAAAAAGTACACTATTCACCAGTTTAACGCCACTTTTACAACAATTTGGTTTTTATCGTGATTTCATTCAATTTCAAGGCAGGCAATTAAGCGACCAACTGATTTTCGTAAATCCACTCGCCAAAGGAGCAACCAATCGGTATCAATTTGATTTAGTTGATACACTCATCACTGAACCTGGCGACAGCACTTTTGTCATAGATTTTACTCCGCAACAGGGCTCAAATTTTGAAGGATTGAAAGGAATTTTACATATCCATTCGGGAGATTTTGCCTTGCAATATGTTGAAGCCCAACCCGCTGAAACAGGTTTATTGAATTTTAAATTAGAACAGATGTACGAGAGGATAGGAGAGGGAAACAAATGGTTTCCCACAGATTTATCGGCTCAATGGCTATTATCAGAATTTAAAATTGGTCGACAAAGTTTGAGATTTAATATTAGAAGTTCTATTAAAAATATTGAAATAGATGTGCCTATTTTGGCTTCTTATTTTGATGAAAATGTCCTTGAAATCAAAAAAGGTGCTATTTATCAAGATGAAAAATTTTGGGAAAGCCATCGTTCTGATTCACTTTCTGTCAGAGAAAAAAATACGTTTCTATATCATAAATCAAAAACCTTAGCTCAGAAATTTATCCAAAATGCTATGCTCAACGGCTCTGAATGGTTTGTGTCGGGAATGATTCCATTGAATAAAAATTTGGATTTATCTATTCAAAATCTCTTCGATGCAAACGCTTATGAGGGTATTCGGCCAACATTCAATGTTTTGACGAATGAAAATTTCTCAAAATTCATTCGATTAGATGCAAAAGCGGGCTATGGTTTCAGAGACCAAGCCTTTAAATACGAAGGTAGAATCAGAATATCCTTGGATGAAAAGACTAAGATGAAATTGAGTTTATCCTATCGAAGTGATATTTCTGAGCCTGGCAACGTTCAATACTTTATCTGGAATTCGCCCCAAATTCCGTATGAATTAATACGAACTTTCCAGATTGCCAAAGCCGATAGTTTGAAGCAAATTAAGGCGGAACTCAATTTTAGAGCGTTGAAATATGCTACTTTTTCAGTTTCGTTCACGGACGAATTTCGTAAACCCACTTACGCATATACCTATCATAATCCCATGCACGACCCCAGAAGTCCGATGATGAAAGATTTTCATACTTCTGAAATTGGCTTAGGTTTCCGTTATGCTTTTGGTGAACAATTCTCGCAAGTTGGGCGTGGTTCAATTATTACAACACTTCCTTCACCCATTTTTGCCCTGCATCTTGCCCAAGGAGTTTTGTATTTTCCCGAAGGAAAAACCTATTATACCAAACTTAATGTAAGGGTTGAATACACAATAAATACCCCAAATTTTGGACAAACTTTCTTAAACCTTACGGCAGGAAAAACGTGGGGAGAAGTGCCATATCCGTATCTATACAACGGGCGAGGTGGAAAGGCGGAAGGTGGTAATTTAATTTGGGTTGCCAACCATTTCAACACGATGGGTTTATACGAGTTTACCTCCGACCAATACACCAATCTTTTCTTAACCCACAGTTTTGGAAGTCTATTATCCAAACCAAAAACGGAATGGTTTCGTCCAGATATATCTGTTTTTCAAGGAGTGGCGTACGGAAGTTTTACCAATAATAACAATGCACACGTAGGAATTGATTTCAAGACATTAGAAAAAGGCTATTTTGAATCGGGCTTAATGGTGGATAATTTATATCGAAAACGGTTTATGAAATTGTTTTACGTTGGGGCAGGAATTGGCATATTCAGAAGATGGGGTACGAACGAATTGCCCAATAGTCAGGATAATTGGGCGTATCGCTTGGTTTGGAATGTGAGGTTTTGAGGGTTATTTTTTTTCTCCTATCTTCACAGCATAATCCAAACAAAAGCCCATGAAGCCTTACTTAATCCTACTGTGTGTTTTATTCATCACAAAATCATTTGCCCAAAATGTTACATCGCCCGAAGAACAGGAGGCAATCAAAAAAGTCATTGCTGATGAATCCAATTTTTTCTATGCTCGGAATATAGAAAAATGGATAAATTGTTATCGTCAAACGCCACAAACGTATTGGGCAAAAATCGAAAAAGAAGAAGGATTTCAGAAAGAAGGGTGGGATAATATTATGCCTTTCGTTACTAATTATTTTAAAGAAAATACAAAGGTAATCAAAGCAACTTTCAAACGGGAAAACTATAATTTTAGAAAAGTCAATCCGACGTATATTTGGGTAACTTTCGACCAAAATAAAACGATAAAAGACAAAAAGGAAGCATCAAAAGAAACTCGTATTTTAGAATTAATTAAAGGGGAATGGAAAATTGTAAACGTAACGGGGTTTTACATACCTTCTGAAAAATCAACGAAACCAGAAACAAATATTAACCCAAAAGAAAAAAATAGATCGGAAAGTTCAGAGAAAGAAGGTTCGTTGAATTCGATAAAAGAAAAGAAAGTGAAGGACGTAAAGAAGGCTTTTTAGTGCTGGTGATCAGTTAGAGGAAGTAAATCCTAAAAAATCGAATTCCTGCCCTCTAACTGATAATTATATGACTGGCGTTGCAAACAATTTTACATCTTCAAGCGTGATGACATCATTACACATGATCACCAGACGTTCAACTACGTTGCGTAATTCACGAACATTCCCGGTCCACGGCAAAACCTGTAAATATTTCATTGCATCGGGTTCAACTTCTTTAGAAGCCTGACCGTATTCGTCAGCCACATCGCCCAAGAATTTTTCGACTAATAACGGCACATCATCTGGACGTTGAGCCAGGGCTGGTACGTGAATTGGAATTACATTCAATCGATGAAACAAATCTTCTCTGAAACGCCCTTCGGCAATTTCTAAGGGTAAATTTTTATTCGTTGCGGCAAAAACCCGTACATTAATCTTGATTTCTTTTTCGCCCCCTACTCTCGTGATTTTACTTTCCTGCAAAGCTCTCAAAACTTTTGCTTGTGCTGAAAGCGACATATCACCAATTTCATCTAAGAACAGTGTTCCTCCATCGGCTTGTTCAAATTTTCCGATTCGTTGTTTTATAGCAGAAGTAAAGGCTCCTTTTTCGTGTCCAAAAAGTTCAGATTCAATCAATTCAGAAGGAATTGCGGCACAGTTTACTTCAATCAAAGGCATATGAGAACGCCCACTTCTTTCGTGTAAACGCTTGGCTACCATCTCTTTACCTGAACCGTTTGGTCCCGTGATGAGTACCCGTGCTTCCGTAGGTCCAACTCTATCAGAAGTATCTTTCACTCGTTTGATAGCATCAGATTCTCCAACGATTTCATTGAGTTTATACACTCTTTTCTTCAACACTTTCGTTTCCACAATCATCTTTCCACGTTCCAAAGCGTTGCGGACAGTCACAAGCAAGCGGTTCAAATCGGGGGGTTTCGAGATAAAATCGAAGGCTCCACGTTTGGTTGCTTCCACGGCCGTTTCTACATTTCCGAAAGCTGAAATCATAATGAATTGAACACCTTTTCCCATTTCAGTGGCCTTTTGCAATAAATCTAAGCCCTCAATTTTAGGCATACGAATATCACAAAGTACTACGTCATAGTCATTCTTGGTTATTAATTCCAATCCTTGTTCGCCATCACTGGCCTCTTCGATTGCATAGCCTTCATATTCAAGGATGTCTCTCAACGCTCCACGAATCGCTTTTTCATCGTCAATAATTAATAATTTTGCCATAGGGCGATGGGTATAAATTGTGGCAGTAAATCGTTAGAAAGTTATTTATTTAATAGTGTGTTTTTACAAGTATTCGTCAAAAATACGTGATTTTCGTCTTTTTATTAAATTTTATTTGAATAAATGACGTTTAAATGTTTTAATTTGACTTAAACTTACCACTTTTCTTATCGGAAATGCATTATATACGTAATAATGGTAGTTCAGTTGTGTGATTCGCACCAAAATTATTTCTATAAAATTCCAAAAAATTAAAATTCTGGACAAAATTTCTCTTAAAGGTCGTGTAGCCGACAAAGTATTTCACGCAACCTTCTCAATTTTGTCGTACAAACATTCGACTAATACTATGAAATTATTTTTAGTAATTTTGTCCGTTTCCTTATTAACTTGGTCTTGCGTGAAGAATGAGACATTAACTCCCGTTACTCAAACACTCCCCACGGCTGTGCAAATGGGAATACAAGAATCAATAGGAATTTTTTCATCGGGAGTTCATCCAACTTCTGGTACAGTGAGAGTAGTAGCTGATAAAACAGATGCGAAGAAAAAATATCTTTCTTTTGAAAATTTTAAATCCGACGAAGGTCCAGATTTATATATTTATTTAGCTGAAGATAAAACGGCAAAAGGGTTTACATCGGTTGTGAAATTAAATAAAAGTGGCACTTTCGTGGTTGACATTCCTGAGGGAACAGATTTAACCAAGCAAAAATATGTGTTGATTTGGTGTAAACAGTTTTCTGTTTTATTTGGCAGTGCAAAATTAGAATAATTTAACTTTTAGTAAATTATTCATGCCAAAAGTTTTATGTATAATAATCTAAAAATCAATAATTTATCATAATGAAAAACATTTTTCTGTACTTATTTTTAAGTGTAATCACTTTCAATATTTCGGCTCAAGGGCTTGATAAAACCTATAAAACTTTTGATTTTGCCGTCGGGGCAAGTGGCAATGGTTTTTCTCCAGCATTATCTTTTACCCAATCGTGGGGTTTAGGAAAATCTAATCGTTTCAAGGTTGGCTATGTTGTTAGAATTACTTCATATTTTGGGGGTGCCACAGATTTTAGAACCGCTCCAGCAAAATTTACCTCGGGAACTTCGAGTTTTTCGGCCTTATTTTCAGATGATATTGTTGCTAATATTGATACTTTTAGGGTGAAATCTGTTCAGACAAATGCTTTAAATATTGGGATAATGTTACAATATGCCCTTTCTCAAAAACTGGAAGTCGGTTTTAATATAGATGCTACTGGTAAGACTTGGGGAGGCTCCGTTTCGGGGGATTTAATTTCTACCAAAAACAAGCGTAAATTTCAAGATGGTTCAACTTCTTCTCCTTCAAATCCTGAGACTTATAATTTTTTATTGGTCAGTGATTCGGATATAGGGAGCTTAAACTCAGAGGTTTATGGACGTTATTGGTTGTCGAATAAAATCGGGATTAGAGCGGGTGTAAGTTTTCAATTTGTAGAATTAACGACTGAAAAGAAAGTAGAAATAAATGGTCGACTAAACGATACATGGCGACATAAAAGTTTAATGCCAATGGTGGCAGTTTCTTACAAATTTTGAAATTGTACTTCATCAATAAGCAATCAAAAATGAAAAAAATCTTAATTTTTGCACTTTTCGTAAGTCTGGCAAACACGATATTTGCCCAAAATTGGAAACCTGTAACAGCGGGCGTTTCCTTCAAAATGAAAATGTTAGGAACATCTGTTACGGGTAATTTTAAGGGGTTTTCGGGAATATTAAAATTTGACCCCAACGATTTGGCAAATTCAAGTTTAGTGGGTTCGGTTGATGCCAGTACGATTGATACGGATAATAGTCTCAGAAATAGGCATTTAAAAGAAAAAGAAGATTTTTTTAACGTGGCAAAATATCCTAAATTGAAAATGAAAACTACCAAAATTGAAAAAGATGGTAATAATTATGTGGGATATTTTGACTTAACGATAAAGGAAATAACCAAGAATGCGAAAATTCCATTCATCTTTAAACAAGAAGGCGACAAAGCCACTTTTCAAGGAAGTACCGTTATTAATCGCCGTGATTGGGCAGTAGGAGGAGGGACTTTTGGAATGGGCGATAATGTAACCTTTACGATTACCGTCAACGCTGTAAAAGAATAGTTTACCTGATCACTCTGCTCTTTGTATTGCAAAAATCGAAAACCGAATCACGAAAATTGACACAATTATGCTTCAAAAGACAAATATTGAAATTATAGACCAACTCATTGATTTACTGAATGATATAGATACGCAGGTTTATAAAGATGCGCTTCAACCCTTACACTTTAGTACGGTTGGGCAACACGTTAGACATATCACAGAATTTTATTTATGTGCTTTAAGAGGCTATGAAAACGGTATCGTCGATTATGATGCTCGTGAAAGAAATATTTTGATTGAGATTGATAAAGATTTCACGGTTGAAACCTTAGAAAAGGTAAAAGATCAATTACAAGCCTTAAATTCTGACCGTAATTTGACATTAAAAAGTAAATTTGGCGGGGATGAAACGATGAATATTCCCAGTAGTTTCTTTCGTGAATTGACCTATTTAATTGAACATACTATTCACCATTTAGCCATTATCAAAATTGGATTAAACGAAGTTTATCCTGAAATTGAAATTCCCAAAAACTTCGGAGTCGCTCATTCGACCATCAGGTATCAAGAATTAGGTAATTAGGTAATTTGAGATTAGTTAAAATAATAACCAATCCGCAATTATCTAATCCCTAATTACGAATCCCTAATCCCTAATTACTAAACAAATGTGCGTCCTTACATTCCTTCCTTCCGCTAATTCAGGCTATATTTTAACCAATAATAGAGACGAAGCCCTCGCCCGACCAAAAGCCATTCCCCCAAAAAAATACATCATTAACGGCAAGCAAGTATTCTTCCCAAAAGATGCCCAAGCGGGTGGAACTTGGATGGCAACTTCCGATGATTTTACGGTTTGTTTATTAAACGGAGCCTTTGAAAATCATGTCCACCAACCACCGTATCGTCAAAGCAGAGGGCAAGTTATTTTAGATTTTTTCAAGTTCGATACCGTTGATGATTTTGTTTCAAATTACTCTTTTGAAAATATTCAAAACTTTACGTTAATAATTGTTCATCATAAGAATAACCTTCAACTCTGTGAATTTAGATGGGACGGTACGCAGCTTCACTATGCTTCCAAAAATCCCGAAGAAGCCCATATTTGGTCTTCGGCGACACTCTATTCTCAAGAAATCAGAACCGAAAGAGAACATTGGTTTACTGATTTTAGAGAACAAAATCCCAATTTCACTCGTAAACAAGTAGTAGATTTCCACTTACACGGAGGCACAGGCGACAAACACAACGACATGCAAATGAATCGTGATGGAAAATTGATTACGCAGTGCATTTTTCAAGTAGTAAAACAGAATCATTATTTGTCATTTTCTTTTCATGATTTGTTGTCGGAGCAGGAGCTGTTGTATCGGGTTTTGTAAAACATAACTTAGACCAATCCAACAAAACGACCTATTTTTAGCAAATTTTATGATAAAAATCCAAAAACAGCATTGTTAATCTGAAATTTACCAAGTAATTTTGCACCCTAAATATGAACCGAATCTCCTGATTCGGTTTTGTGAAAAGTAATTCTCAGGGAAAACCTTTTGCAAATCACTATTTTAGGATTAATTCAGAAAAACAAAATCACAATACAAAATGGCAAATGCAGTCAATAAAGGTAAAGTTACGCAAGTAATCGGACCGGTTGTGGACGTAAGTTTTGAGGGCAAAGACTCTCATCTTCCCGCAATTTTGAATGCCTTGGAGGTTACAAAAGCCAACGGCACGTTAGTAGTTCTTGAAGTACAACAACATTTAGGTGAAGACCGAGTGAGAACCATTGCGATGGAAGGAACGGAAGGACTTCAAAGAGGTCAGGAAGTGATTGATAGAGGGCAACCAATGTCAATGCCATCTGGTGATAGCATCAAAGGTCGTCTTTTCAACGTAGTTGGTGAGGCAATCGATGGTATTCCTCAGCCTAAATCTTTGAAAGCTTTACCAATTCACCGTCTTGCTCCAAAGTATGACGAATTGGCTACTTCAACGGAAGTGCTTTTCACAGGTATCAAAGTAATTGACTTGCTTGCTCCTTATGTAAAAGGTGGTAAAATCGGTTTGTTCGGTGGTGCTGGTGTTGGTAAAACCGTACTTATCATGGAACTTATCAACAACATTGCAAAGGCTTACGAAGGTCTTTCGGTGTTTGCTGGTGTGGGCGAACGTACTCGTGAAGGTAACGATTTGTTGCGTGAAATGATTGAATCAAACGTAATTCGTTACGGTGAAGATTTCAAGCACGCTATGGAAAATGGTGAGTGGGATTTGAGCAAAGTTGATGAAACTGCCCTTTTAGGTTCGCAAGCTACTTTAGTGTTTGGTCAAATGAATGAGCCTCCTGGAGCTCGTGCAAGAGTTGCCCTTTCTGGTTTGACGGTTGCCGAATATTTCCGTGATGCAGAAGGTGAAGATCAAGGACGTGATATTCTATTCTTTATTGATAATATCTTCCGTTTCACTCAGGCTGGTTCTGAGGTATCTGCCCTTTTGGGTCGTATGCCATCAGCCGTAGGTTACCAACCAACCTTGGCAACTGAAATGGGAGCGATGCAAGAGCGTATTACTTCAACAAAAAGAGGTTCAATTACATCGGTACAAGCAGTTTATGTACCTGCCGATGATTTAACTGACCCTGCTCCTGCAACAACATTTACCCACTTAGATGCTACTACGGTATTATCTCGTAAAATTGCTGAATTAGGAATTTATCCAGCCGTAGATCCATTGGATTCAACGTCTCGTATTCTTTCTGCGGACATTTTGGGTGATGTTCATTATAATACAGCTCAACGTGTTAAGGAGATTTTACAACGTTATAAAGAATTACAAGATATTATTGCCATCTTAGGTTTGGATGAACTTTCAGAAGACGATAAATTGGCAGTATCTCGTGCAAGACGTGTACAACGTTTCTTATCACAACCATTCTTTGTGGCAGAACAGTTTACAGGTTTGAAAGGCGTATTAGTACCTATCGAAGATACAATCAAAGGTTTCAACGAAATCATTGATGGAAAATATGACCATTTGCCAGAAGCAGCTTTCAACTTAGTCGGTAACATCGAAGATGCAATGGCGAAAGGGGAAAAATTAATCGCAGAAGCAGGAAAATAAATTGATTGTAGATTTCGGATTTTCGAGTGCGGATTTAAAAAATCTTAGTCGAAAATCTGAAATCTAAATAATTGGGTTAGGTGTTGGGATTTTAAAAATCCGAAATCCGAAATCCGAAATCCGAAATCCGAAATCCGAAAATGAATTTAGAAATCATCACTCCCGATAAAAAAGTGTTCTCTGGTGAAGTAGAAGTAGTTACTTTGCCTGGTACCGACGGTTCTTTCCAAGTATTGAAAGACCATGCTGCCCTTGTTTCAACTTTGGGAAAAGGCATTTTGAAGGCTGATAAGCAAGAATTTACCATTGATGGTGGCGTTGTTGAAGTTTTAAACAACAAAGTTCTTGTGTTGGCAGAAGCAGTATTATAGCTTGCTCTTACAAGCTATTTAAAAAGCACAGACTCTTTCGAGTTTGTGCTTTTTGTTTTTCATAATATTAAAGTTATTTTGTCTGAATACAAATTCCTAACTTTGTCCAATCATTAATCTATCCGCAAAAATATGCTTTACTATTTATTTGATTACTTGTACAAACACTTCGATTTTCCCGGTGCTGGGCTTTTTCAATATATCACATTTAGGGCTTTTGCCGCTACCGTAACTTCTTTAGGAATTGCGGCTATTTGGGGAAAAAAAGTAATTAACCTTCTTAGAAAATTACAAATTGGCGAAGACATTCGTGACTTGGGTTTGGCGGGTCAAATGCAAAAGAAAGGTACGCCAACAATGGGAGGATTTATCATTCTTTTGTCATTACTTGTACCTACACTATTGTTTGCCAAACTTCATAATATTTACATTATTCTTTTACTCGTAACTGCCGTTTGGTTAGGTGCAGTAGGTTTTTTAGATGATTATATCAAAGTTTTTAGAAAGAATAAAGATGGACTTTCGGGTAAATTTAAGATTGTTGGGCAAATTGGTTTAGGCTTGATTGTGGGCTTAACGATGTGGTTTAATGACGATATAAAAGTGCGGTTTTATGAGAAAGCCAAGATTGCCACTAATATTGGAGAAGTACAAAAATTTACCGATTCAAAAGCCTTAATTTCAACGCTTCCATTTCTTAAAAATAATCAATTTGATTATAGTTACCTAATTCCAGATTTTTTGGGACTTGACGAATTTACATGGATAGTTTATGTAATTGCGGTTATTTTTATCATCACCGCAGTTTCCAACGGGGCAAATATTACGGACGGAATTGATGGTTTAGCAGCGGGAACTTCCGTAATTATCGGAATTGGTTTGGCCGTTTTGGCGTATGTGTCAGGGAATAAAGTTTTCTCACAATATCTTAACGTAATGTTTATTCCTGATTCGGGCGAGCTGGCAGTCTTTTGTGCGGCCTTCGTGGGGGCTTGTGTTGGCTTTTTGTGGTACAATTCTTATCCTGCACAGGTGTTTATGGGAGATACAGGTAGTTTGATGCTTGGTGGAGTGATTGCAACGCTTGCCATCGTGATACGTAAAGAATTAATGATACCTGTTTTATGTGGGATATTTTTAGTTGAACTTTTGTCCGTAATTACGCAAGTCAGTTATTTTAAATATACCAAGAAAAAATTTGGCGAAGGTCGAAGGATATTTCTGATGTCGCCTTTGCATCATCATTTTCAGAAGAAAGGTTACCACGAAGCCAAAATTGTGGCTCGCTTTTGGATTATTGGCATTTTGTTAGTGGTCGCAACTTTGGTTACTTTGAAATTACGGTAAGAAAAATTTTAGTATAGAGAAATCATTTGAAAGAGGTTCAGTTTGGAGAAATTCAGGCTGGACCTTTTTTTATCTAAATCAAGATTTTTAGGGGTGTTTGATTGCTCTGTTTTTCTTCAGGAAAGGTTTTTTATACAAAATTTTTAAATTTTTTTTTAAAAAACCACTAAATTTTTGGCATGGATATTGTTTTGATTTAGGCAACGTTAAGAGTAGAATTTTAAAAACAGTAACCAACCATGAAGAACATTAAAACATTAATTACCACAGGCTTAGTATTAGCTTCAGTAACATTTGCGACTGCTTCTAATTTTTTCAATACGCTTCGTAACGTAGAAACCAGTGATACTAAAAATGGTATTATTGCTCCTGCGAACCGACCATCTGCTAATCACTTAGAAAAAAACACAAATGCCAAGTTTATGGCAAAGCAATTGTCAAAATCTGTTTTTGCTAACGCAATCTTAGGCAAAACGTCTGACGTTTTAGAACGTTATGGTTACCATACCTCATCAAATAGCACATTTTTTAGTAATACTGATGTGGTAGTAATGGGTTCTCCAACTGATTCCTTCGCAGTTATGTCGATGTCACGCATTGAAAGAGGGGATGTCGTAAGAGTAAAAGTTGAATCAAATAAAGACTTACAAATATATTTGAACACAGAATCTGGCTTAGGAGTGCCGTTTGAATTGATGAATTTAGGTGAAAACGAGATATTTATTTCGCCTTCTTACACACTTCCAAACGGAAATTATACCATCAGATTGAAAACGAAAACGGAAGAAAGAAAGTTGAAATTGCTTGTTGAACAAAGAGAATTATTAGGTAAGAAATAAGGGGTTGAAAGTTTTTCCTTTGCATTTAATAAAAATATATATTTAGGTTAGGTAATAGTTTACAAAATCGGTGGTCGGGGGGCTGCCGATTCTTGTTGTTAGAGAATAAAAAAATCCATCTTACGGTTGTAGGATGGATTTTTGTTTTGAATTTTACGAAGCAATTAACTAAAATAATAATCAATTTAATTAAGCATAAAAAGATTCTTGACCTAAGTTGATTGTTAAAAGTGCATAGAAAATAGCTCTATACTTATTGCGATTTGATGTACCCATTTGTTCAACAACGCCTTGAATAGCAGTGTCTAATTCGGGGCCATCGGCTAAGCCTAACTTTCCGATAAGAAAATTGTTTTTTACACGGGCAATTTCTTCTGGATCAGAAGAAGAAACTTTTGATGAATCTGCGTTGTAGATTGAAGGTCCTAAACCTTTTGCTACTTTTGTAAGAAGTACTGCATCTATAGAGATGCCTAATTTGCTAAGTTCGCCTTGGTAGGTTTCAATAGCTTCATCGAATTTGCTCATTGTTGTGATTTTGTTTAGGTAAATTGGGAAATAACACTTATTTAAACTTATGAAGATTAATGCGATGTGTTAATATTTTACTTCCGAAATAACAAAATATTGCTTAAACCACCAAATTTTATTATTTGAAATTATTAAGAGGCATATTTTTTAAATGATTTAATTGATAAATATAAAAAAACGTCTTATTTTCCTCTCAAAAAACATTTTACCTATGTTTTACAATAGCATCAAAACCTTTATTTTGTAAACCTGAAGCAATTCTTTGTGCTTCTATTTTAGTAAATCGCCCTGCACTTACGACACTCCTGGTTGATTTTGAGTAACTATAAGCATTACCAAAACCTAAATCTTTTAGCTTCTTGAGTTGTCTATTAGTATTTGAACGCTCTCCAAAAATACCAATTACAACGTCATAATCGCCTACTTGGATTGGAGACTCATTAGTTACTTCCTTTATTGGTTTTTGTTTAGCCACAGGCTCTGGCACTTGAACGGTATCTCCCAGCCATCCATCAGTTGAATCAATTGGTAATGAGGCAGTTAATGTAGTAGAATCTACGGAATTATCCACCAAAAAATTAGGGTCTTTCAAAGGATTACCTTTTTCACGGATAAAAATATTGGCAATCAATATTCCAACACCTAAAAAAATGAAGGAAAATATAACGAATAGCAGGTTTTTAAGCCAGTTTTTCATGAGTTAGGGGGTTTATTCAATGCGAAATTATCATTTCTATTTAAATAACGATACGACCTTTCATAAAAACTTACAAAAAAAGGATATGTCAGAATAAACTAATTCGTAATTTTAACGTTATTTTCTATATTCCCAGAAAAATACTGAAGCATTTTAAAACAGAACAACGATGTTAAAATTCATAATTATACTTGCACTTATTTTCTACATATTGCCCCGATTAATCAAATGGGCATTAAAAGGCTTCATTGTCACTCAGGTCAACAAAGCGCAACAAGATATGCGGAAACAACAAAAAACGTACCAAACTCAACAAAAGCGTGAAGGTCAGATTGATGTTGATTACGTTCCGAAAAAAAATGAAAAAAAATCCGAAAATTTTGGTGGAGGTGAATATGTAGATTATGAAGAAGTGAAGTGATTTTGAATCCAAAATGCACAGTAATCAAAGTTTTTCTGTTTTTGATGAACATTGATTATTGTGCATTTGCTATGATTTAATTAATTATTCTTCCCCTTTTGCCACTTCCCGATTTCCAGTTTTACCCAACAATTTAGCTGTTTTTACCAGCTTCAAAAATTCGGCACGATAGCCCTCAGCATCCTTTCCAAAGGCATTTTTGGCTAAATTTATCACTTGCTCATAATTGCTCGAACCTTTGAAATCTGAATTTCTGAGCAATAATCCAAATTCAGCAACCGCCACTGAGAATCTAAAATTTTCGGAAGTCTTTTCCAAAGCTACGTGGGTGTCTTTCACAACCTCTTCCATTTGTACATTTTTATCGGCATCGGGTTGTTTGTATCTGATTTTTATGGTACATACTTCTGTTGAATTTGGGCCAGTTATGGTATTAGTAGATTGCTGATATTTTAATTTATCGGGCAAAAAAGTACTTTCAACACCCGCAGGAATGATTTCGTAAATGGCCGTTACCGTATGCCCAGAACCCATTTCTCCCGCATCTTTTGCATCATTCTTGAAATCTTCATTTGCCAAAGCTCTGTTTTCATAACCGATTAAATGATACGCTTTTACGTATTTTGGATTGAATTCTAACTGTAATTTTACATCCTTTGCTACCGTGAAAAGTGTTCCGCCAAATTCCTTGACGAACACTTTCTCGGCTTCTAATAAATTATCAATGTAGGCGTAATTTCCGTTTCCTTTATCGGATAAAATTTCCATTTTTGAGTCTTTGTAATTACCCATTCCGAAGCCTAAAACCGAAAGAAAAATACCTGATTTGCGTTTGTTTTCTACTAAAGTTTCTAAATCTCCACTGCTTGAAACGCCCACATTAAAATCTCCATCGGTGGCTAAGATTACCCGATTATTGCCGCCTTTTACGAAATTATCCAAGGCCGTTTTGTACGCTAATTCGATGCCTGCGCCACCCGCAGTTGCGCCACCCGCCGAGAGATTATCCAAAGCATCTTTTATTCTGGTTTTGTCTTTGCCCGAAGTAGGGGGGAGAACTAAGCCCGCCGCACCCGCATATACCACAATTGCCACGTGGTCTTGTTCACGTAATTGGTCGGTGAGGAGTTTAAAAGCAGTTTTTATTAAAGGTAATTTGTTTTGGTCGGACATTGAACCTGATATATCAATTAAGAAAACTAAATTGGAAGCGGGTAAATTTTCCGTTGAAATCGTTTTCGCTTGTAAGCCAATGTGTAAGATTTTCAAGCTTTTATTCCACGGCGAATCTGAAATTTCGGTTTCAATATTAATTGGGTCTTTGCCTTTGGGTTGGGCATAATTATAGTCGAAATAGTTAATCATTTCCTCAATTCTGACCGCATCTTTTGGCGGTAATTGCCCATTTTGCATAATAAAACGACGAATATTTGTGTAGGCTGCTCGGTCCACATCAATTGAAAAAGTAGTTTGAGGGTCTTTATCGGTTGCTTTGAAACCAATTTCTTTTTCAGATTTGTATTCTTCATTATCCGAAATCACTTCGGGAGCCATGCGTGGCGGCATGATAGGAGCGGGCATTGAGTGTGTAGCATAAGCACCACCCACGGTATTTATATTTCCTTTGATTTTTGCATTTTTACTTATCGCAATACCCGATGCCCTCCCTTGTAACATAACATCATTGCCAGAAACAATAACTTCTTCTAATTTTTGAACATCCTCTTTTAACGTGATATTTAAAGTATCTTTCGTACCAATTTTTACATTTCGGGTAACATATCCAATAAAAGAAAACTGCAAAATTGCACCTTTCGTGCTTACTTTGATAGAATATTTACCATTTAAATCTGACGTTGTTGTCTGCGATGTTGCTTTGATTGAAACATTTACACTTGCAATTCCTTGACCAGTTTCATCCGTAATTTTTCCTGTAATAGTTCTCTCTTGAGCGTTTGCTAAAATGCTGATAATGAGTGAAATAAATATGAATATTTTAGTTTTCATGTATTTTATTTTGTTTAGTTTTCACACTTTTTAAATATATGATGCAGTTGTTTTGTGGATTCCATAAAAATTTTGAAAATATATTTTGGAAGATAAAAATAACAGAGGAATACCGTTTCTGTCATCCTGATTCGTTGGGATGACAAAGACATTTGTACGGTTAGGTTTAATGATTTATCTTTCATGAAAATATCCCACTGCTCAAAGGTTATAAATGCTCTTTTTCAAGAAAAAACATAAACCCGAATCTGAAACTGACCTCCTTCGTGAGTATCGTCAGACGGGAGATTTGGCTATTTTGGGAAAATTGTATGAACCGCAGATGGAAATGGTTTTTGCGATTTCGATGAAGTATTTTAAGGATGAAGAAGAGGCAAAAGATACCGTTATGCAGCTTTTTGAAGAATTAATTCCGAAATTACGACAGTATGAAGTAGAAAATTTTAGGGCTTGGTTGGGCATGGTAACTCGTAATTATTGTTTGATGGAATTACGCAAAAAAACGGTTGAAATTTCAAATTTTAACGCCCAAGAAAATGACGAAGATGAAAATTATTCCAACAATTTTATGGAAATTTCCACTTCTGAACATCTTATAGATAGTTTGGACTTAGAACAAAATCTAACAAAATTAGACGATTGTTTAAAGACCTTGAATTTGGAACAAAAGCAATCGGTAGAATTGTTTTTCATGCAAGAAAAAACCTACCAAGAAGTTGCGCAATTAACTGGTTTTGAGATTAATAAAGTGAAAAGCTATTTGCAAAATGGCAAGCGAAATTTGAAAAATTGCATGGAAAAATAAACATATTGAATACGAAAAATAACATATCTCCAGAAACCATAAAAGCCTATCTCGCAGGCACGCTTTCGCACGCCCAAACGCATGCGTTTGAGAAGGCAATGTTGAACGATGCTTTGTTGTCGGATATGGTAGAAGGATATGAATTGTTAAAGGATAAAAAAGCGGATTTAGAAGGTGTAAATAGTTCATTATCAGATAGTTTAAGTAAAAGAATTAATAAAAAAGAAACCGAAATTTATCCTTTATGGAGGCGGGTTCCAGTATATATTCGGGCGGCTTCGGTGCTGTTATTTTTAGGGGTTGGGAGCTATTTATTGATGACTAAAAATGAAGATAAATCGGTAGAAAAATTGGTCTCAATATCTTCAGCGCAAGCGGAAAAAATGGTTGTCGCAAAACCAGTTCCTCCTGTTGAAAATCCAGTTATTGGGCAGGAAAATACTAACGTTGAAATGGATAAAATTGCTTCGGGTGGAGAAAAAATTGCTGCTCAAAAATCCAAGACAAAAGTGGTATTAGATTCTGCTATTTCTTCGGCTGATGTAGTAGCGATGGAGCGTAAAAAAGAGGCAGCAATTGTTGCTATTCCTGAATCATCGGTTGCGTATGAATCCGTTCCTGCACCTGTTCAACAAGCACCCAAAATGGCCGCTCCGTCCGGGGTGATGAAAAGGGAAGATAGACTTTATTCTAAAAGGAAATCCATTGACAGTCAGGAAAATACGAATATTATTAGCGGAATAGTTTTGGATGAAGATAGCAAACAACCCGTGCCAAATGTTTCGTTGTTTTCCAATGAAAAAAGTGTGGGGAAAACCGATGAAAATGGGCAATTCAAATTGGATAATGCTGTGCTGGGAAATAAGCTAAATTTAGTA
The DNA here is from genome assembly GCA_040403295.1 of Arcicella sp. Taxonomy (GTDB): domain Bacteria; phylum Bacteroidota; class Bacteroidia; order Cytophagales; family Spirosomataceae; genus Arcicella. The sequence goes on from JBBAKY010000032.1 coordinate 22,580, forward strand.
GCGCCCAACTTTGAAAACACGGAAATTAATATCAATAAAAATGCTTCTGATGAGCTGTTTATCCGTCCAAAAGCGGAATTGATTTTTATAGATTTGAAACGCAATAAAATCTGGAAATATAATCCGTCCGAACATTCTGCCCAGCCAACGATTAGTCCCGATGATTATACAGAATATTTGCAAAAAAATCTTAAAAAACCAAAACAAGCCATTGATAATCAAATTGTTGGAAATGTTACGGTTGAGTTTAACGTCAATAAAGAAGGTGAATTGTCGGACTTTAAAATCTTAAAATCTTTGGGATATGGCTGTGATGAAGAAGCCATCAGAGTCATTAAAGATGGGCCAGTTTGGATGTCAAAAATGAACGAGGGCGAACCCCGAAGACAGCGAGTTCGTCAAGAAGTGAATTTCTAATCATTTTTAACTAATTAAGCGTAAAATTCTGATTAACAGAAGTTTACGCTTAATTTTTTTATACTTACTTATGAGAATTAGTCGGATTACGGATCCGTAAGATGAATAATTTAAGAACTATGCCAGTTTTAGTATTTTGTTATTGAGCAATAAGTTATTAGGTAAAATGGAAAGATTAATCCTTCATTATTTTCTAAAAAAATCACTGTTTTTTTCTTAATTTCGTAATATCATCCATCAACGCAACGAATTGAAAATCCAAAGAATTTCTATGTACTTGCCCACTTTTTATGAAAAAAATAACAAAAAGCATTCTTCTGCCATTAATTTGTGTTCTCCCGTTTGTCTCATGCCGAACTGTTGCACAATTAACCCCTGATTCATTGGTAAAAACCATCACCGCCGAAGACCTCAAAAAACATCTTACTTACATTGCTTCCGACAGTATGCGGGGACGTGATACAGGTTCGCCCGAACAAAGATTAGCCGCAAAATATATCGCTGATAAATTTGAAAGTTACGGTTTAAAAGGCGTAGTTGGTGAAGATAAATCGCACCTTCAATTAGTAGATTTGGTGAAACGTGGTTGGGGCGATTTTTATCTGAAAGCTAACAACAAAAAATATCAATATCTTACAGATTTTATCTCAAATTCTATCGCCCCAATGCCTAAAGAAGAATCTTTAGAAATGGTTTTTGTAGGCTATGGTATTGAGGATAAGGACTTTGCGGATTATGCTAATGTAGATGTTAAGAATAAAATTGTGATTGCTTTTGAAGGTGAACCGAAATCAGCAAATGGCGAATTTTTGGTAACAGGTACTACGGAAATGTCAAAATGGAGTAAAGGCGATGCTTGGAAAGAAAAGATGAATCTTGCTAAAAGTAAGGGTGCAAAAGGACTTTTATTAATCTCTAAACAATCAATCGAAGATTTTGATAAGAGCGTAAAACAGCGTCAGACCATGATGAAGCGTTTCGGGAATGCACGCTTAGGATTTCGTGAAACTTCCGACCCACAAGGCTCTGACTTTGCGGTTTTAACCATTTCTCCAAGTATGGCGGTTGAAATTTTGAAAACTACTTCTGCTGAGTTTGATGCGGTAAAAGAAAAAATTGCTTCAGCGAAAAAAACCGTCGATAATTCTATTAAAAATCAACCAATTAGCTTAAAAATTGAGCGAACAGTGGAAGGCATCGAAACCTATAATGTCTTGGGATACTTGGAAGGAACGGATAAAAAAGATGAGGTAGTTGTGGTGACTTCACACTACGATCATGTGGGCGTGCAGGATGGAAAAATCTATAACGGAGCGGACGACGATGGTTCGGGAACGGTGTCGGTTTTGGAAGTTGCACAAGCAATCGGAGAAGCGGCAAAAAGTGGACAAAAACCCCGTAGAAGCATTTTATTCATGACGGTAACGGGCGAAGAAAAAGGACTTTTGGGCTCGGAATATTACGTAAAACATCCCGTTTTTCCTTTGGCAAATACGGTTTGCGACATCAATATTGATATGGTTGGACGGACAGATAAAGACCACGAAGGCAAGGGCGATTATATTTATGTAATTGGTTCGGACAAACTTTCTTCGGAACTACATTCGGCTTTGTTGGAGCAAAATAAAAAGTCACCGATTGATTTAGATTTTAGATTCAACGACCCCAACGATCCAAACCGTTTTTACTATCGTTCAGACCATTATAATTTTGCCAAAAACAAAATTCCAGTAGCATTTTTCTTTAATGGTGTTCACGATGATTATCATCAACCAACGGACGATGTGGAGAAAATTGAGTTTGATAAAATGGAAAAACGAGCAAGATTAGTCTTTAATTTGACTTGGGAAATTGCTAATCGTGAGAAGCGTTTAGTAGTGGATTCGGATAAGAAGTAATTGTATTAGAATTGCCAAATCTGAAAGATTTGGCAATTCTTTTTTCTATGTAAGCTATCTTATCTATGTGGTTGCATTCTTTTTTCTATATAAGCTATCTTATCTATGTGATTGCATTCTTTTTTCTATATAACCTATCCTATCTATATGGTTGCATTCTTTTTTCTATGTAACCTATCCTATCTATATGGTTGCAAGAATAGCCCGCTCAATCACTTCTGGAAAGTGTTTATG
>JBBAKY010000032.1:25228-33367 GCA_040403295.1 Arcicella sp.
CTATCTATATGGTTGCAAGAATAGCCCGCTCAATCACTTCTGGAAAGTGTTTATGCTCCAAAACCTGCCCTTTGCGAGCCACATCTTCGGGTGAATCTGTCGCTAATACAGGAAATGAAGCCTGAAAAATTACGCCTCCTTCGTCATAATGTTCATTTACAAAATGGATAGTAATGCCTGATTCCGTTTCTTTATTTTCTACGACCGCTTCATGCACAAAATGTCCGTACATTCCCTTTCCGCCAAATTTTGGGAGAAGTGCTGGGTGAATATTAATAATTCTATTCGGAAAAGCCTCGACTACATTCTTGGGAACGAGCCACAAGAAACCCGCCAAAATCACCCAATCAATCTGATTTTCTTGTAAGATTTTTACCACTTCGCCCGACTTGAACGCTGGACGGTCGAACATAATTAAAGGAATTTGTAATCTTTCGGCACGTTGGATAACGCCCGCTTCGGGATTATTACAGAGGAATAATTTTACGTTAATTTGTTCAGAATCAGCAAAATATTCAACAATTCGCTCGGCATTGGAGCCAGAGCCTGAGGCAAAAATGGCAATGTTTTTCATTTTTCATTATTAATTATACAAATATCATTGTCAAAACCCCCAACAACATAATTCCCTTACAAGCGTCGCTCAAAAAATCAAAGTCTTTGGGTTTGTCGGCGTAAACTAATTTGTAGGTCAAAAAGCCTACGGGCAACATCATTAATAGGAAAATATAGGCTACTCGGTCGTTGGGTAATTGCGTGGCTAAGATGAAAAGGGTGAGAATGAAAGAGGCAATCAATACGTAAACTAACAACTTTGTGCGGGCAATTCCCCAGATGATAGGCAAGGTTCGGCAACCGTGTTTTTCATCGCCTTTCACGTCTTCCATATCCTTAATTATTTCACGAATGAGGGTAATAAAAAACGAAAATATCGCATAAATCCAGACTTCTCGTTGATGTCCTGGGTAATAAACGGCCAGAACTAACAGTGAAAATCCTGTCAAAATAGCCACCATTAAATTTCCCCAAAATGCTAATCTTTTTAATTGATTAGAATATAACCACAAACAAAAAACGGCCGATAGATTCACCAGAGCCACTTTTCGACTTACTAATAAGCCAATTAAAATGCCTAATCCGTTAAAAATTTGATGAATAACTAAAGCCCATCTTCTTTTGATATAACGCCCAATTACTACTCTTTCGGGTTTATTGACCAGGTCAATTTTTATGTCGTAATAATCGTTGATAATATAGCCAGAAGCTGCAATCAGCACGGTAGCAAGGGAGATATAAAATAGCTTTTTTTCGGTAATAATTTCAAGTAAATAATTGAAAGACAAGTTTTTACCGCCAATCAGAAAAAATCTTGTGAAGTATTGCGTGAACACAATAATGGCTAAATTCTGCCAACGAATTAATCGACTGAATCCTTGAAATACTTGGAGATATGTAACTTTGCGGTTTGGTTTCATATTTTTTAGGGTTTAGCGTTTGGCAATAGGATTTTGTGGACGAACGCTAATACCTATTGCTTAACCCCTAACATCAAATTTATCTCTTTTTATCCCCCCAAAAAAGAAATAATCTTATTCTGTGAGACATTTTTAATTTTTCTTTGTTCTATCAATAGTTTGATATTGTCTAAACCATGACTGCGAACCGTCGCACCGTTTGATTTTAGGATTAAACATGATTAAATAAAAATAATCTTCAAATCTCTTAATTTTATGAATCATGGTTCAGATAATATTCTTTTATTCAATCAGTCATTCCCTCATTGCTAATTAATGAAAATCGGAATTGTATGTTATCCAACCTACGGTGGTAGTGGCGTAGTAGCTACCGAATTAGGTAAGGCCCTCGCAAAAGTGGGTCATCAAGTACATTTTATCACGTACTCGCAGCCTTCGAGGTTGGATTTTTTTAACGAAAATATCAACTATCACGAAGTCAGTATTTCGTCTTATCCACTGTTCCAATATTTGCCCTACGAGTCAGCTTTGGCGAGTAAAATTGTGGATGTTGTCATCAACGAAAAGCTTGATTTACTGCACGTACATTATGCCATTCCGCACGCCTCGGCTGCCTATTTGGCGAAGCAAATTTTAAAATCCAAAGGGATTCATGTTCCATTCATTACAACTTTGCACGGAACGGACATTACGCTCGTAGGAAAAGACCCGTCTTTTGAACCCGTTGTAACGTTTTCAATCAACGAATCTGATGGTGTAACAGCCGTTTCTGAAAGTTTGAAAAATGATACTTATTCAGAGTTTGAAATTGTGAATCATATTGAAGTAATTCCTAACTTTATTGACTTAGAACGTTTCAAAAAATTAAGGAAAGACCATTTCAAAATTGCCATTTGTCCCAACGGAGAAAAATTATTAATGCACACTTCCAATTTTAGAAAAGTTAAGCGTATTGAAGATATTGTACAAGTTTTTTATCGAGTAAATAAACAAATTCCCTGCAAATTACTTTTGGTGGGCGACGGGCCCGAACGAACTGGTATCGAGATGCTTTGTCGTGAATTGGGCGTACAAAATGATGTTAGATTTTTAGGAAAATTGGACGTTATTGAAGAGGTTTTGTCATTGGCAGATTTATTTTTATTAACTTCTGAAAAAGAAAGTTTTGGACTCGCTGCCTTGGAAGCAATGGCTTGTGAAGTACCCGTGATTTCGTCGGATGCGGGAGGAATTACGGAGGTAAATATCCACGGGGTAACGGGTTATGTTTCAAAAATTGGCGATGTGGACGACATGGCAAAAAATGCTATTTCGCTCTTAGAAAATGATGAAAAATTAGCCCAATTTAAGCACAATGCCCTCGAACAAGCCAAACAATTTGATATTGAGAAAATCTTACCTTTGTATGAACGTTATTACGAAAAAGTAACCGCCAAAAGCTGGAAGTTCCCAACGCAAATTTGTGCGGAGAAGGAGAAATAGATTAGCCCAACAGCCATAAATATCAAAATATGGAATACGGATGAAACGGATTTAACACGGATTTTTAACAAAATTGTTTCAATCCGTGTCAACTCTCTTTCATCCGTGTTTCAACAAAACCGAAATTATGCCCCTAAATATTCCACAAACTAACCAAAAAAGAATCATCATCATCGGAGCCGGTTTCGGTGGTTTGCAAGTTGCCCAAAGCTTGGCAGGCAATGATGATTTTCAAGTTGTTTTGATTGATAAAAACAATTATCATCAATTTCAACCCCTGTTTTATCAAGTGGCTACCGCTGGTATTGAACCTTCTGCTATTTCATTTCCCCTTCGTTTGGCATTTCATAATCACCCGAATGTTCACGTTCGAGTGGCTTCTGTAACGAAAATTATTTCTGAAAATAATACAATTGAAACCAATTTAGGAGAACTCCAGTACGATTATTTGATCATGGCAATTGGTGCGGATACCAATTTTTTTGGTAATCAAAATATTGCAGAAAAAGCCCTGCCGATGAAGTCAGTTGGCGAGGCTTTGGGACTTCGGAACAGATTATTAGAGAGTTTTGAGAAAGCCTTAGTGTCTGATAATGAAGAAGATAAAGCAGGATTGTTGACGGTTGTTGTGGTTGGCGGAGGGCCTACGGGTGTAGAGGTTTCGGGTACTTTGGCAGAAATGAAAAAGCACGTATTACCCAAAGATTATCCCGAATTAAATTTTGATTTAATGCAAATTTATATTGTAGAATCAGGAGCGGAGCTGCTGGGACCGATGTCGAAAAATGCACAAGTAAAATCAAAAGAATATCTTGAACAATTAGGGGTAAACGTGATGTTAGACTGTCGGGTAAGTGATTTTGATGGTGAGTATGCTTATTTTAATGATGGTTCAAAAATCAGAACGAATAATTTGGTTTGGGCTGCTGGGGTAAAAGCCAACTCAATTGAAGGAATAAATCCATCCATCATCGTGCGGGGTGGGCGTATGAAAGTTAATAGTTTTAGTCAAGTAGAGGGTTACAATAACATTTTTGCCCTTGGCGATGTTGCTCTTATGACGGAAGAAAAATACCCAAATGGACATCCGCAAGTGGCTCAGCCCGCTATCCAACAAGGAAAATTATTAGCCAAAAATTTGATAAATCTCACAAGAGGTAATGAATTAAAAGCGTTTATTTACAGAGATTTAGGCTCAATGGCAACCGTTGGACGAAATCTGGCAGTTGTGGATTTACCTTTCTGGAAATTTCAAGGATTCTTTGCGTGGCTCACTTGGATGTTTGTCCATTTAATGGCAATCGTTGGGGTGAAGAATAAAATGTTGATTTTTATTAACTGGCTTTGGAATTATGTTACTTACGACCAATCGTTGAGATTGATTATTCGGGCTAAGTCACCGAAGAGTTGAATGAAATATTTTTCTATTCCACTCAAACCACAAATTAAAAAATTATGTATCTTTGTGATTATAGTTCAATAAAAACGGAGGTAATTGGCATTTTTTATTAAATTAGTACAATTTTTTATTAATTTTAATTTCTAAATATATAGGCTAATCCTACCAGTAGAATAATTTTATGGAAGCAACAAACAATAAAGTAAGACCTAAGAATAGTGGAACAAAACAATTATTTAAAAACCCTATTTTAGAGAAACTTTCACACACACACATCGCTACACCAGTATCGATATTTTTTGTGGCGGGTGCAATTTTAGGTTATTATGCCTTTACGCATACAAATTTAGAAAATTGGGTAATTGGAACCTTGTTTTTAACGGGCGCAATCGTTTTTACTTTTGTAGAATATTGGGTGCATCGTAGTGTCTATCACATCGAACCTACTACGGATGCTCGTGCTAAATTTCAGTATATAACTCATGGTGTTCACCACGAATATCCGAAAGATAAAACTCGTTTGGCCATGCCACCAGTTATTGCTGCAGTGGCTGCTATAACCCTTTTTACGGTATTTTTCCTTTTAATGGGTGAATCTGCTTACGCATTTTTTCCAGGATTTATTTGGGGTTATGCCGCATACTTATTGGTTCATTATTCGGTACATGCTTATGCTCCTCCAAAAAATTTCATGAAGCAATTGTGGATAAACCACGCTGTACATCATTATAAAGATGGCAATGCCGTTTTTGGGGTGTCATCTCCCTTGTGGGATCATGTTTTTGGCACAATGGCAACGATGGACAAAACAAAGGTTTCTGAGAATTTGTAAAATAAGATTTCTAAAATTGCCTTTAAAACTCCGTAAGATAAAAATATCTCTTGCGGAGTTTTTTGTTTTATCTTTGGGAATATTCGATGTTTTATTTTCGTTGTTCGATTATCGTTCATCGACATTAGTTTTTACCTGCATTGAAAACCGAACAACGAAAAACGACAATCAAAAATCGAACAACGAAATGAAAATACTACTTATAGAAGACGAACCCAAAACACTTCAATCGCTCCGACAAGGATTAGAAGAAAATGGTTTTGACGTGGACATTGCCTACGACGGAATGATTGGGAAACATCTTGCCAAAAAAAACCATTACCAAATCATCGTTTCTGACATTATTATGCCAGGTATTAATGGCTTGCAGATGAGTAAAGAACTGCGTCAAGAAGGCATTACTACACCCATTTTGATGCTCACAGCTTTGGGAAGTATTGAAGAAAAGCTGATGGGTTTTGATGCAGGAGCCGATGATTATTTGGTCAAACCTTTCGACTTTTTGGAACTTTTGGCTCGAATAAAAGTATTGGCAAAGCGAAGTACACAAACTCCCTTGCCAGTTACTGGTAATACATTGACATACAGTGATTTAGAAATGAATTTTGACGCTCATTCCGTAACAAGAGGAGGTGATAAAATTGATCTAACCGCCCGTGAGTTTGCTTTGTTGGAATACCTTTTGAGAAATCACGGAAAGGTGATTTCAAAGGCCGATATTGCTCAAAAAGTATGGGATAGTCGTTTTGATATGGGAACAAACGTCATCGAAGTTTTTATGACAATGTTACGGAAAAAAGTAGATAAAAATTATGATACCAAACTCATTCACACGCAATATGGCGTTGGCTATGTGTTGAAGGTTGAGGAATAAAGCAATTTGAAAAGAAAATTTGAAGATGAAAAACAATGATTTCTCAATGGAATTAGTCACTCTCTAATTAGCACATTTTCAAATTATCAAAATAAATTTATGCAAATCAGAGCCAAACTTACTTTACAATTTACCTTATTGGTTTCAGTGATTGTGTTAGCAATCTTCGTGGTAATTTATTGGCTTCGGAATAATTACATTGAAGAAGAATTTTACAAAAGACTTACCCAAAAAGCATCAACCTCGGCTGAATTATTGGTTACTATTAAAGAAGTAAATACCAAATTATTAAGGAAAATTCAGAAGGCGAATAATGATGTTTTATACCGGGAAAACTTGATTATTTATGATTATAAAAATATAAAAGTATTCTCTGGTAACGATACCATCCGTTTTAATGTATCGCCCGAAATGTTAAATCAAGTCCAAAAACAACATTATGCCCGTTTCAGACAGGGCGATTTTAAAATTGTTGGAATGCTTTATACAGATAGATTTAATCGGGTAATAACGGTGGCAGGTGCCGTAGATAAATCTGGACAAAAAGACCTTGAAAACCTCAAAAATATCATGATTTCCTTATTTTTGGCGGTCTTAGTTTTGGTTTCTTTGGCAGGGAGATATTTTGCGGCAAGAGCGTTGGCACCTATTTCAGAAGTTATTTTTCAGGTACAATCCATTTATCCGCAAAATGTAAATCAGCGACTGACCATTCAAAATCCCAAAGATGAAATTGGGCGGCTTACGGCCACTTTTAACGAACTTTTAGAACGAATTGCCGAGGTATTTAGACTGCAAAATCTCTTCGTTTCAAATGTCTCCCACGAGATGAAAAACCCTTTGATGAAAATCGGCTCACAGATTGATGTTGCCTTGCTCAAAGAACGTAGCCCTCAACAATATCTTGCTACATTACAGTCAGTTAGGCAAGATATCCGTGAAATGGGACAACTTTCAAATACATTGTTGGAATTGGCAAAAGTGAGCGATTTGAACCATAAATTGATGTACGACGAAGTGCGTTTGGATGAAACTATTTGGGAAGCAGGCGACCTTTTATTACAAGCCGAACAAAAATATCAAGTACAAGTAGATTTTGCTGACGGTTTGGAAGAAGATACGCAATTGGTGGTGAAAGGAAACGCCCAATTATTGAAAACCGCCTTTGTGAATTTGATGGAAAATGGCTGTAAATTCTCAGAAAATTATTCGGTAAAAGTGAGTTTACACTTTGAAAAAGACCATATTGAAGTGATGTTTACGAATAGTGGCGTGATGGAACAACCCGAAATGGACTTAATTTTTGAGCCTTTTTATCGTAGTCAGAATACGGCAAGTATTAAAGGCTACGGGGTAGGATTATCCTTGGTAAACAGAATTGTGAAACTTCACGGAGGCAATATTACGGTACAATCCACTGGTAATCAGACGGTTTTTGTGCTGTGGTTGCCTTATTCAGTGGGAAACTTAGGTAATTAGGGATTGGGTCAGCAGTCAAGTTCAAATCTGTTGAGTTCTCAGAAGAAAATATATTTTAACCATTTCCAAATCCCTAATTACCCAATTACCTAATCCCCAAAAATAATTCCAAAACCGTTTTTCCTAACACAGGATGCACCAAATCGGGAGCAATTTCAGCCAAAGGAGTCAAAGCAAAATCTCGTTCTTGCATGAGTGGATGCGGGATTTTCAGGTCGGGTTCATCAATAATTTCATTTTCATAAAACATGATGTCAATATCAATTAATCTGGCTCCCCATTTTTCTTTCCTGATTCTACCTAACTGATTTTCAATCGATTGTGTTTGTTCTAAAATCTCCAAAGGACTTAAGTTCGTATGTATGGCAATGGCTAAATTTAAAAAATCTGGTTGGTCTGTCACGCCCCAAGGTTTTGTTTCATAGTCTTTTGACTGTAAAATTATTACGCCTACTTTTCTGTTTAATAATTCGAGGGCTTCATCTAAAACTTCTTTTCTATTTCCTAAATTTGAACCTAAAAGCAGATAGACTGTTTTTAAGATAGTAATTGGAAAATGTTCACGTTTATATTTTTCCATAAGTTTGGTTAAATGGTT
>JBBAKY010000033.1:0-33354 GCA_040403295.1 Arcicella sp.
CACTTACGTCAGGTGGATATCTACGGACTTAGGCAACGGACTTACTTGGAGATGTTATCATTTCAATCAGAAAGAATTATTTGCTTCCAATCAATTTGTTAGTATTCTTCAAACGAAACGTAACAATAAAAATCTAAAATTTGCGCTTGCTTCAGCCGACAACTACGTTCCAGAAGGCGATACCCTCAGAAAGTTGAAACCCACCAGTACGATTGCTTTTGAAAATTATGCCCTTGCGGCGGTAAACGGCGGTTTTTTCAATACCAAAAGAGGAGGCTCCGTTGATTTTATTAAGATAAACAAAAAGATTTTAGATTCTGCCGCTTACACGCCCAACCAATTGATTCCCGAACACAGCATCGCAGCCATCACAATTGATGATAATGATTTCAAGATTGTGAAAGGCGAAAAGAAATTATACTGGGAAAAATCGTTGCCTCAACCTAATATTTTAGTAACGGGACCTTTGCTAATTTATAACGATGAAGAGCAAGAATTAAGAAATAATCCTTTCAATAATAATCGTCACCCACGAACTTGTGCTTGCATAACCAACGACGATGATTTATTATTGATTACAGTGGATGGAAGAAATACTATGGCACAAGGTATGACTTTGCACGAATTGACTTATTTATCTAAAATGTTAGGGTGTAAGGATGCGGTAAATTTAGATGGTGGAGGCTCAACAACAATGTACATTAAAGGACAACCGCTTGATGGCGTAGTTAATTTTCCGAGTGATAATAAACAGTTTGACCATTTTGGTGAAAGACCAGTGAGTAATATATTGATGATTTCGAAGAAGTAATTTCAGTAGGTATTTATTCAATTTCCATTTATTTAATAGAAAGCACAATGCAATTTATTTTATAAAACCATCAAAAAAGCCGTTTTAGACAAACTGAAACGGCTTTTTTGATGGTTAATTCTCTCTATCTATTTACATAAATTGTTGTGGATGGAGCAAATTTTGTTGGATTTTTTGCATCCGTTGTTACCACACCTCTGGCAATAACGGTATAAATTTTTCCAGGAATTACCGCTGTTTGCGATACCGTTGCAATGTTAACAGTAGCAACGCCACCTAAAACTTTTATGGTAAAAGGTACATTTATCGTTCCCGTTGTAAAAGCATCAATTGGCACTGAATAAAAAGTATCATCCGTATTTTTGAATGCTACACCCGAAGCAATTACGTTTCCATTTACCGTAAAATCTGCCGTAGTTGAATTAGGAATTAAATTAATAACCCTTACAAAAATAGTTTTTCCACTTGCCACAGGGAGTTTATCTTCCAAAACCAAGGGCGTATAAGTTGGAGCAATACCCGTAGCAAAAACTGAATAATACTTCCCTTCTTCAACGGTCAAATCAGCGGTAATTCCTGTTACATTCAGAGATGGAACAACCACTGCTACTTTGGCTTTACCCGCTGACAAGGTTGCATATTCCGCCGTTGATGGATATGAACCTCCATAAGTAAGTAGCGTTGGTACGGCTGGCGGGGAAGTATTTACGCCCGAAAACTTTTTATCATTTACGTAAATATCAATCCCCGGCACATCGGGTGCGGCATGAATAAATTTCACACGAGCGCCCATTGCGGGTGAAATAATTTGAAATGAGTCCTGTTGATCACCACATGAAATCAAACCTACGAAGGCGATTAAAAGGGTAATTATGGATAAAATATGTTTATTTTTCATAAAATTATTAGCTAAAATTCTTGAATGTTTATTTAATATACCACAATTCATACGTATGATAATCAGGATTATTTCCACCAATTTTATCTAAAGATGCCCGATTCCAAACGTATTCTGAATTGTATCTTGGACGTACTCTCTGAACTGGTTTTCCATTGTTTTCGGTTGCCAAAGGCTTTGGCAAAGTAAATCCAATATACACCGCTGGGTCATATTTATAGCGACGAACATCCACAAATGTTTCCATGTTTCCGTGCGCATATAAAGCAATAAATTTTTGACACATAATATCACTTATCGTCAAATCTGTACCTATTTGCTTTACGGCTTTACTGGCTAAAAAGTCATTTTTTGCGGTAGTTGAAACCCCTACAAAATCACAATGAGCGGCAATTCCTTTTTTATAGGCATCCAAAGCTAAGGCTTTATCCCCTTTTTTGAAGGCAGCTTCTGCTTTGATGAATTGCATTTCGGCATACGTGAAAATAGGAAAAGGAGCATCATCTTTATAAATATATTTCCCTTTAGTAACATCCACGGGTGATTTTCCCGCTAAAGCTGCCGATGTTACACCCCATAAAATTGGTACACGTTTAGGATTATCAATTGGTGAAGCATTGGCATCAACACTTCCTGGGGTTACACCTCTGTAAACACCATCGGTTGAAGCCGTAAACATTAAAGATAAACGTGGGTCAACAACGCCATTGAACACACGACCATCCATCAGACTGATACTAAAATCCGTTTGGCGATACGATTGCATATTGTCTCTTAATGGGCCAAAGAAGTTTCCATCCGTTGTGCTTAATCCACGATGAGGAGCATTGAAATTATCGGCATTGGATGCTAAAGCTTTATCGCAATATTCAATTACTTTATCAGGAGCATAGGTCGCTTTATTACTCAAGTGATTGGCGTTACGGGCTAAATTGGCATAAACAAACTTCTTCCATTTGTCCAAATTACCATTATAAACTTTATCTCCCCGTGAAAGCGAACCAACGCCATCGCCCGTTTTATTCAAATTATCTAAGGCTTCATTGGATAAACGGACAACCTCCGCATACACATCTTCTTGAGAATCATATTCAAAAACATAACGATTGGGTTCCCAAGCTTGCTTCAAAATCATTTCTCCGTGCCAGTCAGTCGTACTTTGCCAGGACCAAGCTCGGATGGCTTTTGCTGCTCCTACGAAATCCCATTTTTGTTTTGCTATGGCATCCGCCACAATTAAATCAACGTTTTCACCGATTGACCAATAATGGGTTCTCCATTTCTCGCCACCTGAATCACTACCAGAGGCATAACTGTGCAAATCCCACGTATTTCCACCTCCTGAAGATGACCAAACTTGGGCATATTGTCCTGCAAAACGACCATCAAATTGTTCTCCACGAACCATTTGAGCCACAATGGCGGGCAAAAGAGCGTATCCTTCCGCAACCTGTGGATTGCTGGGGTCTTCGTTGATGTTAAGATAATCCTTGCAACTACCGAAGGTCAAAGCTGTGAGGGTCAGTAGTATATATTTTATTTTTTTCATTTGAATGTATATTTTGCAACCACATAGAAATCATAGAGAACAATAGAAAAAGAATTGGCAGTAATTCAGTTGGTAGTATTTTTATAAAACTGAAATACTTAATTTATTTCTTCCAATGAATAGATTTAATGGGTTTTGATTTTAAATTAGAACGTAACACTTAAACCAGTACTGAAAGTGCGTGGTAATGAAATTGTACCATAATCAATTCCAGCGGCTCCAACGCCCAAAGATGTTGCAGTAGTTCCGTTTACACTTGGGTCAGCTCCTGTATAATTTGTGATAAGAAATAACTCTGTTCCTCTCACAAAAACCGAAGCATTTTTGATAAATTTAACATTGCTCAACACCTTCTTGGGAATGCTATAACTGATGTTTACATCACGCATTCTAATCCAATTGATGCTATGTTCAACAAAATCTGATTCCGCCAAAGAAGCATAATATCCTTGAGCCACACTTGTACTTGGCGTTATTTGTACGGTGTTTGGCGTAGGATTTTCAGCATTTTCATAACCATCTCTCAATACACCTTTATAAACAACTGGTGAATTACGGTCAAGCGTTTTTGGGCTCAAACCTCTTTCATACAACCACATCGCATTGCCGTTGAAAACGTCTCCGCCTTTACGAATATCCAATAAGAAAGAAAGTGAAAAAGATTTGTACGTAAATGAGTTACGTAAACCAATCGTGAAATCAGGATTACGGTCGCCAATGGGCAAGAAGTTGGTATTCTTAATCGGTAAACCCGTTGAAGGATTTATCAAAATATCACCTCTTTTATTGCGTAAATAGCTGTATCCACCAATTGAAGTGGCCGATCCTGCCCATTGTTGGTAATATTCAAGATTATCAACGGTTTTGAAATAAGGCGTTAAATCACCGACAAAAGCACTGGCACGAGCATTATTATAAAGCCAAGTATCGGAATTATAATATTCAGCTACCTCCGCAGGAAGATTTTTTACGGCTGTTTTGAGTTTTGAGAAATTCAAATTAATATCCCACGTAAAGCCTTTCATTTTGATGGGAGAAGCCGTTAACTGAATTTCAACGCCTGAATTACTGAAAGTTCCTCCGTTTAATAGACCAAAGATAAATCCTGTTCCGTAGCTCAAACGTTGCGTAACGATTTGATTTGAACGCTCATTGGTATAATAAGCAGCATCAATTCCGAAACGTCCTTTGAAAAAACGCAAATCCGTTCCCACTTCAATACCCACGCCTCTTTCGGGTTTGAGGTTGGGGTTACCCCCATAAAAACCATACGCAAAACCGCCATCCGTGGTAGTTTGTGGGGCAAGACTTGATTTAATTTTGTAGGGAGTGTATGGGTCTTTTCCTGTTTCTGCGTAAGAAGCACGAAGTTTGCCAAATGATAAAAATCCTAATTCTTTGAATGCTGGAATTTCGGTAAAGACAAAACTTGCACTCACCGAAGGATAGAAATAATCGTATCGTGGAGCGCCATAAAGGGCTGACGACCAGTCATTTCTGCCCGTAACTCTTAAATAAAGTAAATCTTTATAGTTCAAATCTAAACTACCAAATACACTTTGCAAACGTTTTTGAACGATTGTAGTTTTGGCTCTTTGCGTTGTTATGTCAGTATTATTAACGCTGTTGAAATCTGGGAGGTACAATTTTTCTCCGTAAAAACCATTCGTTTCCGTTCTATTATCCTCGAAAGAAGTTCCGACCAAAAATGAGCCATTCAAATCGCCAATTTTCTTTTTAGCGGATAAGATAAAATTACCGTTAAAAATTCTACCCGCATCAATCGCATTATCAATATATCCTTTTGCTGCAATACCGTTTGTTCCACCCGCACTATTGCCACTACCCGATTCTGGATTAATCAATAAATTCAAAAATGAAGTAAATGAATCAACGCCAAAACGCCCAGTGAAGTTTAACCAAGGTTTAATGTCGGCACTCAATGAAATATTTTCATTGACACGAATGGTCCTTTCAGTATTCTGATTTTTATTTAAACTGAAATAAGGGTTATCTAATTCGGCATTACTCGCAAGCACCAAACGACGACGAGTACCATCTGGATTCAAATAATTCCGCATATCATCATTGGCTGGCCATGACAAAGCACTTAAATAAAATCCGTTGTCGCCACGGTAACCTTTCGTAATATCTTGGCTTACTAATGATAAAGTATTGGTAATTTTTACGCCTTTTGTAATTTCTGCACTTCCCGTTAAACGGGTTTGTAACTGCGTAAGTCCCGTAGTTGGTACGACTCCTTTTTGGTCGGTGTAAGAAGCAGAAAAACGATAATCAATTTTTCCTCCTCCTTCAACGCTCAAACTATGTTTTTGCGTTGAACCCGTTTGGAAAAAATTTGCGGCATTGTCGTATAACTGATTATTTGCGGTTTCTGAATATTTTGGCCCTCTATAAAGTAGTGAAGTTGGGTCTAAAACACCGAAAGAACCACGGCCATAAACTTTCTGTGTTTCAACGTAGCGATAGATATTTGAAACATCAAAAGAGTTGCTGTAATTCACTTTGGTTGCTCCCTGCGTGCCTTTTTTTGTCGTAATCATGATAACACCACTCGAACCTTCCGAACCGTATAGAGCAGCAGCTTCAAGACCTTTCAACACCGTAATACTCTCAATATCGTTGGGATTTAAATCTCCCATTCGGCTCGAATAATCATTTGAACGGTTGGCCCCCGTAGAAACCAATCCTTCTTGATTGAAAGTTCTGTTACTCACAGGCAACCCATCAATAACAAACAAAGGTGAATTATTTCCCCCAATTGACGAAGCACCCCTCAATTGAATTTGAACCGATGCCCCTGGCATACCTGTCGTTGGCGTCATGGTTAAACCCGCAACTCGTCCACCCAAGGCAATCAATGCATTTCCACGACCCGTTTGGGCAATTTCATCTCCTTTCACTTCCTGAACGGAATAACCCAAAGCTCTTTTCTCTTGCTTAATTCCTAAAGCCGTTACCACAACTTCATCCAAAGCCGAAGTAGCATCCGTTAGTTTTACATCAATAACTGATTGATTGCCCACCTTAACTTCTTGTTTTTCAAAGCCTAAGGAAGTAAAAATTAAGATTGAGTTGTTGTTTACCGATATTTTGTATGTTCCATCCGCCGCTGAGGATGTTCCTCTCGTGGTTCCTTTCACAATAATACTGGCTCCTGGCAGAGGAGCATTATCGTTTGTACCAGATACCTTTCCAGTTACCTGTATGTCTTGCGACCATCCGTCGTGTGTTACCAGTGCGCCTACACATAAGAAAAGCCATAAGAATTTGTTGTGTAATAGTTTTTTCATGAAAAATGATTGGTTGTTTAATGAAGAAATAAAAAATAATGACTGAACGAATGTACTAAAATCGAAAATTTTTGTTGAATTATCAAGGAAAATGCGAAGAAGGGCGAAAATACTTCCGCCCTTCTTCATGAATTATAATTGTAATGAAGTAGTAATTTTAAACGGTGATAGTTAAAGTAATTTGATGTTTATGCCGATTTGTGCAATTTTTTTCAAATAAGAAAATAAAACAAGAGAATTCGTGCAACTTTCAATCTGAATTCTAAACAAATTTATCAAAACTATTTAAAAAAGTGTAATTTTATCTATATATTTTCTAATATGTAAGTAAAAATACTTAAAATTAACTCATAAGTTCAAATAAAAACCGCATAAACACGCAATGATTATTACCGAAAATAGAATCATGCTCAAAAAAGAGCGTCAAGCCCAAATAATTAAGCAAATAAATCTGCATAATAAAGTGCTGTCTTCTGATTTGAGTTTAGAGCTAAATGTATCGGAAGATACCATTAGACGTGACCTCAACGAGTTGGCTCAGGAAAATATCATTGTAAAAGTTCATGGAGGAGCCTTATCAAAATCGTACAATTTTACTGCCACCCAAGCGGATACTTACGCTTATAATGAAAAAAATATTGTTGCTCAAAAAACCATTTCACTCTTCCGAGATGGCATGACTGTACTTTGCAGTGGCGGTACAACTATGCGAGTAATTGCAACTCAATTGCCTGAAAATTTGAATATTACGTTTTTTACGGTTAGTCCTTTGATTGCGTTGGAGTTGGCTGAACACCCAAATGCCGAGGTTATTTTATTGGGTGGTAAATTGTCTAACTCTTCTAAAATTAGCGTGGGGGGTGAAGTAGTTTCAAAGATTAATGAGATCAAAGCTGACTTTTGCATTTTAGGAATCAATGGCTTTGACCAAGACGGAATTAGTGATTCAGATTATGAAGTGGTACAGGTAAAAAAGGCGATGATGAAGGCTTCTAAACAATTAATTACGCCCATAATTTCAGAAAAATTAAATTCTACTTTACGTTTACAAGTTTGTTCACTGGATAAAGTGGATTATTTAATTACTGAACTTTCGCCTACCCATCAAATTTTAGAATCCTATCAATCAAAAGTTGGGTATATTCTTTGATTCTGAAATTCATTTGAAAATGATTTGACAAAAATTGGTTAATTTTGATAATACATTAAGTAAACGTTTAGGATTATATTTTTCCTAACTGTTAATTATCAACTGTTAATTAAAAAAATGTCCGTCCAAATTTCTCCAATTTCCGAAACTCTTCCTGCATTTTTGAATGCCAATCCATACACAAAAATTCAAGTAATTGTTGATGAAAATACCTTCAAATATTGTTATCCAACGATTAAGCCATTCTTAGGAAAACACAATTTAGTAAAAATTAAATCGGGTGAATCCGAAAAGAATTTAGACACTTGTCAGAAGATTTGGCAAGCCATGACCGATCATGAATTAGACCGTCATAGCTTAGTCATTGATTTAGGTGGAGGAGTCATCGGTGATATGGGAGGTTTTTGTGCTTCAACTTATAAAAGAGGCGTTGATTTTATCCAGATTCCAACCACCTTGCTTTCGCAGGTAGATGCCAGCGTAGGAGGGAAGTTAGGTATTGATTTTCAGGGATTTAAAAACCATATTGGCGTCTTTCATATTCCAAATACGGTATTAATTGATGCTGATTTTTTGAAGACTTTATCGTACAGCGAATTACGTTCTGGTTTTGCCGAAATAATTAAACATTGCTTAATTATGGACGGTAAAAAGTGGGAGGAAATCCGTAGAAAAGACTTTGAAGAACAAAACTTTACTGATTTAATTGCTCACTCAGTAGCCATAAAACAGCAAATTGTAGCGGAAGACCCCACAGAAAAAGGTCTTAGAAAAATACTAAATTTTGGACATACTTTGGGTCACGCCATTGAGACTTATTTCTTAGGAAAACCAAAACTCCATTTACTTCACGGAGAAGCCATAGCGGCTGGAATGATTTGCGAAGCCTTCATTTCTTTCAAACGTGGTATGATTGACCAAAAAACATTGGAGAATATCGAAGAATTCATTTTTTCAGTTTATGGAAAAGCCACCATCAAAGATTCTGACATTGAACTAATCATTGCTTTGACTTCACAAGACAAGAAAAATAAAGGAAAAGAAGTGAGATTTTCATTGTTGGAAGAAGCAGGAAAATGTGGATATGATATTTCGGTGTCGAAGATGGAGATGAAAAAGGCACTTGAATATTATCAATAGGAAGAAAGGTAAAAAGGAGGAATAGAGACAGTAAATCCATTCCTCCATTCCTCCTCAGTTTACTCTATCACCTTCGGAACTCTAAAATATTCGCCATCTTGCTTCGGAGCATTTTTTAAACCTTGTTCACGGCTGATGTTTGGAATGACTTTATCTTCACGCAAAGCGTTGATTTCCAGGCTCATGTGTGTCAGTGGCTTTATATTATCGGTATTAATTTCGTTTAATTCTTCCATCCAAGTCAATACTGAATTCAGCGAATCCATCATTTCTCTCTCGGCAGATTCGGGCAACTCTAAACGGGAGAGATGCGCTATTTTTTGTAGTGATTCTTTGTCTATGTTCATTTTTTCGATTTTTGATTCGGCCGACGTTTCGGTTCGATTTTCGGTTAAACCAAACCGAAGCGTAGGTCGCACCAAATATCGAAAACCAAGCATCGAAATTTACTCCCTATTCCTCAGTTTCTTATCATCCATATTTTTGTTCAAAAACTCATTAATTTTTTCAATATCAATCGAGCGATTAATTTCACCGAATGTATTGATGGAAATATCGAAACCTTCAAGGTCTTTGTGGACTTTGGGAAGTTCTTCTTTTTTAACTTCTTTTTTCTTAGCCATAGTTTTATTATTTATAATATCTCAGGCAATTCTGCCAAAGCCTTTTCTAATCTCAAATTAACTTCATCTTTACCCATAAGTTCCATCGAAAGCATCAAATCTGGTCCTGTTCCCGTTCCCATGATAGCGATTCTTAGCATCTGCATCATTTTGCCCATTTTTATGCCTAACTTTTCCAATTCATCACTTAAAGCGTGCTTGATTTCATCGGCAACAAAATTTTCAATATTTGGTAAAATATGCTTCAAAGCTGTGATGCCATTTTTCGCATCAACATTCCATTTTGAGGCAACAATTGCCACATCATAAGATGTTGGCGTTGTCAAAAGGCTTTGGGCTTCTTTGGCAATTTCTTGTGGAAACGTTACTCTTTCCTTGAATAGATGCGTTAATTTTATTGCCGTACCTAATTCATAATCAGGCAAATATGCTTTAGCCAACGCTTCATCCGAAGCTAATTTTAAATATTGCTGATTGTACCATTTTGCTTTATTTATGTCAAACTTTGCTCCTGATTTATTGATTTTTTCCAAAGAAAAGGCCGTAATTAAATCATCCATCGAAAACATTTCTTGCTCCGTTCCAGGATTCCACCCCAAGAAAGCTAAGAAGTTTACGAGTGCTTCTTTCAAATATCCCTCTTCTCTAAAACCAATGGCTTTTACACCGTCTGGCGTTGTCCAAGAGAGCGGGAAAATCGGAAATCCACCCGAATCTGCATCCCTTTTTGAGAGTTTTCCGTTGCCTTCTGGTTTCAATAAAAGGGGCAAATGGGCAAACTGAGGCATACTTTCCTCCCATCCAAAAGCACGATATAAGAGTACGTGCAAAGGGGCAGAAGGCAACCATTCTTCCCCACGAATAACGTGCGAAATCTCCATTAAATGGTCATCCACGGCATGAGCAAGGTGATACGTCGGCATTCCGTCCGACTTCATCAAAACCTTATCATCCACCGTTGAAGAATGTACCAAAACCCAATCACGGATAATATCTTTAAAACGAATTTCTTCTTTTGGTGGTACTTTAAAACGGATTACGAATGGAACACCCGCCTCAATTTTTGCTTTCGTTTCAGCTTCTGAAAGCGTCAAGGAATTATTTAATTTTGTTCTCGTTGCGGCATTATATTGGAAGGCTGAACCCTCACTTTCAAGTTTTTGACGTATCGCATCCAATTCTTCGGAAGTATCAAAAGCGTAGTATGCTTTCCCTGAATTGATTAATTGCATGGCATAATCCATGTACATTGCCTTACGTTCCGATTGGCGATAGGGGAAGTGTGGGCCACCAACGCCCACACCTTCGTCAATGGTAATGCCCACCCATGAGAGGGCTTCGATGATATATTCTTCGGCACCTTCCACAAACCGAGTTTGGTCTGTATCCTCGATGCGGAGCAACATTTTTCCGCCTAACTGTTTGGCTAATAGATAGTTATATAATGCTGTTCTGACCCCCCCAATGTGTAATCCGCCCGTTGGACTTGGTGCAAAACGTACTCTTACTGGTTTATTTGACATCTTAAATAATTTGTGATTTAGTGATTTGTGAATTGTGATTTTAGGAGAACAATTTTAACTCACACATCACAACTTAAAAATCACAACTATACTACTGCAATGCACGAAATTTCAACATTAACATCCTTTGGCAAACGAGCCACTTCAACGGTTTCTCTTGCGGGTGGATTTGTGGTAAAATATTCACCATAAACGCCATTAATTGCCACAAAATTATTCATGTCTTTTACGAAAATTGTGCATTTTACCACATTCTCGAAAGTCATGTTGGCGGCTTCCAAAATGGCTTGCATATTTTTCATTACCTGACGAGTTTCGTCTTCAATATTTGCTCCTGCCTCAACCAAAGCCAAAGCAATTTGCCCGGATACGTATAAAGTCCCGTTTGAAAGAACTGCTTGCGAATATGGACCAATAGCGGAGGGTGCTTTTTCAGTAAAAATGATTTGTTTCATCTTTTTTAGATTTGTTTTCTAATTTATTCTGCAAGTTACGAAATCAAGAGGGTTTTTATTAATTTATCAGTTTGTAATGGACTTAAAAATTAATTCAAACAAACTAATTTAATGCTTGTTTAATTATTATTGTAATCTAAATAAACAAAATGAAACTACGAGTATTCGACATATTCATAAAGACGCCCACTTGGATAACCGTTTTATTAGGCTTTATGCTACTAATTTGGCAGTATTTTCAGGGCACTTTATCCCAAAATATTCAAGTAATTTTCTTTGTTTCGTTGATACTTTTAACGGGCATTCCGCATGGTGCTTTAGACCATTTGATTCAAGAATCAACAGATAAAAAACTAAATAAGAAATATTATTTTTCTGGATTTATTATTAAATACGTCCTCATAATGGCTTTGTATGCCTTAACTTGGTTTTGGTTTTCTGGCCTGAGTTTGTTAATTTTTCTTATTATTTCAGCTTGGCATTTTGGTGAAACAGATTTAGAGAAAGTGCCCAAAAATGCTTTAATTTGGTCATTTACAAGGTTAATTTACGGGTTTTATATTTTAGGATTTATTCTTTTAACGCACATAAGTGAAGTTGAACCCATTGCAACTAAAATGGTAGGAAGTAATAATTTTGTTTTAATTTTTTGGAATTTTATTAACTTGAACGTCAAACAAATACTTTATCTATTGGGACTATCTTTCACCACAATTTTCATTGTTGCTCAATCAAAATATTTGATAGATTTTGATAAGATTAGAATTTTACGTCTTAGCCTAATCCTTGTTTTATCGGTCTGGCTACCTTTGTTGCCCGCCTTTGCGCTCTATTTTGGGGGTTGGCACGCCCTCTGTGCTTTTGATAATATTCACAATTATTTACGAAAAGATTATCCCACACTTTCGTTCAAGTTGGTATATTTAAAAACATTGCCTTTTACATTTTTGGCAATCGTATTCCTTTGTGCTTTCCTTTGGTACTGTAACATATACACTCAATTTTTTGACCCTTTCCCCATTCTATTCATTTTTATTTCTCTTATAACATTGCCTCACCTTATCATTGCTCATCAGATGAATAATGGCACGGAATAATTTTTTTTCATCTTTTTTAAAATAAATTGAACAAAAAGAATCAACATTAAGTTAACTTAATTGAAATAGTTTAATTTCATATTTAAAAAGTCCATTAAAACCCAAACATTTACCATTATGAACACATTCAACATCCTCTTGAATGGTAATCTCCAAGCTGGTGATTACATCGGATTTACATTTTTCACAGGCTACATGTCTATGTTGGCAGCTTCAATCTTTTTCTTTGTTGAAAGAGGTGGCGTTTCGGACAAGTGGAAAACATCATTAACCATTTCTGGGTTGATTACTTTTATCGCCGCCGTTCACTACTTCTACATGAGAGGTATATGGTTAGAGACAGGAACATCCCCAACCCAATTCCGTTACATAGACTGGACTTTAACCGTTCCTCTGATGTGCGTTGAGTATTTCTTAATTTTGAAGCCAGCTGGTGCGAAAGGTGGAATGTTAGTGCGCTTATTAGCAGGTTCGATTTTGATGTTAGTTGCAGGCTACATTGGAGAAGCAGTTACTCCAGAAAGCAACGTGATGTGGGGAATTATCTCGACAGCCGGTTGGGCAGTGATCATCTATGAAATCTACTTGGGTGAGGCTTCTAAATTGGTAGCAACTTCAAACAACTCAGCGGTTGTTGAAGGTTACAAAGTGATGAGATGGTTTACATTAGTAGGCTGGGCAATCTATCCAATCGGATATTGCATGTTGCCAGGAAACATTCTTCATGGTTTAGTAGCAGGTGCTGACTTTACAAAAAGTTCACCAGTTGATTTAGCTTACAATATTGCCGATGCTATCAACAAGATTGGATTTGGTTTAGTGGTTTATACTATCGCTAAAAAAGCAACGGCGGCTGAACAAACTAAACTTGCGTAATCTTAATTACCAACCACAAGTAAAATTTCGAGTAAATAGTAAAGGCAGGGAATGGAACTCCCTGCCTTTTTCTATTGAACACAATTCGTAACATCCTCGAAAGAATTGTGAATTGTATTATCAACGTATAGCCTTTAAAAATCGTTTCCATTTTCGTTATTTATTTCTTGAATTACCTTCATTAGTACGATGAAAACAACGACACTTATTAGTAGGAATACCAAATATTTTCCACTAAAAAGTAATTCCAAACGATAGGAAGCATTGTGGAAAATGACAAAAATGCAGAATGTGAAGTAAAAAATACTCAGTAAAATGGAAGTGGTCTTGGTTTTCATTGGGAGATTTTTTAGGATTTATAAAACTTAAACAATTTCTATGGCTTAAAGTTTTGGCTTTAAAAAAATCGCTATCAATCATCAATAGAGGTTCCGTTTTTGAAACCCTTTTTCTAACTTTGTGAAATACATAAAACTTTCAAATGCTTCAAATCAACCATATCCACCACGTTGCCATCATTTGTTCTGATTATCAAAAATCAAAACATTTTTATACCGAAATCTTAGGGTTTAAAATTCAAAGCGAAGTTTATCGTGCTGAACGCCAATCCTATAAATTGGATTTATCGTTAAATGAACTTTATCAAATCGAATTGTTTTCATTCCCAAATCCTACCGCACGAGCTTCTCGTCCAGAGGCTTGTGGTTTGCGGCATTTAGCTTTTGAGGTAAATGATATTAATGAAACGAGGAATTGTTTATTGAGTCAAACTGTTGATTGTGAAGAGATTAGAATTGATGAATTTACGGAGAAAGCCTTCTTTTTTATTAATGACCCAGATAATTTACCAATTGAGTTTTATCAGAAGTAAATTGTTTGCCACTAAGCACCAATTTGTTTATGGGTGGAAATCATTCCATCACCATGGAATATTATTACGTGTATAATCGCAAAGAATTTAAAAGAATTACGTTGGATGATTTGTTTAAGAAAGGATACGACCAAAAAATTTTGATGATTGACGAAGAGAATTTTAGAAAACAAGAAGGGCTTAAACCTGCGGATAAATTAAGTGAAGAAGTAGGGTATTTCTTTGATAACCAGTGGTTTATCTTGAATGATAATTTCTTGCTTACTGAAAAAGGAATCAAATTTTTGTTTAATGTGTATGAAATAAAACCCTACGTTGCAGGAATTACGACTTTGGAAATTCCGTATCAACAATTGAAAGAAATCCTGAAATAAAAAAGAAATAAGCGGTAGTGTAATCATTTTGAAAGATTACACTACCGACTGTGTTGGTAAGCGGGAATTTAGGGTGAACAACTATTAATTTGCGATTTTAACACGTGAATGGAGGATTATAACTCGGATTTACTAAGTGCTTTCTGCTAAAAAAAGCGTTTTTTAGTAGAAAAAAATCTAATATTTATACCTAAGACATTCAGTAGAAGATATGCACCAAACGCTAAGAGACTGATAGCTAATATAGGAATGATGATATACATTTCTTAGAGATAAATTTATAATGCAAAGAAAACAACTTTTTTTAAAGAATTTTAGCGTAGAATTACCTAATTTACACTAAGAATATTAGCAAATAAATTATATTACCATTTGATAATTCTCAATCAGACAGTTAAGGATTGAACACTATACTTTCTTAAAAATTTGAGTGTCCGTTTTGAATAAAACCAGTAAAACGAATACATTCAGTTTGAAATTTATCTTTAATATTTTGTAAAAATTAATAAGCATGGAAATAATTACTTGGCAGGATTTTGAAAAAGTTGAACTTAGGGCAGGAACAATTATTGAGGTTAATGATTTTCCAAAAGCAAAAAAGCCAGCTTATCAGTTGAAAGTAGATTTGGGCGAAGAAATGGGTATTAAACAATCTTCCGCACAATTAACTAAACTTTATTCAAAAGAAGAACTTTTGGGCAGACAGATTTTATGCGTAACAAATTTTCCACCCAGACAAATTGCCAATTTTATTTCTGAAATCTTAGTAACAGGCTATATTTTACCAGAAGGTGAAGTTGTTTTATCATCTATTGAATGTGCCGTACCCAACGGTACAAGATTGGCGTAAAATTTCAGCATAAATTGTAACAATCTATTACTTAGTTAGTTATCTTTGCAGGAGATTTTAAACCTCAATTAAAATGAAACACAAACTGCTCTACACATTTTTCTTTTTTGTAATATTGACCACTACAACAGGCTTTGGTTTCTTGGAGTCTTCAACGATTATCCATGGACGTGAAAATCGTCAAATTAAAATTGATTCACTCAAAAATGCTTCCTACAATCTTCAATTTTCCAACCATCATTCTCTCGTAAAAAAAGAAGTTGAAAAACCTACAAGCGATCAAATTGCAAAATCTATTATCCAGTCGATTGTGAATTTGGTTAAAAATGTTACGCAAATCATAATTAATATTGTGGTTGAAGCGGGCAAGGTTATTTTAATGGAAATAATCAAGTTTTTTATTGGCTAAAACGCTTAATAACTCCTCTGTTTTTAGTTATAAAGCTTTCATAATCAAGATGGTGGCATGGAAATTGTAGTCTCTATTTGTTATGAGTCGTTTTGTCGTGTATCACGAAATAAGTTTCGTAAATTGGCGTTATTTCATGGGCAATAAGTTGTTAGTGTTGAGAAATACTTACTCTCTGAAACCAGTCAAAATTTATCATACACTAACATCACCGTTTTATGAAACTTCTATTTTCATATATATTGGTCATATACGTTACGTTCCCAATATTCGCTCAAAACCCCGAAGTTAAATTTGCTGGAGAACTTCGTAAAATAATGCTCGATGCTGATTTATCGACTAAAATTCGCTTAGATACACTCCCCCGAGAAAACCTTTTTGCTATCGGCGTAGTTGATAGTTTACAGGGAGAAATTTCCATTATCAATGGAAAAGCGCTTATCTCTTCGATAAAAGATACTTACATAAAAACGGATACTTCTTTGAATCATGGAGCGGCCATGTTGATATACGCTTATGTGAAAAATTGGAAAGTTATCACAATTGAACAAGATGTAAATGGTTTGGAAGAATTGGAATTATTAGTAAAAACATTGGCTTCTGAAAACGGAATTGATGCTTCCAGACCCTTCCCATTTATGGCAAAAACGTGGGTAAAAAATATGAGTTATCAGGTAATTGATTGGCAATCAGGCGTTTTACATACATCAGATACCCACAGTCAGTTTGCTCATGAATTGTGGCATTCTGCTTCTACTATCATGTTGGAGGGTTTTTATTCGGAGAATCATAAAGGAATTTATACAAATTACAATAGTAAAATTAATGTTCACGCAATTACCTCGGACCCGTTGACAGCAGGACATTTAGAAACGATTGAAACTTTTGGCAAGATTGCTATTTACTTTCCAGATTATTCTGGAATATCAAAGAATATTGCTGTAGAGGCGATGAAATTACAGGAATATTAAATGATTTGGGATTTTTGATTTAGCGATTTTGGATTTGCCATATATCGTTATTTAAAAATCGTAGATCGTAAATCAAAAAATGAACATAAAAATATCGACAAAAGTCAATCAGAGCCTTCCCAAAGTTTGGGAAGGCTTTAATTTAGCCTTATTTTCAAAATTAGCTCCGCCATTTCCTCCCGTAAAAGTCAAAGCATTTGGCGGATGTTTGAAAGGTGATAAAGTGCATTTGGAACTTAATTTTCTGCTTTTTAAGCAAGATTGGATTTCGGATATTATCGACCAAAAGCGAACAGAATCTGAAATTTATTTTATTGATGAAGGTACGAAGTTACCCTTCTTTTTGAGTTACTGGCATCATCGCCACGGCATGGTAAAAGATGGAGAAGGAACTATTATTATTGATGATATTACCTTCAAAACCCCCACTATCTTAACGGATTACCTATTTTTTCCATTGATGTATTTACAATTTTTATATCGAAAACCAATTTATCGTAAGGTTTTTGAGTAAAAACACTCGGTTTGCAGTACAAGCAGATAATGGTTATATTTGTTGAAATTAGCAATCAACCAATCTAAAAATCAATGAAATTAAACATTACCTGGAAAATCTTTATCGGCATGTCGCTTGGTATCATTGTTGGCTATATTCTCAACAAAACCTACCAAGACAATCCTGACTCGCTCAATTCTGCAAGTACTTATTTGAATCTTTTGAGTAAAATTTTCCTCAGAATGATTAAAATGATTATTGGACCACTAATTTTCTCAATTTTGACCGTTGGAATTGCCAAATTAGGCGATTTTAAATTAGTCGGAAGAATTGGCGCAAAAACGTTAGGGTATTTTTATTTCGCCACACTATTATCACTTTTGACTGGACTAATTGCCGTAAATATCCTTCGACCAGGCAGAATGATGCGCATTGATTTGCCATCGGTTGGAGCGGATACGGGAATTGAAGTGAAGAAAATGACGATGGAAAATTTTATTACGCACCTTTTCCCTCAAAGTTTTTTTGAAGCTTTAGCTACGAACGAAATTCTCCAAATTGTTGTATTTTCAGTATTCTTTGGAATTGCCACGGCTGCGATTGGCGACCACGGAAAAATCATCATCAAAGGGTTAGATGCCGTTTCGGAAGTGATGTTCAAAATTGTTTCTTACGTAATGGGATTTGCTCCTTATGGCGTTTTTGGTGCTGTGGCAGCGGTAATTGCCCAAAAAGGATTAGGCATTTTAGGTGGATATTTATATTTGATTGTTTGTTTTTTCGCTACGTTGGCTTTCTTTATTTTGGCAGTACTACCCACCATTTGTTTGTTCGTAAAAGTGCCTTATTGGAAACTTTTAGTTTATGTAAAAGACGCCCTTTTCTTATCTTTTAGTACCGCAAGTTCAGAGGCTTCAATGCCTTTGCAGATTGAGCAGTTAAAGAAATTTGGTGTATCTGAACGCATTGTGAGTTTCGTGTTGCCCTTAGGATATTCATTTAATTTGGATGGTTCGATGATGTACATGACCTTCGCTGTGGGCTTTATTGCACAGGCGTATGGCATTGAATTGACGATTGCGCAACAGGTTACGATGATGCTTACGCTCTTGGTAACGAGTAAAGGAATTGCGGGTGTGCCACGTGCTTCGCTGGTAGTTATTGCAGGAACGATGTCGATGTTTAATCTGCCTTCAGAGGGTTTAATTCTACTTTTTGCGGTGGATTGGTTATTGGATATGGGGCGTTCAGCAACCTCAGTAGCTGGAAATGCAGTAGCAACGGCAGTTGTAGCAAAGTGGGAAGGGGAATTGAATATGGTAGATTAAATATATAGCTCAAGTTAGACCACGGATTGTACAGATTTAACGGATTTACACGGATTAAGCATAAAAAATCTGTTGAAATCTGTTAAATCCGTGTCATCCGTGGTCTATTATTTTGTAAATAAAATATGTCATCACATCACGTTATACGGGACGAACAGGAGCCTGCTTTAATCATTGCCAATGGCGAAGCGTGCAGTTTTGAACTCATGGGCGAATTATTGGAATGGTCGCCGTTGGTGATTGTTTTGGACTCGGCGATTCATCGAGTATTAGAATTGAATATCAAGGTAGATGTGCTTTTAGGGGATTTTGATAGAGATTTTGATGCTGAAAATATTAGAAAAGAGCAGTATCCGATTGAAATCGTTTATACACCCGACCAAGACAAAACTGACCTTGAAAAAGCCTTTGAGTATCTTATCGGCCGTGGATTTCCTGCTGCAAATGTAGTTTGGGCAACGGGCCGACGAGCCGATCACACCATTACGAATATTACGAATATCGTCCGTTTCAGAGAGCAACTCAAAATTGTGATCATTGATGACTACTCGAAGATTTTTTTACTGCCGAAAACTTATGAAAAATGGTATCCAAAAGGTACGCCTATTTCATTAATACCCGTTGGAATAGCGACTGGAATTACAACTCAAAATTTAAAGTATTCTCTTGATAATGAAAACCTTACGATTGGTTATAGAACTGGAAGTAGCAATGAAGTTGAAGAAGATGGAATGATTAAAGTTATCTACGACGAAGGTGATTTATTGATGATGGAATGTGTGGATTTTGATGTTTGATGCGACCGTTGCACGGTTCGTAATTCGATGTTCATTTCCTGACATCGAACATCGAATTACGAACATCGAAAATCACTACTTCGATAAATCCATAATTTTCAAATATCTAACCTTCACTTTGCCGCCATTTGTAAACAAAGAAAAAATATTCGCTTTTTCGTCTGGATATATTAAACTCGTCATCGCAATTTGTCCATCATTGGCGAATACTTCTACCGATGATTTATCCACTAAAATCTTCAATTTCAAGGTTTTATCTTCAAATTTTAAATCAGCTTTTTCTATGGAAGGGAAATTTTCTTTAATAATTTGCCCCGATTTTCTTCGGTCAATGTATAATTGATGACTCACTACATCGTAACCAATAATGGTCTCTTGCAAATTTTTTTTATCATCCTTCTTGTCTTTTTTTTGTGCGATTTTTAATCCAAAATCTTTGGTAGATTTTATGCTAAATTCAACTTCAACCATGTAGGAATTATTGGCAAAAAGTGATGTGCCACTGATTTGCTTTTCTTTGGAAAGTACAAAATTTTCTTTCTCGAAAGTTAAATAATCTTTCTTCGGTTTTAAGGTTGTAATAGGTTCTTGAAAAAGCCTCAAACCACTGGGTGTTGACCGTAAATTTATATCTCTTGGAATGGCCATTTGCCCTTTCCAAGGAAATGTGGGCATCGCATCAGCATATTGCCAACTTGACATCCAGCCCAACAATATTTTCTGATTATTTGGAGCGTTGGTATAGGGAATTGCGGCATAAAAATCTTTGCCATAATCTACGTATAATTTCGTCTCGGGCGTATTGCTATTTTTGAATGTTGTTCCGTTAAATTCACCCACAAAATACTGCATTCCTTCAAATTTATCGTGTACGCCATTGGTTGAAACAAATAGTAACCATCTGGTATCTTGAGAATTACCATCGACTGGCATTTCAACTAAGGCAGGACATTCCCATATTTTACGCATCTCTCCCTGATTACCAAATTCACCCGTTCGAGTCCAATTTTTTAAGTTTTTTGAGGTAAAAAATATTACCTTAAATTCTTTTGGAAAAACTACACTCATTACCCATTGTTGGGTTTTTTCATGCCAAATTACGTGCGGGTCACGGAAGTCGGTCATTTGTAAATCGATGACTGGATTACCCGCATATTTGGTCCAAGTTGTACCATTGTCGTTGGAATAGGCAAGATATTGAGCCTCCTTTTTCCCATCGTGATAATCGGCCGTATAAAGGGCAACCATACAAGGTTGATTACCTGTTTGAAAGCCACTTGAATTGTTCTTGTCAACCACCACACTTCCCGAAAAAATCCAAACGGAATCTTCTGGAATTGCCAAGGGAAGATGTTCCCAATCTACGAGATTTTTGCTTACAGCGTGTCCCCAACTCATGTGGCCCCAGTTATTTTTAAAAGGATTGTGTTGATAAAAAAGGTGATATTGTCCTTGATGATAAACTAAACCATTGGGGTCATTGGTCCAGTTTTTAAGGGGAGAAAAATGATAATTTGGTCGCCAATGCGGGGTTTCTTTGGGCGTTTGACTAAAAGACAAAAAGGGTAAAAAAGGTAAAAATAGGGAAAGTAGGTATGATTTTTTCATGTTAGATTTTACTCATGGCATGACTCAAAGTCATGCCATGAGTTGTTTAGTATTAAAGATTTACTTTTATAAATATTTTTCAACAACTAATTCTACCCCATCAAAAACCGCAAAATGATAGCTATTTTCATCATCATACGCCCACTGACCGAGGTTTATATATCGACTATTGTCACTCACGGGTAAATCTAACAACAAATGTCGATGCCCAAAAATGTAGAAATCGTGGTGTTTTAGGGCTTCTTGTTCTTTGGCAAAACTCCACAGCCATTCGCTATCACCCCTAAATTGCAATTCTCGTTTGATGCGTTCTTCGTCTTTTCTACTGCCCGACCACCACGTAGCCAACGAAATCCCTACTTGTGGGTGAATCCAGCCAAAAGCCCATTGCGAGAGTTTACTTTCAAATACTTTCTTTAAATATTTATAGCCAAAATCGCCAGGCCCTAAACCATCTCCGTGAACGATATAGAAAGTTTTGGGTAGAAGGCCTACATTACTGCCAACCGAATACTCCTGAAAATCTCGATAAACCTTTATGCCCATTTCTTTCGTAAAATAATCGAACATCCAAATATCGTGATTACCCGAAAAAATAATGATTTCTATCCTTAAATCTGATAATTCTGCCAATTTACCCAACAAACGGACGTAGCCTTTTGGAACAACATTTTTGTATTCGAACCAAAAATCAAAAATATCTCCTACTAAGAAAATGACTTGTGCATCATTTTTAATAGCCTCAAGCCAGGCAACGATTTTTCGTTCACGGGCGAGACTGGATTGATGGTCGGGATAGCCCAAATGGAAATCTGAGGCAAAATATATTTTTTTATCTTTCTGTAAATTAATAGAAGTCATACATTTTTTATGGCTAAAAACTGGATAATTGTCCAATCTTTCATGCCCAAAGATACGGAAATTTACTGGTGCATAAAAAAGGGAGATTTCGTAAAAACGAAACCTCCCGAATCATAACTTAAATAGGATTTTTTTTAAAGTGATTTTCTCAATATCATTTCCATCGAAACGTTCACACTTTGGCGTTTGCCACCGAGAATCATTTCTGCGGCTAATTTGCCAATTTCTTTTGGCTTTGAAGAAATAATACTGATTCCTCCCGCCAAAATTTCTTTATAACAAGAGTCATTCAACGAAATTATTCCTACTTGTTTTCCTAACTCAAATTCCTGATTTTGAACAGATTTGATGACTGCTACTAAATCGGCATCATCCATTGTGAGATAAACGTGGCCTTCTTCAACTTCTTCATCTTGGAAACCATCCAACACTTGAAAATCATAGTGATTGATTTCACAGAAATTTCTAAAACCTGTCATTAATGCTGAATCAAAATATTCTTCTTCCGTCAACACTAAGTTCAAAGTTTTATATTTTTTGAAATGTTTGGCATTTTGTTGTAAAACATTAAAAAGTTCATCCCCCGAATTACATAAAATAGAAGAATTTATATGTTGTAAAGCCGGCATTGATTGTTCAAGAAAAATCAATCTTTCGCCCGTAATCTTCTTTAAACACTTTATATTTTCTTCGGTTTCCTCAATTAGGTGAGGCATAATGACATAGTAATGATAATTGCCAAGATGATTATTGATGATTTCCCTAAAATTTTCGCTTTTATAATTGTACGTAAAAATATCAACGGCTACTTCTTTACCCGCAAAATTGACAAACGCATTGAAAATAGCTTTATTATTTTCCGTAATTTTTCCGACTAAAAACAAAATTTTGGTCTTGGTTTTAGCCGATTTTCCAGAAATAAAATATCCTTTTCTGAATATTGAAGTGATAACACCCAAGCGATGAAGCTCTGAGTATGCTCGCTCAACGGTATCACGTGAAAGATAACATTCCTCACTTGCTTCATTGATTGAAGGCAGTCTTTCACCAGTTTGTAAATTGCCTTTTTCAATATCTATCAATAAGGTATTCACTAATTGTTGATACTTTGGAGTTTTGGAATCTTGCTTTGCCTGAGCAAAGTTTCTGAATGTTGTTATCATAATAAAAGGGTCGTGTTGGTAAACTTTTGAAATTTATAAGGCAATTTTTACGAAGATTAAAAGCGATAAAAAAAACGATTGCGATGCTGGTAAATTTATAAAAAATACCTCGCAGGGCTAAAACATTATTGATTTTATCTATAAAAAAGGACTTTTAAAATTCATCAATTTTGTTAAATTTTATATTGAAATAATACAGTTTTTCTTATATAAAATTACGCCTAAAAAAATGAAACAATTAGCATATTTCTTTCAATCTTTAGTACAAATCTTGCAAAATCGCTTTAAATTGCCACTACTGTCCTGTTATACCCTGCTTTGAGGTATCTGTACAAGACAGGATATTTATCATTAGTACAAATTGTTATTTAGTTTTAAAATTATAATTCTGTGAATAATCCATTAGCCATTTCTATAAAAAATACCGAAAAAACTGTCTTGAAAGTGTTACTCATTTTCAATAGGCTCAGTGATTATCGCAATGAAATCTACGATGGATTTTTGTTACAGTTCGGCGGTAGAGCTTCGGTAGATTTATACATTCATTCTATTTCTAATCAAAACTCTTTGCACTTTGCCGAGGTCATTCGAGAGAAAAAAAATCATTATGATTTCGTGGCTATTATGTTGCACGCAACGCATATAAATGAAGATATTTTAAAGACGGTAAATAGTATTCCCAAAGAAAAATTATTGATTTTGGATAAGCGAAATGAGTTTATTCGGGGAAATTATGCTTGTGTTTATCAAGATTTTGAAGCGGATATTTATGAAGTACTTTCAAAAGCTGCCAACTTAATACTCAAGTACAAAACCTTGAACTTTGTCATTCAGGAAAAATATTTTTATTCGTTGGCAATCATGGAAGGCGTAACTCGCTTTGCCATTGAAAATAATTTAAGGTATAATATTTACACAGAAATAGACGCTGAAATAATCCGTAAAAATGAGGCTTATTTGGTTTTATCTGAACGCTTTTTAACGGAAATATTAAAGTATTGTCATGCTCAAAATCTGAAAATTGGGCTTGATATTGGCATTTTATCCTACAATGAAACGCCCGTAAAAGAAGTGCTTTCGGGCGGAATTACCGTGGTTACTACCGACCATTTTCAATTGGGAAAAACAGCCGCTGACCTTATTCTGAACGGTAAAAAAGAACATATCCGAAATCCGTTTTTGTTTATTCAGAGAAATTCCCTTTAATTGTGTTTTAATTTTAACACAATATCTTTCTGTGGACAATATCTCATTCATTATCAATCAATTAGCCGAAGACCGTGAGCAATATTTTAATGCGGTTGCTCCGCCAATTATTCAAACTTCCAACTTTGCTTTCAAAGATTTTAAATCACTCCGAGAAACTTTTGAAGATGAGTTTTCCGGCGAATATATTTACACAAAATCCAGAAATCCGACGGTTGATATTTTGCGAAAAAAAATAGCGGCCTTGCAAGGTTCAGAAGATGCTTTGGTGACAAATTCGGGAAGTTCAGCCATTTTTTGCAGTATTTTGGCTAATGTAAAATCAGGTGACCACATTATTTCTGTAGCCCAACCTTACTCGTGGGCGGCACGAATGTTTGAAGTGGTTTTGCCAAGATTCAACATTACGCATACCTACGTGGATGGGCGGGATATTCAGAATTTTGTGGATGCTTGTCGGTCAAATACCACGCTGATTTATTTAGAATCGCCCAATTCATGGGACTATCAGCTGCAAGATTTAGAAGCAGTTGCGGATTTTGCCAAGTCCAAAAATATTACAACAATCATTGATAATTCATACTGTTCACCGCTCTATCAAAAACCACATGAATTCGGTATTGATTTGTGCTTGCATTCTGCCACAAAATATATTGCTGGCCATTCGGACACGGTTGCTGGGGTAATTACTGGTTCAAAAGAACGAATTAAGAAGATTTTTGATTCGGAATTATCCAATTCTGGAACGAGCCTTTCGCCTTTCAATGCTTGGCTATTAATTCGGGGATTACGGACTTTGGAAATTCGATTACAACGCATTTCCGAAACGACTTTAAAGGTGGTAGATTTCTTGAAAAATCATCCTAAAATTGAGAGAGTTATTTTTCCATTCGATGAATCATTTCCGCAGTTTGAATTAGCGAAGAAACAAATGACTGGCGCTTGTGGATTATTAACGATTATTCTTCAACCAATCGATTGTCAGGATATTGAACTTTTTGTTGTATCCTTAAAAAACTTTTTATTAGCGATAAGTTGGGGAGGACACGAGTCTTTAATTATGCCCAAAGCTGCTGGAATGAAGCCCGAAGATTATGACAAAAATAACCCAAAACATCGGATGGTCAGGTTGTATATTGGCTTGGAAGATGCTGATTTTTTGATAGATGATTTGAAGAATGCGTTGGAGTTTATAAAGTAGGCAGTTTTGAGTAGGCAGTAGGCAATGAAATGGAACTCATCTAATTTAAAAGTTATTTTCACTGTCTACTGTCTACTGTCTACTGTCTACTGTCTACTGTCTACTGTCTACTGTCTACTGTCTACTAAATTTTCTCCTTACTTTTCCAATAAAAATAGAAAGGTAATCCCGTTGCCATTAATCCTAAACCAATTAAAGCTTCTTGTGGTTTTTGCATTAAGGTATTTATAATCAATGCAATACAGAATAAAATAAAAATCGCAGGTACAACTGGATAACCAATTACTTTGTAGGGACGGGGAGCATTTGGCATTTTTTTACGCAACACAAAAACGCCAAAAGCCGTTGCTCCATAGAAAATGAAAGCGGCAAAGACCAACATATCCGTCAGTTGGTCGAACGTACCCGAAAGCACCAGAAGCGAGGTCCATATTGCTTGAATAAATAAGGCTCTTGAAGGCGTATTATATTTTGGGTGAATGTAATCTACACTTTTGAAAAACATCTTATCGTTCGCCATCGCATAAAATAACCTCGAAGCCAAAAGAATAGTGGTACTCGTACAATTAAAAGTAGCAACTAAAATAAGGCAAGAAATTAAAAGCCCACCCGAAGAACCTAAAAAGTGATTCACAACGGCGACGGCAGCAATACCATTTTTGGATTCATAAATATTAATAAACTCATCAATTGGAAGAATATAGAGATAAACAAAATTCATCAGCAAGTAAATTGCCATGACTCCCAATGTTCCAACAATCAGTGCTAAGGGCAAATTACGTTGCGGATTCTTCATTTCTCCGCCAATAAATCCTACACTCGCCCAACCTTCATAACCCCAAAAGGCACTTAAACAAGCCAATGCCAAAGCCTTGAAAAGCGTTGAACCGTTCATCGCATTTGGGTCATATTTAATACTATTGGTGGTGATGTTATCTATGCTTCCAACGCTCGAAGTTAAGCCTAACACGATGATTATCAGCATGGTAAGAACCATTAAAGCGGTTAGGATTCTACTTAGGTTTTCCCCTAATTTTAAGCCCCTGTAATTAAAATAAGTCAGGATGAAAATCAAGGAAATGGCCACAAGTTTAACACTTAAATTATCGAAAAGATGCAAGCCCAAAAAGCTAAAATCAGCTAAGGCTTTAGCGGTTTCGGGGAAGGCAACTAAACTATTTAATGATTGTGAAAAAACGTAGGCAACAGAAGCAATGGAGGCGGTACGAATTACGGCAAAGTTTGTCCAACCAAAAAGGAAAGCGAAAAAGCGATTATAGATTTTACGAAAATAAACAAACTCTCCGCCCGAATCTGCAAGCATACTGGCAACTTCAGCATTAGAAAGTGTTCCCGCCAAACTAATCAAACCTGCCAATAGCCAAGCTACTAATACCAAAACGGGCGATTGCAATTCTGCCGACATTGCAGCAACTTTTTTGAAAACACCCGTCCCTATCACGGAACTGATAATGAGAACAATAGCGGAGGTTAATCCAATGGTGCGAACTAATTGTCCTTGATTTTCAGAAGATTTCTGCATGAAGTGGTTTTTGGGTTTATAAATGCTCATACAAATTAAGGATTTATCATGGCTTTACAAAACCCTTCTGGTTCATTTCGGTAATTTTCATCATTAAGTTTTATTACTTTCTCCCAACAGGTGTTTTCTCAATCTGAAAATTAGATAATTGTATAACACAAAATGCCGTGATAAGTATTTTTAAAAATTCAAACACTTATTTTAGTCATTAGATTATTTTTTACTAAATTTGTAACCAATAATAGACATCCATAGATTTATAAAAATGAGAAAACTACTACCTTTCATCTTCATTTTATATGCTTTCACCGCCATATCTCAGAAAATAAATGAGTCTTACCAGTTCCGTATTAAACCCATAACGTCTAACATAAATATTGATGGAATATTAGACGATGAGGCTTGGAAAAATACCGATGTAGCCAAAGATTTTTGGCTAAAATTTCCCACTGATACCGCTCGTGCCAACAATCAAACCGAAGTCAGATTGACTTACAATGACAATTTTTTGTACGTATCTGCCATTTGTTTTAAGGCGAATGATGGAAAACTTGCTACCGTTGAATCCATGAAAAGGGATTATGTAATTCAGAATAATGAAAGTTTTCAAATCATCCTTGAGCCTTTTAATGATTTGACCAATGGGATTATTTTTGGGGTAAATGCCGCTGGAGCTCAATTGGAAGGGCTTATCTCAGAAGGACAAGTTTTAAATTTGAATTGGGATAATAAGTGGTATTCTCAAACCAAATATCTTTCTGACCGTTGGATTGTTGAAATGGCAATTCCTTTCAAAACGTTGAGATATAAAAATGATGTTTCAAATTGGGGAATTAATTTTAGCCGAAATTATCCTAATCAAAAAGAGGTTTCTGTTTGGACAAAAGTGCCACGGCAATACAGTGCTTTGTCGCTTGCTTTCACGGGTATGATGGCGTGGGAAACGCTTCCTCCTTCGCCCAAAGCCAATATTTCGATTATTCCTTATGCACTTGGAGGCATTAACAAAGATTTTCAAAGTAATACAAATGCTACTTTCAGAAAAGATTTTGGCGGAGATGCTAAAATCGCACTTTCGTCAGCGTTGAATTTGGATTTAACCCTTAATCCCGATTTTTCCCAAGTGGACGTTGACCGACAAGTAACCAATTTGAGTCGTTTTGAATTGTTCTTTCCTGAACGCCGTCAGTTCTTTTTAGAAAATGCTGATTTGTTTAATAACTTTGGATTGGACGGTCTTCGTCCGTTCTTTTCCCGAAGAATTGGTTTGGGCGTTCCCATCACTTATGGCGTAAGAGTTAGCGGAAAACTCAATAGCAATCTTCGTATCGGAGCGATGAATATCCAAACGGGTTCGCAGGATTTGACCGATAGCACCAAGCGTCCTAATCAAAACTTTACGACTTTGGTTTTGCAACAAAAAGTTTTCAAACGTTCAAGCGTAGGAATGATGTTTTTGAACAAAGAATCTTTAAGTTTTAGGGAGAAAACAAATAGTGGATTCACCGATTTTAACCGAAATTTAGGCTTTGAATATAATTTAGCTTCTGCCAACAACGCATGGACGGGCAAGGCAATGCTGATGAAGTCTTTTAGTCCCAAAATAACGGGCGAAGATGTAATGCAGGGATATAATCTACAATATGCTTCTTTGCATTGGTTAGTGAATATTCAGCACGAAAATGTAGGAATAAATTATACACCAGAAATGGGTTATGTGCCACGCAGAGGATATTATCGGATTGCAGCACCCGAGATTACGTATATTCATTATACTAAAAATCCAGCTAATAAAGTTCTTTATCACGCTCCGATTTGTGCTTTCGATTATTACTGGAATACGAATGGAGAAAGGACTGATGCAATCAATATTTTTGCGTATCAATTTGCCACCAAAGGAGGAAGTCAATTATTTACGAGTTTACAAACCAATTATTATAAACTTCAATACGATTTTGACCCGACCAACGAAGGAAATATTGATGTACTAAAGGTAAATAGTGAACATCGTTACAAGACTTTTAGTATGGATTATATATCTTCCGCCCGAAAAAAATATACGACAAATTTCTCTGGTTCTTACGGTAGATATTTTGGAGATGGACAATTACTAACATTGTCCACAACGTTGGGTTATCGTTTTCAGCCTTACGTGAATATTTCAGCCAATATTAATTACGTGGATATTAGCGAGGTGAAAGTTCCAGTGGCTGGACAAGCGGATAAAGTTGTCAAAACGCACTTTTTCTTGGTGAGTCCCAAAATTGATGTCACGTTTACTAATAAATTATTCTGGACGATATTTGTTCAATATAACGAACAACGTCACAACATAAATATCAATAGTCGTGTGCAATGGCGCTACAAACCTGCTTCGGATATTTTCTTGGTTTATACGGACAATTATTTCCCGAATAGTTACGAAATTAAAAATCGTGCCTTGGTTTTGAAAATGACTTATTGGTTGAATCTTTGAAGAATTAATAGTTGATTTTGAATCGTTAATCGTTAGTTTTGGATTAATTTTACGGTAAATAAATCCAAAACATCTTGTCAGTACTTCTTTACAATCTCTCCATTTATGGGTATCAGTTCATCATTTGGCTGGTTAGTCCTTTTAATCAAAAGGCAAAACTACGGATTTCGGATTTGGGATTTTCGATTGCTGATTTTGAAAAAAAACTGAAAACAATATCGGCCACCGACTTAAATCCGAAATCTGAAATCGAAAATCCAAAATCTGTTGCTTGGTTTCACTGCGCATCTTTAGGCGAATTTGAACAAGGACGGCCCGTTATTGAAAAATTTAGAGAAACATTTCCGGCTTATAAAATCGTGCTGAGTTTCTTTTCGCCTTCTGGCTATGAAGTGCGTAAGGACTACGCAGGAGCTGATTTTATTTGTTACTTACCTTCGGATACACCTTCAAATGCAAAAGATTTTATCGAAAAAATAAATCCTTCCATTGTGTTTTTTGTGAAGTATGAATTTTGGTATAATTATCTCCGAATCCTTCACGAAAAGCAAATTCCCGTTATTTCTTTCTCCGCTATTTTCAGACCTAATCAAATATTTTTTAAATGGTACGGTGGTTTTTATCGAAATATTTTAACGTATTTTGATCATATTTTTGTGCAGAACCAAGCATCTTTAATATTATTGCAAAATATTGATATTCAGTATGTTACGGTAGGTGGCGATACTCGTTTTGACCGTGTAAAACAAATTGCGGATGCTCGAAAATCATTGCCGATTATTGAACAATTCAAGGATGGAAAACCTTTATTAATCATTGGTTCATGTTGGCAAGAAGATTTTGCGGTAATTGTTCCATTTTTGAATAATTTTACAAAAGATTTAAAAGTAATCATCGCCCCACACGAAATCCGTGAAGCGGAGATTGAACATTGGCGGAAAGAGTTGAAAGGAAGTAGTATTAGATATTCTGAGATTAGTGCGAATACCTTTTTTACGAACCCCCAAACACTAATCCCTAATACCTTATTTATCGACAATATTGGCATGTTATCCTCGCTTTATCAATACGCTGATTTTGCGTGGATTGGAGGGAGTTACGGCAAAGGATTGCATAATATTTTGGAAGCGGCAACGTTTGGATTACCAATATTTTTTGGCGATAAAAATTATCAAAAATTTCAAGAAGCTGTTGACTTAGAGAAACTTATGGGTGCAAAAACGATTGAGAATACCAATGAATTTTCGTTAGAATTTGAGAAATTATACGATGATACAGTCTTAAGAAATCAAAAATCGGATATTATTAAAAAATACGTGGAGGAGAATTTAGGCGGGACGGATAAGATTATTAAATATGTAAAGGGATTAGGGATTAAGTAAAAGAGATTGACGGTAAGAAATTAGATAAGCAGTATCCCAAAAATATGAAAGGATTAGTGATGCGTTCAACGGGTTCATGGTATGAAGTTTTAGACGAAAACAAACATACTTGGAAGTGCCGTTTGAGAGGGAAATTTAAAATAAAAGGACTCAAAACCTCCAACCCGATTGCGGTGGGAGACAGGGTATTATTTGACATTGAAGACAAGGTTGAAAATACAGGAATTATTCATGATATAACGCAAAGAGAAAATTATATTATTCGTAAATCTGTTCATAAAACGGCTCACGGGCATATTTTAGCGGCAAATCTCGACCAAGCCGTGGTGATTATGACGCTCAATTATCCAAGAACTTCTTTAGGATTTTTGGATAGATTTTTGGTTTCGGCGGAGTCATTTAGAATACCGACCATTATTGTTTTTAATAAAGTTGATTTACTTTCGGAAGAAGAAAAAGAGTATCTTGTGGACTTGGCAACGATGTATGATGAAATTGGCTATCCGTCTATTTTTACCTCGGCCACTGCCAACATCGGAATTCAAGAATTTGAGGATATTTTGAAGAATAAAATCTCCTTAATTTCGGGACATTCTGGCGTAGGGAAATCTACTTTAGTCAATCAGATTTCCCCTGATTTGGATTTGAAAACTAAAGAAATCTCTACTTTTGCCAATAAAGGTGTACACACCACAACATTCTCAACCATGTTTGAAATCTCCGAGAATTCTTACATTATTGACACGCCGGGCATTAAAGAATTAGGTTTAATTGACATTGAAAAAGCAGAATTATCTCACTTTTTTCCAGAGATGCGGGTGTTATTGAACAAGTGTAAATACCATAATTGCAAGCATATTAATGAGCCTCAATGTGCTGTAATACAGTCAGTTAAGGATGGAAATATACAAGCGAGTCGTTATGCGAGTTATTTGAGTATGATGGATGATGATGATAATAGGCGGTAAAAATGTTAACTAAATTTATCTTATGCCCTACGATATAACCATGTGTGTGGGCGAAGGTTGCCCCATCAAAAAAATGTGCTATCGGCACAATGCAGAAATTGAAGGACGGCAAGATTTCTTCGGAAATTTACCTTTTGATTTCAGTACAAACTCGTGTAATTCCTTTTGGAAAGATGAATTAGTGGATGAAAAAATCCGTTTAAGAGCCTACCAAATTTGGGAATCCCAAGGACGATATTCGGGAGATTTACTAATATATTGGCAACAGGCAGAAAAAGAATTTATGGTTTAATTTTTGCTTGTTTATGTGATGCAAATATTAAGTTTTATTTTATAAAATACGTTATAACGCATGTTAAAAACCATTCTTCTTTTCATCGCTTTTTTGTTTTCACAAGGTTTAACTGCTCAAATAAAAGGCGTTAAATTTGTAAAAACCAGTCTCAAAAATGCCTTTGAAATAGCCCAAAAGCAAAATAAGCCCGTTTTTGTGGAGATTTATGCCATCGGTTGTCCTCACTGCGAAAACTTCAAAAAAACGTTTGATACCAATCCAAATGTTGGGGCATATTTCAATCAAAAATTCGTATCGTATCAAGTGGAAGTGAATTCGCCCGAAGGTCGTGAATTTCGGAAGAAGCATAATATTTATGTGCTTTCAACGCCCATGATGTCTTTTTGGGATAAGGACGAAAATTTGATGCACATTCAAGTGTCGGGCGATGAACAAAATAATGAGAAATCGCTCAAAGACATGGCAGACCGTGCCACTGACCCAACTAAAAATTCGGCTTCGTGGAAGAACTATTTTCAGCAAGGTGTTCGGGATGATAATTTCCTGATTGAGTACGGCTACAATTGCAGAATGATATGCGATACAACTGGAAATATTGAAGCCATGAATGCGTTTGCGGAAAAACAACAAAGCACAAATTTTCAAAACCCCATCAATTTTTTAGTTTTGCAAAAAGTAGTTATCGACGATGAAAACCCTCTTTTTAAACACGTAGTCAATAATTTAGATACTTATTACGCCAAATATCCTAAAAAAGATGTTGTTTCCACGGTTGAAAATACGGTGATGTACAGCCTTTATAGTAGCCGTGCGAATAGTTTCTCTTTGGAAAAAATTCAAGAAATGAAAAAGACTTTACGCAAAATTGGCATTGATAAACAATCCATTGCAGGACGTTTTTTATTACCTGAGACAAAGGTTTTATTCAATACAAATCAACCCGAAAAAGCTATTGATTTGATTGATAGTTTTTACAAAGGATTGAAAAATATTG
This sequence comes from Arcicella sp., assembly GCA_040403295.1. Taxonomy (GTDB): domain Bacteria; phylum Bacteroidota; class Bacteroidia; order Cytophagales; family Spirosomataceae; genus Arcicella. The sequence goes on from JBBAKY010000033.1 coordinate 33,230, forward strand.
ACAAAAAAGATGGTGAATTTATTGAAAAATACGTTCGAGGATTCACCCAAGATGAAGCAGTGTTAAGTAAAATTAATTGGATATATAAAAAATAGGGATTAGAGGCTTAGGATTAGGGAATTAAG
>JBBAKY010000034.1:0-33347 GCA_040403295.1 Arcicella sp.
AAATAAATGTTTTTCCCATAAAAAAAGGGCTGAATAAGCACGAAAAAATTTATTTTCATGCTTATTCAACCCGTTTTTTAAAGTCTTTTCTCCTACCCTTGTTTCACTGTATCAATAAAACAGCGAACTTTATCTGGGTTTGTATCTGGATAAACACCGTGTCCAAGATTAGCAATATAACGCTGATTACCAAACTGTTGCATCATATTTCGAGTCTGTTTTTTGATTTCATCAAACGTTCCGTACAATACACAAGGGTCAAGATTTCCTTGTAATGTTTTTGAAGTTCCAATCAATTTTCTTGATTCAGCGATGTCCATATTCCAATCTAAACCGATTGTTTCACAGTTCAATTTCCCCATTTCTTCACGGGCAAAAAATGCTCCTTTGGCAAAAACTGTCACGGGTACTTCCGTGATGGCATCACAAATTTGGGCAATATAAGGCAATGAATAAATGCGGTATTGTTCAGGCGAAAGAATACCCGCCCACGAATCAAAAATTTGGACTAAATTGGCGCCAGATGCAACCTGAGCCTTTAAATAGGCAATTGTAGAATCCGTAATTTTCTGCAAAAGAGCGTGCGAAAGTTCGGGTTCGGTATAAAGATATTTCTTGGCTTTCGAGAATGTTTTTGACCCACGACCTTCAATCATATAACACAACAAAGTGAATGGCGCTCCCGCAAAACCGATTAAAGGTACACGACCATTCAATTCCCGTTTTACAATTTTGATGGCATCAAGCACATATTTTAAATCCACTTCGGGGTCTGAAATTCTCAATTTTTCAACATCAGCCATTGTTTTAATGACTTCTGGAAAAACAGGACCCGATTTTTCTTCCATGATATAGGGCAACCCCATCGCTTCGGGAACCACCAAAATATCCGAGAAAATAATCGCTGCATCCACACCCAAGATATCAACGGGTTGAAGTGTTACCTCCGCTGCCAATTCGGGATTAGTTGCCAACTGAATGAAACTGCCCGCTTTTTCACGAACAGCACGGTATTCTGGCAAAATTCTTCCCGCCTGACGCATCACCCACACGGGCGTACGTTCAACTTGCTCGCCACGGACGGCACGTAATAATAAGTCGTTTTGTAATATTTCCATAAAGTGTATCTCGATTCTCCAAAATCGAAAACGAATTTGAATCAAATTGTCCGCAAAGATACAATTGAATGATGAGAAAGGATTTGAATTTTATCAATCAATCATAAAAAATGCTCAATATTCAAGTTATTATTTACTTGAATATTGAGCATTGAATTGAGCATATTAAAAATCGCTGAGAATTAATCCACCAAAACTTTCTCTTTTTTCTTGCCCAAAAATGGCAACCAACTATCTTCAATCATTCCCCCAAAATCACGCAAAAACATCACAAATGACGGCTTGTAAGGTTTTATTTTTAAGTGCATATTTGCTTCTTCAGGCATTAGATCGCCTTTGCGAGAATTACATCTTTTGCAAGCCGTTGTCAGATTATCCCAAGATGTTCGTCCGCCTCTTGATTTTGGAATTACGTGGTCGAGGGTTAAATCCTCCGTTTTTCCACAATATTGACAACTACTGTTATCTCGCCTAAAAATGTTTTGTCTCGATAACATTACGCCTTTATAGGGCAAGTAAACATAACGGTGCAAACGAATTACGGAAGGCATCGGGAAGGATTGCGAAATTGAATGCAGTTGCTCCGTTGCGGACTCTGCTACCAAATCAGCTTTTTTCAAAAAGACCAATAAAAATGCTTTAGGAATAGAACAAACCGTTAATGCACTGTAATCTTGATTCAAAATTAATACTTTCCGACTCATAATTCTGCGATGTTTAAAAATGTTCGTTATTTGTCAATCATTATTTGTTGTTTTTTACCTATCTAAATTACTGATAAATCTTATAGGAATAACGCAAGGACAAATATTTTTGTTTTACTTAATCTTTTGTTAATCAGAACTTTATTGTGAACTTACCGAAAATTCAAAAACAAACTTATGATCTCACAGTATTTCAATCAAGACCATCAACTATTCCGTCAATCGGTTCGACAATTTATCGAAAAAGAAGTAATTCCAAACGCTTCAACATGGGAAGCCGAACGCCAAATCCCAAAATCTATCTTCAAAAAAATGGGAGATTTAGGCTATTTAGGCATTAATTTTTCGGAAGAATACGGAGGAACAAATGCCGATTTGTGGTATTCAGTAGTATTTTTAGAAGAAATTGCCCGTTCTACGATGGGTGGTTTTTCAACCGCCGTTAGTGTGCATCAATACATGGCAATTAATCATATTGCAAAAATTGGAAGTTCGTTTTTGAAGGAAAAATATCTAATTCCAGCCATTGCGGGTGACAAAATTGCGGCTTTGGGAATTTCTGAACCCAATGCTGGTTCTGATGTTTCGGCCATCTTAACAACGGCAGTTCTGGATGGCGATGAATATGTCATCAACGGTTCAAAAACCTTTATTACCAACGGTACTTATGGAGATTTCATTACGCTAACTTGCAAGACAAATACCACAGCTGGGACAAATGGTATCAGCTTAATTGTAGTAGATTTGAATGCAGAGGGTATTTCCCGTACAAAATTAAACAAAATGGGTTGGCACAGTTCCGATACTGCGGAAATTAGTTTTGATAATGTGCGGGTACCCGTAACGCACCTCATCGGGCAGGAAAATGCGGGTTTTTATTATCTAATGGAGAGTTTGCAATTGGAGCGTTTAGTTGCTTCGATTATGGCTGTTTCGGGCGCTGAATTGAGTTTAGAGTTAACGATTCAATACCTCCACGAAAGGGAAACTTTTGGCCGTCCGATTGCCAAATACCAAGCCATTCGTCATAAAATTGCTGAAATGGCAACTGAAGTGGACATTGCCCGAGAATTCGTTTATTCAACTTGTTGGAAATTTATGCAGGGCGAAGTCATGGTAAAAGAATGTTCGATGGCAAAACTTTTCAGTTCCGAACTCGCCAAACGGGTAGCAGACGGTTGTTTGCAGTTTTTTGGAGGCTTTGGCTACATCGAAGACTACCCAATTTGTCGAATCTACCGTGATGCCCGTGTTGGCACAATTGCGGGAGGAACTTCGGAAATTATGAAAGAAATTATCAGTAAAATTGTAGTGGATGGAGCGGCTTATCAAAAGGTTTATTAAGCGCCAAGGAAATTATTTTCTCTACTATTTACAAATTTCTCAAAATCATTTTTTCTCATCCGAGTTTTTTTTCAAGGAAGTTAAATATCGTAAAATATTAATAAAAATACTGGGTTCGTAGGCAGCCGAAAACGCAAAAAGGGAAATAAATCCAGCCGTTCGGATGTATTGCCCTTGAGAAGTATTGGCAAAAGGATTATCCATGGCTAAAAGTGTTCCCGAAATAAAGGCTAAATAGACCACAAAACCCACAATAACCCCAGAAAATGAAGAAGTATTACTGAAATCAATTTCCGCATTTGGGTCTTTAGTAGCATTTGTTGCAATGGGTTTCAATCGCCAAATTCTACGGCTCAATCCACCTGCCAAACCCGCTAACATACTCAAAAGTGCCACATTGGTAGGTGTCCAGAATATAATTACTTTCATAACCATTGAAGTAACTTTCTTAAATGGTTGATCAAATACATCATTGCTATTGTTATGATATTCTGGTTTAGCTGATTTATTTACGGTAATGCTTTGATTTTTAGCTACTTGAACAATTTTTGTCGTATCTTTTTTAAGCGTATCTGTTCTCTCTGCCAAAGCATCTCGGTAAGGCTTTGAATCAATCAGCATTCCTACACAAAATAACCCCAACCAAATAAATACAATCACAATGCCAAAAATGCTGTGTTTGTGCGCATTAAAATTGAAAATTGAATCGAAGTTCATGGCTCGAATAATGCTCTTATGTTAAAATTCTTTCCTAAATATTTAGTCGTAAATACCTAAAAAACAGTAACATAAAACAACAAAAGAGACCTCCAAATTCTGAAGGTCTCTTTTGCAAAAAATACTGGTTTAAGTCAAAGTTAATTTTTTTCTACGAATTCTATTAAAACATTTTTCGATTACTTGATAATACATTTTTCCAAATTGGTCTGAACACCACGCTCGTAAATCTTTAATTTCTTCGGTTAATAAGGTTTTAATTGCTTTTCTTAATTCTTTTTCAAATAGCTTTGCATCGAAGCTAACTTTTTCAAGTATAACTTTGACATAATCTAAAGTTGTCATAGCTTTAATATGTTTTTAAATTTTTGAGGGGAGGGATTAATATTCAATAAAAATAAAGTATAAAGTTCTGATTACCAAGCATTAACAATTAAATTAGTGTTAAATACTCAAAATATTTTATTTTAAATACCATCCACTAAAAGATAATACGTTAAATGAATATCAAAAGGAACGGTGAAAGTTAAGATTTATTATATAAATATTTCAATATTTATTTGTTTTTTAGGATGCTTTGCGACAAAAGCCCAACAAAACAATGACGTCTCCCTGATAATTGGAGAGAAAAATATTACACTCGAAGATCCATTTATTGTAACGGTCATCGTGAAATTTGTGGGTGACGCACAAACGTCCAATTGTACCTTCCCAGAATTACCCAATTTTTCAAAAAGAGGCTTCTCAAAATCAACTTCTCGCTCATTTGTGAGTGGGCAACCCCTTAGTACGTGTACCATCACTCAAAATTATGCTGCCAAAAAAGAGGGTATTTTCAAAATACCCAGTTTCAAAGTAAGTGTCAATGGAACTGACTTGAAGTCGGAAAGTTTTGTGGTGAAAGTTGGGAAACCTACGAGTGCGAATGGCGATAAAAAAGAAGCAAGTACTCAAGATACTCCCAATAATAAAAATCTTGAAAATTCGGATAAAAAAGAAGATTTTACAGATTTTATTGAAGGTAATACTAATTCAGAGTTTACTGATTTAAACATAAAAGAAGATGCTTTTTTGTCACTAAGCTCTTCAAAATTACACCCTTATGTGGGCGAAGGATTCACAGTAACATTTGCCTTATACGTTGCTGAAAACAATACGGCTGAACTTGATTTTGACCAAAATGGGATTCAAATTGCTGCCATTACTAAAAAAATAAAACCCGAAAATTGTTGGGAAGAATCTTTTGGAATCACCGAAACCCAGCAAACGCAAGTTACGATTAAGGGCAAAAAGTATATGCAGTACAAATTTTACGAAGCAACTTTCTATCCGCTTAATAACCGACCCATCGTTTTTCCTTCGGTTAGTTTCCGATTATTAAAATTTACGCCTGAAAAAAATGGACAAAAAAAATCCAGTTTTGTGTCTTTTAGTAGTCGTCCTTTTACAATTGTTGCCAAAGAATTACCCCCTCACCCTTTAAAAAATGAATTATCAGTTGGGCAATTTTCATTGAAAGAATCCTTAGATAAATACAAGGTAAACACTGGAAAATCAGTGAGTTATCATTTACAAATTACCGGAGATGGCTATAACATAAAGCTGTCTCAAATTAAAAATGATAGTATTTTTGATTTTTTTCCTCCTAAAATTGTAGGTAACGTAAATCCACAAAATGATAAAATTATTACGACAAAATCTTTAACTTTTCAGATAATTCCAAAGCGGGCTGGTAACTTTGCATTAGATAAATATTTTCGGTGGATATATTTTAATACCAATACCGAAAAATATGACACTTTAAGATCCAAAATACGTTTAGGCGTTTCTGGACAAACAATTCAAACGGCAGATACGCCAACAGAAGCGACTACGGTTTACGACGGTCTGGAAAATTCAGATTCCTCAATAGAGCAGAATAATTTTACAAAACTCCTCAAAGACGAAGCAAATATTCTGATTGTAATTATGTTGGTAGGAATGATTTATATCTTTCTTCCAAATAGAAAAAAATAATTTGTTAATTAAAAATAGAGTAGAGTGGATAAGTTAATAAGCAAGGCTGACAGGTGTAACTCATAACTTATAACTCATAACTCACAACTCAAAAATGAGCAGTACATACGGTAAGTTATTTAAAATCAGTACTTTCGGAGAATCACACGGGATTGGTGTGGGCGTAATTATAGACGGTTGCCCATCGGGTGTAACATTCGACTCATCCTATATTCAATCAGAATTAGATCGTAGAAAACCAGGACAATCTCGCATCACAACACAACGTCGTGAAGATGATGAATTTGAAGTGCTATCCGGTATTTTTGAAGGAAAAACCACGGGAACACCCATTGCCATGGTGATTCGTAACGAAGACCAACGTTCCAAAGATTATTCTCATATTGCCCAGCAATTCCGCCCTTCGCACGCTGATTATACTTACACAGCCAAATACGGCAATCGTGATTATCGTGGAGGAGGACGCAGCTCTGCCCGTGAAACCGTTGCTCGTGTAGCTGCAGGAGCGATTGCAAAGTTGATTTTGAAAGAAATTGGCATCGAAATCCAATCGTATGTTTCGCAAGTTGGAAAATTAAAATTAACCACGCCTTACCAACAATTAGATATTCTGAAAGCTGAGGAAAATGCGGTTCGTTGCCCCGACCCAATCGTGGCGCAACAAATGTTTGACCTGATTGACGAAACTCGTAAAAGAGGAGACTCAATCGGTGGCGTAATCAATTGCGTTATCACAGGCACACCCGTTGGCTTGGGTGAACCCGTTTTTGACAAACTTCACGCTGAATTGGGCAAAGCCATGTTGAGCATCAATGCCGTAAAAGGTTTTGAATATGGCAGTGGTTTTGAAGGGGTTGAAATGTACGGTTCAGAACACAACGACGAAATGTATCTGGATGGAAATGAACGAGTTAGAACAAAAACTAATTACTCTGGCGGTATTCAAGGTGGGATTTCAAACGGAGAAGATATTTATTTCAGAGTAGCTTTCAAACCCGTAGCCACCATTATGCAAGACCAAGATAGCGTTGATGCAGATGGAAATGCAGTGATTGTTTCAGGTAAAGGTCGCCACGACCCATGCGTTGTGCCACGTGCCGTTCCTATTGTAGAAGCTATGGCGGCATTGGTTTTAGTTGATTTTTATTTAAGAAATAAGGCTTACGTAAAATAAGCAAATGATATTAGACCACGGATTGGGCGAATTTAAACGGATAAAAATAATCCGTTCAATCCGTATCATCTGTAAAATCCGTGGCCTAATATTAGTACTAAACTTGCAATAAATGTTTTCTGACGAATATTTCATGTTACTCGCCCTCCAACAAGCCGAAAATGCTTTTGATGAAGGAGAAATTCCCGTCGGAGCATTAATCGTTTGTCAAGATCAAATTATTGCGAAAGGGTATAATCAAACCGAAAAACTCAATGATGTAACAGCTCATGCAGAAATGTTGGCATTGACGGCAGCAAGTCAAAAATTGGGCGCTAAATATTTAAAAGACTGCACGTTATACGTAACCCTCGAACCTTGTATTATGTGTGCGGGAGCCATCTTTTGGTCACAAATTGGACGAATTGTTTGGGGAGCTTCCGATGAAAAAAGAGGTTTTCAACGAGTCCAATCCAACCTACTCCATCCCAAAACCCAAGTCACTTTTGGCATTCTTCAAGCAGATTGCGAAGAAATTTTAAAGCGTTTTTTTGCCCATCTTAGAACTTAATAATCTTTTTCATAGTTTCTAAGCTATCAGGGATGAGCTTCGAGCTATGAGAAATTATACTACTTAAAACTCATTGCTTAAAGCTAAATCAAACAATAAAACTCAAAGAAAATGGCATTCGTATTAGACCCATTACCCTACGCAAATGATGCGTTAGAACCTCATTTTGATGCATTGACTATGGAAATTCACCATGACCGTCATCATCAAGCCTACGTTACAAATCTCAACGCAGCCGTTGCTGGAACAGATTTAGAAGGAAAAACAATCGAAGAATTAATGGCTGGTATCAGCAAAGCGCCTGCGCCTGTTCGTAACAATGGCGGTGGCCATTACAACCATACTTTCTTTTGGAATATCCTTGCGCCAAACGCTGGCGGTTCACCCGTTGAAACTTTGGCAACCGCAATCGATTCAACTTTTGGTTCATTGGATAATTTGAAAGCAGAATTTAAAAAAGCGGCTGTCGGACGTTTCGGTTCGGGTTGGGCATGGTTAATTGTGAAAACTGACGGTTCATTAGCCATCACTTCAACGCCAAATCAAGACAATCCTTTAATGGACGTAGCCGAAGTAAAAGGAACTCCAATTCTTGGTTTAGATGTTTGGGAACACGCTTATTATTTAAAATTCCAAAATAAACGCCCAGATTATATTGATACTTTTTGGAATTTAGTGAATTGGAATGGTGCTGAAACTCGTTACAAAGCAGCTTTATAATTGACAGTTAATAATTGATAATTGACAGTTAGTAGTTTAATAGATATTTTTTTGAAAAATTATCCATTATCCATTGTTAATTATCAATTATTCACTACTTTTGCAGTCCCAAAACTTATATGCAGGATGTAGCTCAGTTGGTTAGAGCGCTGGTTTGTGGTGCCGGAGGTCGTGGGTTCGAGCCCCATCTTCCTGCCAAAAGCCTTGTCGAACAGACAAGGCTTTTTTGTTGTTATATATTTAATATGATAAATTTATTCCAAATCAAATCTCTTGTAACCATACGCTATCGAAAAACAACTTTTATAGTCGTTACTCTGATGTATATTGTCGGAACACTTGGGTTGATATTGCCTTGCACGCAACCTTATTTAAAACTTGCCGCCCCCTTTAATTTGTGGGTATCGTTAATTTTACTTCTCCTTTTTCATCAACAAGTTAATAAATCATTTATTGTTACTTCCATTGGCATTTTCTTGGCTGGTTTTTTCATAGAAGTCATTGGTGTACAATCTGGTTTAATTTTTGGAAAATATTGGTATGGACAAACCCTCGGCACAAAAGTGTTGGGCGTACCGTTAGTAATCGGTGCAAATTGGTTGCTGTTAATTTATTGTTCAAATATAGTAACCATTGTTTTTTTTGAATTATTTAAAAACAGTACCCTTAAAAAATCAATTTTAGATTATACTTTCACAAAAGCCACTTTTGCTTCCCTTTTGATGGTTTGTTTAGATTATTTAATTGAACCCGTGGCAATTCATTTAGATTTTTGGCATTGGCAATTTGAAAAAATACCTTTTCAGAACTTTCAAGCATGGTTTGTAATCGCTTTTTTACTGAGTTGCATTTTTTTAAATAGTAAGTTTCAAAAATTAAATCCATTAGCTACTTTACTATTTGCACTTCAATTTTTATTCTTTATTTCAATCAATATATTTAAAATGCTATTTTGATAATTCTGAATTTTGTTTATTCTTTTCAAACTTTATATTGAACAACCTGTTAATCATCTATTTACAATCAATAATTATTAATTAAATTTTGAACTGATATTGATTTTATTACTCGATATTTTTTCTACTATATAAATTACTTTTTAATCCTTAAAAGTAATTTATGCGTAAAATTTGTCAGGTAATCTGACTATACATTAAAGCCATGAGTACTTATTCTATCAAAGACCTTGAGCAACTCTCTGGCATCAAGGCACATACATTACGGATTTGGGAACAACGTTACGACATTCTTAGACCAGACCGCACAGATACTAATATTCGTGCTTATGATGATCAAGACTTGAAATTAGTATTGAACATTTCTTTGTTGAAAGACCACGGGCATAAAATTTCGGAGATTTCCAAAATGTCTCCCGAAGAACTTTCAAATGAAATTCTGCTGATTTCGGATAAACAACTTAATTATCCTGACCAAATTCATGCCCTAACCATTTCTATGCTGGATTTAGACGAAGAGCGTTTTGAAAAAATTGTTAGCACCAATACCCTTCAATTCGGTTTCGAGAATATGATGATAAATATTATTTATCCATTTCTCAACAGAATCGGAACATTGTGGATTACGGGTTCAATTGGGCCGGCTCAGGAACACTTTATTTCTAATCTAATTCGTCAGAAACTGATTGTAGCGATTGATGGGCAACTTCCTTCGTTGAGACCTGGAGCGAAAAAGTATTTGTTGTATCTACCAGAAGGCGAAATGCACGAAATTAGCTTACTTTTCGCTAATTATATCGTTCGGTCAAGACAGAATAAAGTCATTTATTTGGGGCAAAGTTTACCTTTTAGTGAGTTAGGTTTTGCCCACGAAATGTACAAACCAGATTATATTTTTACTGTCATAACATCGGTTCCTGGACAAAATGAAATTCAACGATACGTGTATAAATTAGCCAAAGAATTTCCTAATTCTAAAATATTAATGACTGGTTATCAAGTGGTTGGACAAGATATTGATTGTCCTGACAATGTAGAAATTATTACGCAAATAAAATATTTGATGGATATTGCTTCAAAATAAAATTTAAAAGAATAAAGGTCATAGAATAGATTTCAATATCCAGTCGATGACCTCTATTTTTAAACAATTCATTCCTATCTTCTACACAAATTCGTTACCTTTCTTACCAGCATCGGCTACGAAATTCTTCACAAACTGTTCTTGCTCTTTTTCGCAAATCATTAGAACATTACCGTATTCTGCCACGATGTATCCATCCAAACCTTGAATAACTACCAATCTATCTTTCGGTGTTTTTATGATGCTATTTGTTACACCATAAAGCATTGTTTGACCATCCACTACGTTTTCATTTTCGTCTTTCTCTGATACTTCATACAGGGATTTCCAAGTGCCTAAATCTGACCAACCAAAATCTCCCAAAACGGTAAAAACATTATCAGCTTTCTCCATTATGGCATAATCAATAGAAATACTTTCGCAGGTTTTGTATTCTTCATTGATAAAATCGGTTTCTCTATCGGTGAAATAAAAAGATTCCCCACGGGTAAAAATCTCGTGAATTGCGGGGCTTGTTTTGGCAAATGCTTTTTTAATTGCTTGAACATTCCAGACAAAAATTCCCGCATTCCATACGTATTCACCACTGGTAACAAATAATTTGGCAAGTTCAAGATTTGGCTTTTCACGAAAAGTTTTTACTTTTTTCACCTCTTCCTGCGATTGTACGTATTGTATATATCCGTAACCCGTATCTGGTCGAGTAGGGGTGATTCCCAAGGTTACCAAAACATCGTCTTTCGCAGAGGCTTCGAGTGCAATATTTATTCTTTTCTCAAACTCCTTTTCCCGTAAAATAATATGGTCAGCTGGTGCAATGACGATGTTTGCTTTTGGATTTTGTAACCCAATTTTATAACAAGCATACGCCACACATGGGGCAGTATTTCTACGAGAAGGTTCGGCAAGAATCTGGCTATCACTCATGAAAGGCAACTGCTCTTTGATGATTTCGATATAATCGGCACTCGTTACAATGTAGATATTTTCCTTCGGACAAATATCTTCAAAACGGTCAGCTGTTTGTTGCAAAAGCGTTCTGCCTGTTCCTAAAACATCGTGAAATTGCTTGGGATTTTTTGAGCGACTGAATGGCCAGAACCGGGTTCCAACTCCACCAGCCATAATTACGACATAATTATTATTCATACTTTTTTAGCGTTGAGCCATGAGCGATAAACACAGATTTTTATTGTGATAGATTTATTTTAAATGTTATACTTGAATTCGCTCAAAGCCTACTTCTCATGGCTCATTGCTAAATATTTTTCAATTCTTTGGGCTAAATTTTCTCTAATATTTACATAGAAAAAATTAATATCAGCAATATGCCAACTTTGATTTTTTACGAGTTTACTTCCAGCAATGTGGGGACGGTTTATCCAAACCATTCCTTGGTGATTTTGAGCATCAACAATGTTGGGGTACATCGTAAAGTTTCTACCTACGCCTCCCCTATTCAAACCTGCAGGCGCATACATTGAATCTAATGTCCAAGTTAATGGATTTGTACTTACTGCGGTATTCAAACCAGATTTATGACTTTTCGGATAAAAATCCTTTCCATACGTATTCCAAGAAACAAAACAGCCCGTTTCATCACCTGATTTACAAGGTTTTATATTGTCGAAAGCATCAGGTTGAGTAGCAATTCCGATGATATAAGCCGCCACCAACTGTTTTTGTAGGGGTTTTCCATCAAAATATTCTTTGATAAGTCGGGTGGCATGAACCGTTCCCTGACTGTGCGAAGCAATCACAATCGGGCGACCTTGATTGTAGTTTTTTAGATAGTAATCAAATGCTGCTTTTATGTCAGTATAGGCCAAATCCAGCGATTTATTTTTGTCATCTTTATCAGCGGTAACAAAAGCGTGATAATTCGCTTGGCGGTAGCGTGGAGCGTAAATTTTTCCAGAACCATTAAAAGCTGATGCCTGATTGAGAATGGTAGAATTGTCAACTGATTCATTCATTTTAGTATCGTTTACATCCGCATTCCATTCGTATTGATTTTCAGGTTTTTTCGTAAAAATGGTGGGGTGCAAAAAAAATACATCCACTTCTGCAGTTGCTTGCCCATCTTTCAAATCAGATTTAAGTGGCACTCGGTCAGCTGGGTCATTTTTTGTGGGAAGTGCCGCCCAATTTCCAGTTTTTGAGTAGTCTGGTTGTGAGGGTATTAAGTTTTCAGAAAAGTGACTCTTCAATTGATAAGGCATCTTATTACATCCTGATAATGAGACAATTAAGAAGAAAAAATATAAAAACAGACATTTGTAAGAAAACATAGGATTATTTATTTTTGTATAATTATCTGAAAAAATTGTAAAATATTTTGGTATGCTTGCATAATAATTCAAAAAATAATCTAATTTTTACAGAATAATTTGCAATTTTGTATTACAAAATTAATGTATTTTAACCTTAATTCACTAAAAAGTCATTTTATGAAAAACTTTTTTACTAAGATGGGGCTTAGCTTCTTTGCCTCAATCATGTTGCTTGCGGCATCGTCGTTTGCACAAACTAAAATTTCGGGTAAAGTTAGCGATGGAGCCACGAAAGAATTACTAATTGGGGTAAGCATTGCCGTGAAAGGAAAAGTAATTGGTACGATAACTGATACCAAAGGTACTTTTTCACTTTCTACCACCACACCAACACCCTTTACCATTGCTGTTTCGAGCATTGGTTACAAAACACAAGAAATTACGGTAACTGGGAGCAAGTCTGACTTTGACATTAAAATGGAAGAGCAGAACATCTTGGGTCAGGAAGTTGTGGTTTCAGCATCAAGAGTTGAAGAAGGTGTGATGAAATCACCCGTTTCGGTAGAGAAAATGGACTTACGTGCTATTCAAAATACACCATCGGCCTCTTTTTATGATGCCCTAAAAAACTTGAAAGGTGTTGATGTAAACGTACAAAGTTTGACTTTTCAATCAGTGACAACTCGTGGGTTCAACGGAAGCGGTAATCCAAGAGTTGTTCAATTGGTGGACGGAATGGATAATCAAGCGCCAGGTTTAAACTTTGCAGTTGGTAACATCGTGGGTATTAGTGAATTAGACTTAGAAAGCGTTGAGTTAATTCCAGGTGCAGCATCAGCTCTTTATGGACCAAATGCCATGAATGGTATTATTTTGATGAATTCAAAAAGTCCATTCCTGTACCAAGGATTGAGTGCCAATTTAAAATTTGGAACGATGAATGAAAGTAGCCGTACTACTCCTTCAACGGGATATACGGATTATAGTTTCCGTTATGCAAAAGCATTCAATAACAAATTCGCCTTCAAGGTTAATTTTGCTTATTTGCAAGCACAAGATTGGCAAGCCAATAATTATAGTAACCAAAGTTTAGTCAATGGAAATGGTGTGGGCATTGGTACAAGAGCTTCTGACCAAGGATACAATGGCGTAAATACTTACGGTGATGAATCGAATCAGGGGTTGAATTTCCAAAGTTTACTGAGACCAATTCTTCAAGACCCAACTAATGGATTGACGGCAGGCATTAATCAAATTTCGGCCGCTACGGGTGGTTTTTTAACGCCAACGGCTATTTTCAACTCTGTTTTTCCAAGTAGCACTGTTTTTGTTTCACGCACAGGTTACGAAGAAAATACTTTAGCTGATTATACAACTAAAAGTTTAAAATTAAATGCTGCGTTGCACTATCGTTTGAATGATAAAGTGGAAGCAGTTCTTCAAGGAAATTATGGTTATGGAACCAGCGTTTACACAGGTTCAGACCGATATTCAATCAAAAACTTTACTTTATGGCAAGCAAAGGCTGAATTGAAAGGCTCAGACTTTTATTTACGTGCCTACACTACGCAAGAAAATTCGGGCGATTCTTACGCTAATTCATTGTTAGCCAGTGGTATCAACGAAGCATGGAAAAAAAGTGAAGCTTGGTATGGTGATTATGTAGCTGGTTTTGCTGGAACTTACGGAGCAACTGCTTTAGGAGCTTACGGTGCTGGTTTTTCAACAGCTTTTGGTAATGCCTTGAAAGCAGGTCAAACGCAACTTCAAGCATTAACAGCGGGTGTAACGGCTGCCAATGCGGCGGTCGCTGCTGTCAGCCCAGCAACATTCTACGGTTCAGCCAGAGCAAATGCCGACAAAGGTCGTTTTTTGCCAGGAACTCCAGAATTTAACAATGCGGCTGATGCTTCAAAAAACAGAGCAATTCCAGGCATTTTAGCACCCGCTTCGGCACGTGCAATTGGGGCAAAATTCTTAGATAAAACAGCCATGTATCATGCTGAAGGTATGTACAATTTAACCAAGAAATTTGATGATGCCGTAGAAGTAATTGTGGGTGCTAATCTTCGTAGTTATAACCTTAATTCAAGTGGAACAATCTTTTCTTTAGACGAATCAGGCAAAGAATTTACCATTACGGAGTTTGGTGGATATGTACAATTAGCCAAGAAAATGTTTGACGACAAATTCAAGTTATCAGGTTCAATGCGCTACGATAAAAACCAAAATTTTGCGGGACAATTTACGCCACGAATCTCCGGTGTTTTATCGCTTAATGATAACAATAATTTCCGTGTATCTTATCAAACAGGTTTCCGAATGCCAACCACACAAAATCAATACATTGACTTATTTGTGGGTAGCGCTCGCTTATTGGGTGGTCTTCCATTCCTTCGTGATAAATATTTACAGGGTAAACCTGCGTATAGCGTTACTGATATTGCCACTGGAAAAGCAAATCCAACTGCCGTTACTTTTGGTGAGTACAAACCAGAAAAAGTTTATACTTGGGAGATTGGTTATAAAGGATTGTTAGGCAAAAAATTATTTTTTGACGCTTATTATTACCAAAGCACTTACCAAGATTTCATCAATGGTGTCTCTGTTACTACGGCAGCTAAAGCATCAGATATTAATGCTTTGAATGTTTTCTCAATTTCAACTAACACGCCTGTTGATGTTAAAACAGCAGGTTGGGGTTTAGGATTTGATTATTCATTACCTGGTGGATTCACTTTAGGTTTGAATGGTGCTCGTAACGAAATTACTAATCAAAAAGATATTCCAGCCGAAAATCAGCAAGTAGGTTTTAGCACGCCATTGTATCGTGTGAATGCAAGTGTAGGAAATCGTAATGTTGCCGGAACAGGCTTTGGATTCTCAGTAGCTTGGAGATACCAAGAAGCGTTTGATGGCCCAACAGGCATTGCAAGCACTTTAGTGTCACAACAAAGACTTGCTTACGTTCCACAATTCAATACGCTTGATGCTCAAATAAGTAAGAAAATTCCAAGCATTAAATCAATCTTGAAAGTGGGTGGAAGCAACATATTGGGTAACGCATATTCAACAGGTTTTGGAAATCCAACAGTTGGTTCAATGTTCTATGTGGGTATTACATTCGACGAATTATTGAATAAGTAATTAGCGTACACTGTACCAAACTATCTTTATAAATATCAAAAAAGGGGCTTCGTGCCTCTTTTTTGTTTGAAGTCTTTCGACATGAAAAAACTAATCATCATTTTGTCCGTTATAATATTACTGATATTCAGTGGGTTATTTTATCTCCGTTCCAAAATTCAGGATGAAAATGTATCGCAAACCGAAAATTTAATTCCTGAGAATTTACAAAAAAAAGCATTAGCCATTTTTGCTCATCCTGACGATGAAATTACGATTATCGGCACCATGAGAATGTTGAAATCGCAAGGCGTTGAAACAAGTATCTGCTACATGACTCGTGGCGAAGCGGGATTAAATGGAAGTATTATCGATGTTTCTAAAATTAAAGAGTTAGCGGATACCTCTTTGAATCGACTCAAAAAACAATTGGGACAAAGACGTACCAAAGAAGTGGATAAAATAGCGAGTATTTTGGAGTTGAATCACCACGAAATGTTTGATTTTCCCGATTCTGGGACATCCAATATACCGCTGGATTCGCTAAAAAAAGTAGTTCGTTCGTTAATCCAAAAGTACCAGCCTTCCGTACTTTTTACGTTGGATGATAAAGTGGGTTTATACGGACATCCTGATCATCGAAATGTTTCAAAAGCGGTATTGGAAGTTTTTCAAGAAGATAAAGGTAAACCTAATTTTTCTCCTAAGAAATTATATCAAGTTACTTTGCCAAAAGATATGATTGCTTTTGCGTTAAAAATTGCCGAAGGTTTTAGAAAAAATTATCCCCAAGACCCAGAAAAAGGACTTCCACAAGCTGATTTGTGCGTAAATATTGCGCCTTACGGACGTTACAAACGTGATTGTATGCTCGCTCATGTGAGTCAACGACCAACTTTTGATGATATGCAACCGGGCTTTGCAACCTTACCTCCGTGGCTATATTTCCGAGTTTTTGACCGAGAATATTTCCATTTGATTGAATAGAATTTTAAAAATTATTCAAAGACAAACCATTTCATGAAAATACTAAAAAACATCCTTTTTCTCTTAATTTTTATCCCGCAACTCATTCATGCGCAGATAAATCCCGAAAATGTAACCATTGCCAGAGATTCGTGGGGAGTTCCTCATATTTTTGCCAAAACTGACCCCGAAGTAGCGTATGGGTTAGCGTACGCTCATGCCGAAGATGATTTCAAAACGATTCAATTTACACTCTTGGGTGGTAAGCAATTATTGGGGAGATATTTGGGTAAAAATGGCGCCGCCGTCGATTATGCGGTAGCTTTGATTCGTGCCAGAAAAACCGTTCAGGATAATATTAACACGATTTCTCCCGAATATAAAGCCTTGCTTACCGGCTATGTGGAAGGCATAAATGCTTACGCCAGAACCCATCCGAAAGAAGTTTTGGTGAAAGGAGAATTCCCCGCTACGATTGAAGACCAATTAACGGCTTCCATGCTTTCGATTGCCTCTTTTTCGGGTTTCGACCGTGCTTTGCAATCAATTTTTAATGGTAAAGTTGCCACTTTGGAAGAATTTCGCCCGAAGGCCTCTAATGCTTTTGCGTTTAGTGCTGGAAAAACTACCGATGGAAAAACTTACCTCAATATCAATTCACATCAACCGCTTGAAGGGCCGGCCTCTTGGTACGAAGCCCACGTTTGTAGCGAACAGGGTTGGAATGCTTTGGGAGGGCTTTTTCCTGGGGCAGCCACCATTTTGCACGGCGTAAATGAGCATTTAGGTTGGGCTCACACCGTAAATTATCACGATAAATTAGATTTGTACCAATTAGAAATCAATCCCGAAAACAAAAATCAGTATCGTTTTGATAACCAATGGCTTGATTTGGAAGAAGAAACCGTTAAGCTAAAAGTGAAGATTAAGGGCATTGTGATTGGGGTAAAAAAGAAAATTTATTGGAGTAAATATGGCCCAACGGTTGTGGGAAAAACGGGCACTTTTTCTATCAGATTTGCTTCGCTTTTCGATATAAAACCGATGGAACAATGGTATAGAATGAATAAGGCAAAAAATTATACTGAATTTTATGATGCCTTAAAAATGACTTCGATCCCAGGGTTTAACATCATTTATGCCGACAAAGAGGATAATATTTTCTACATCACTAACGGAAAAATCCCTCTCAGAAATCCAAAGTTCAATTGGACGGGAACATTGGCAGGAAATACCTCAGAAAATCTGTGGAATACTTACCATCCGATTCAAGATTTGCCCCAAATTTTGAATCCAAAAGCTGGCTATGTGTATAATTCAAACAATACTCCCTACAGTGCCACTGCTCCTGAAGAAAATTTAAAGCCCGAAAATTTTGATGCTACGATGGGCGTTGAACGTTGGGAAACTAATAGAAGTAAACGTTTTATGGAATTGGTTTCGCAGTATCAAAAAGTGAGTTACGATGATTTCAAGAAGATAAAATACGATTTACAATTACCCACAAAATTGAGTTATTTCATTAATGAATCAGCGCTATATACCTTAAAACCAAGCGATTATCCAGAATTAAAACACATTATCGAGAAAATACAAAACTGGAATAAACGTGCCGAAGCCGATAATCCAGATGCGGCGGTTTTCAAATTATTCTATGATTATTGCAATGACAAATATTATCTACGAGATGGAAATATTCAAAAATTGACAGTGGATAATTGTTTAGAAGGATTGCGTTTTGCCCAAAATCATCTGCTCAATAATTTTGGAACGGTGGATATAAAATTAGGCGATATGCAAAAATTGGTTCGTGGAAATAAAGAACTACCGATTTTTGGGATTCCAGATGTGTTAGCGGCCATGGGAACGGTACCCTACAAAAATGGTAAAGTCAAGGCAAATGCGGGAGAGTCATACATTGAATTGGTCAAATTCTCGAAAGATGGTCTGCCAGAAATCGAAAGCATTAATTGCTACGGAGCCTCAAATCACCCTGATAGTCCACATTATGCTGATCAAATGGAGTTATTTTCACAACAAAAAACCAAGAAAATGACCTTGGATAGAAGTGTAGTTTTGAAGGAAGCGAAGCAAATTTATCATCCTAAATAAAATTATATTCAAAAACTCGTCCTTTAAAAGGGCGACTTCCTTAAAACCTATAAACCTTTTCTTAAATTTATCAGTTAATACTTCACAAACAAAATAACTATCCAATGAAAAAATTACTATTAACCCTTATCTTATCAACCGTAAGTTATTTCGGTTTTTCACAAAGTTGTTGCTCACCAATTTCAAAAGCTGATTGCAATAAAGACGATATGCAATTAATGGCTTCAACGAAAGAATTCCAAAGAGCACACGAGTCTCCGCTTCCATACACGCACGTAAGTTTGGCGGGTGGCGAAATGATAAAATTCAAAACGCCCGATGGCCAGACAGCCAATGCGTTTTTGATTAAATCAGCTAAAAAATCGAACAAATACCTTTTCGTTTATCAAGAATGGTGGGGTTTAAATGATTATATCAAAAAACAATCTGAGACTTTCTATAACGATTTACAAGATGTAAACGTGATGGCGATTGATATGTATGACGGTAAAGTGGCCACAAGTCCGGAAGAAGCCGGAAAATTGATGGGAGGCGCTGACCAAAAACGTTTGGCTGCTATTATCGAAGGAGCAATTAATCACGTAGGAAAAGAGGCGAAAATTGCTTCGGTAGGTTGGTGCTTTGGCGGTGGATTATCGTTGAAATCGGCGTTATTGGAAGGTAAACAAGCCGTTGGTTGCGTGATGTATTACGGAATGCCCGAAAAAGATGTAGAGAAACTAAAAACCCTTAATTGTGATGTATTGGGACTTTTTGCAGGAAAAGAACAATGGATTTCACCCGCAGTTGTGGCTCAATTTGAGAAAGATATGGCAACTGCTGGCAAAAAAATTAAAGTAAAAAGCTACGATGCAGAACACGCTTTTGCGAATCCATCAAATCCAAAATATGATAAAGTAGCAGGCGAAGATGCTTACGATTTAGCGCTTGCTTATTTGAAGAGTAAATTTTAATGTGAAAATTAATAGGGGAAAAAGCCGTGTCAAAATACAATTTGGCACGGCTTTTTCGTTTACAATTTATAGGTCAGACGATAATTAACCTGTAATATTATATTTGAAATCATCTGACAAAAATTTCGTTCCATGAAAAAGCTAATTCTTTTAACCGTCATTTTTGCTTGTTTTCAAATTGAAACCGAAGCATCTAACAGTATTTCTTACAAAAAAACGACTATTTCCGAAACTTCATTCGTCGCAAAAACAGCGGTGAAACGTCGTCGTAAAAAAGGTTTTTTATGGGGATTATTTAAGAAAAATGACTGTGGTTGTCCAAAACATTGATTAGTTTTAAATCAATGGATTTATTACCGAAGCTGCCAGACTTCCCACGGGCAAACCTTTGAACCATTTTAAACGATCTGCTTCTTGATTTTTATTTTTAGGTTCGGTAATAATTGCCCCGTCTTCCACGAAAATAATGGTCATCACTTCCCGTGTTTTATCCGAATAATTTCCTGGTGCAGAATGGAGCGTCCAACCAGCATGAAAAGTAGCATCGCCCGCTTGCATAACCTCCGCCCGTGTGATGGGATAATTCTTTTCTTTCACCAGATTTCCTAAAATTTCTTCTGATTTATCCGAAATTTCTAAATTACCCATAAATCCCAATTCCTGCGACCCAGAGGCAAAAGTAAGCATTCCCATTGCAACGGAAATATCCATCAAAGGCATCCACATCGTGATGGCTTTTTGGGTTTCGAGGGGCCAATAATACTGGTCTTGATGCCACGGTGTATGTCCTCCACCTGCTTCTTTAAACAAAGCTTGGTCGTGATAAATCCTCACTTTTTCAACGCCCATTAAGTCAGCGGCAATTTTACCAAAACGTTTTGCTAACGTAAATTTTGCCACGTCTTCATCAACTTCCCAAAGATTCATAATTTGCAAAAAGGCTTTCCCATACGTGTCACGGTCTTCCATTTTTCGTTTCTCTGTATTAAATTTTTCGGCAGCATTCACAATAACATCCCGATAGCTTTTTATTTCTTCTTGATTCAGAATATTTCTCAATAAAACATGCCCATTTGCTTGATAATCAGCTTGTTGCTCTTGAGTAATCGTATAATTTTGCAATAAATCTGGCAATTGTGTTAATATATTCATTTCTCATTTTTGTTAAATTGTAAATCTTTCACAAAGTAATTCATTAGTTTTCAGATACTTATTGTCATTTTTTGCCATTTTTTGTGCAATTTTATCATCATAATACTTTGTTAAGTAGTCGTATGTATTTAAACAATGTTTCGTTTGGTGTAAATAGCTGATATTTAATTGGTTGTTTCACTCATGGCTAACGCCTAAATCCTAAACCCTACTTTTATCCACTTGCTGAAATTTTCCTTTAATGAAAGCTTCCCTTGAACAATTAGATAAAGCCACAGACGGCTCTTTTTTATTCCGCCAATTTACGCTTCCCTACTTTGATGCCCCTTATCATTTTCATCCCGAATTTGAATTAACGCTTATTCTCAAAAGTGAAGGAAAGCGTTTTGTGGGGAATCAAGTGTCAGATTTTAAGGAAGGAGATTTAGTCTTATTGGGTTCAAATGTACCCCATTGTTGGAAGAATGATGGTATCGGAAATGAGAATTCTGCCCGTTCAATTGTAGTGCAATTTAGGGAAGATTTTTTGGGAGAAGGCTTCTTTAAAAACCCTGAGACATTACCCATCAGAAACTTGTTGGAAAAAGCAAAATCGGGTATTTTAATTTCGGGAAAAACAAGCGATAGAGTAGCCAGAGAGATGATTTTTTTGCTAACCGTTCCTCCCTTTCAAAAGTTATTGGGCTTGTTGGATTTATTGAATACCATTGCCACTTCAAAAGACTTCGAAATCATTGATAATCAACCCGATAAGTACGATTTATCAGCCATTGATTTAGGTAGAATTAACAAAGTTTATGCCTACGTAATTGAGCATTACACCCAAGATATTCATCTTGAAATGGCGGCTCATTTAACCAACATGACCGAAACGGCTTTTTGTAGGTATTTCAAGAAAATAACCAAGAAAACATTCTTAGATTTAGTGACCGAATTTAGAATAAAACACGCCTGCAATCTCCTCAATTCTACCGATAAACAAGTAGCAGAAGTATGTTTTGAAAGCGGTTTTGGCAATATTTCACATTTCAATAAACAGTTTAAAGTCGTGACGGGATATAGTCCGCTAAACTATCGGAAGATGTTTTTAGCTACGATCTGAGGGTAATTTATTCCACCATCATCATATACGTATGGTCTTGAAGAATCTGTTGCAAAAACGCCATATTTTCCATTTCTGACTGAACACCAATTACTTCTTTTACTTTCTGGGCGGCTTCAAATACTAAAACAGAATTATTTTCATCTTTCCCTTTTTTCAAAACGGCTCGGATAGTTACTACGTCACGGTCGGACAAAAGAGAGGCTTCTGGAAATACAGGAACGTAGTCTTCTTGGATTTTTTCTTGCTTCAATTGCGCTAAACTAACAGTTTGCTTCAATTTTACAACGGCGGTTCCTGCGGCAATATCGCCTAAACGTTGCCCTTTGCCATTGACTGCTGCCACGACTAAAGCCACCATCGAACCGAACATTCCTGTATCTACCAACCTGAACATCCACCGCATAATGTGGGCTCCGAGTGTGGGTGGAGTACCATCCAAAGCCAATACTCGAACATCCATGGCCCGTTTTCCTAAGGTTTGTCCGTTCATAAAAACTTCAAAAAGTAGGTCGTAAAGCATCACGGGCAATAACATAAAGACAAAGAAAACAACCATTCCAATCTTACTGCCAAATAAAGCATCACCCATGCCCGAAGCCACGAGTGCGAAAATCAAAAACCAAGCAATAAAAATTGTCCAGTCGATAACATGAGCTAAGATGCGGTCGCCAACGCTGGCAGGTGTGAACGAAAGAACTACATTTTGGGTAGTCTGTATTTGAATTTGACTCATTGATACTGTGTTTTTATAAAAGTTTTGTATCTTTCCGAAAGATAAAATAGATAGCTGGTTTTAGCAAATTCCAAACTTAGTTAGCAGTACTTAGTTAGCAGTAGGCAGTATTTTCAATTCAGATTCAACCGCTTTATTATTAGCAAATCATGTTTTTAAATGACTGCCTACTGCTAACTAACTTTTGCTGCATACTTATACACCCAAAGCCTCATGCGGGAAGCATTATTCAAAAAACAGAACATTGATAAATGGCAAATATTTGAGCAAGATACGCTCACGTCCGACCCTGACGTGCTTTCTGAACGATTTATCCAACTCACCGACGACCTTTCTTATGCTCGAACATTTTACCCAGAATCGCCCACAACAAGCTATTTGAACGGATTGACGGGTAAATTTTTCGGAAAAATTTATGCTAATAAAAGAGAAAAGGCCAGCCGTTTCATTTTATTTTGGAAAGAAGAATTACCTTTTCTTTTGTATAATTACCAAAGAGAATTACTTTATTCCTTCATTATTTTCACGATTGCGGCATTAATTGGCGTGGTTTCGGCGGCTTATGATGATTCTTTTGCGAGATTAATTTTGGGAAGCGATTATGTGGATATGACTTTAGAAAATGTAGAAAAAGGCGACCCATTGGCTATTTATGGAAGCCAAGACGAGCTGAATATGTTTTTTATGATCACGATAAATAATATCCGAGTTTCGTTTATTGTCTTTGTAATGGGCGTATTTTTCTCCATTGGTTCGGGATATTTTCTAATTACCAACGGAATTATGGTCGGTGTTTTTCAGTATTTTTGTTATGAACACGGATTTTTAGAAACGTCTTTGTTAACGATTTGGCTTCACGGAACGTTAGAAATTTCATCCATTGTGATTGCGGGTTGTGCAGGTTTGGTAATGGGAAATAGTCTCATTTTTCCAAAGACTTTTACTCGCTTAGAATCCTTCAAAAATGAGGCAAAACAAGGTTTAAAGATAATAATTGGCTTGGTTCCTTTGTTTATTACGGCAGGATTTATTGAGAGTTTCTTGACCCGTAAACACTTGGGACTTTGGCCGAGTTTGATGATCATTATTCCTTCGGGATTATTCATTATTTGGTATTTTGTTATTTATCCGATTGTTTTGAATAAGAAGGCAATTGAGTAATTAGGTAATTAGTTTTTCCACGTCACGATAAATTTAAAGTCTTAATTATCTAATTTTTGATTATCTGATAACTAATCCCTAATTACCCAATAACTAATTCCCAATTACTAAAAACGAACACTATTCAATGAAAAAAGACACAATAATACTACAACAAGAACGTGATTTTGGCGATAAAATCAATGCCAGTTTTAGCTTTGTTTCCCAAAATTTCAAAACCTTATTTTTATCTCTACTCTATTTTGCTGGCCCATTGAGTTTGATTGGCGGAATTGCTAACGGCATTGTTCAAAGTAATAATTTAAGCTTTGCTTCGCCTGGAGCAACCAAACCCCGTGGCACAAACGCTGGTGAAATTTTTGCTAATTCTTTCGGAGATAGTTTTGCCCATCTTTTTAGTATAAATTATTTGATTGCTATCATTTTCTTGATTTTAGCATCGGTTACGGTGGCCATTACGGTATATGCTTTTATGATTGAATATAACAAAACCGAAAATCCCGCATCTATTACGATTGAAGCTGTTTGGGCGAGAATGCAAACTATTTTTCTGCCCGTTTTGGGTAGTTATGGAATTATATTTCTGATTATCGTTTTGATATTATTGGCTTTCGGAGGAATTATTGGCGCATTAATTAGTGTAGGAAACGGTTTTTTAGGCGGTTTTTTAGCGGTTATGTTTGGATTAATTGCTTTTATTCCCTTCTTTTATTTTGGCACTATGTATTCACTCAGCCCCGCTATTGTTGCCTACGAGGGCATTAATGGTTGGGAAGCACTCGGCAGAGCAAGGTTTTTGATAAAAGATAAATGGTGGTCAACTTTTGGGTTAATTATGATTATTACCATTATCAATTCATTTGTTTCGATGATATTTGGCGCTCCCGCCATGATTGTTACTTTTATGAAAGTACTGAAAGTTGGCGGAGGTATTGCTGGAAACGCTCCTTTGATTATTACTACAGTAATTTCTACGGTTGGGCAAGTGGTTGTGTCTTCGCTTACCTACGTGGCCATCAGTTTTCAGTATTTTAATTTGGTAGAAAAACGAGAAGGAAATGGATTGAAAATGCTCATTGAAGGTATTGGACAGAAGAAATTAGATTTGAATGAAGATGAGGAATATTAATTTAGAGAATAGTGAACAGAGAATAGTGAATAGAAGTCAGCTTTTAACTTTTAGACGAAAGTTGGGCATTTTTCTATTCACTGTAATTTATACATTCATCTTCATAAGTTTTTCAACTTTGGCAGATATAAAAAAATATTCGCCAAAATCAGAAGCCTTAACCCACGATTCATCCAAAATAACTGTCAGAAAGCCTTTAGAAAGCAAAATGACGGCTTTGAAAAAATCGAGAGATTATCAATATGGCATTCAAGAATCGCAGGTTTTGGATACTTGGTGGAGACGTTTATTGAGAAGATTTTTCAATTGGTTTGGTAACCTTTTTACAGGTGTTGGCAATCCAACATTCTGGAAAACAGCAGCTTACGTTTTTGTGGCGAGCGTGATAGTTTATGTAACTTTGAAATTAATGGGCGTTAATTTTGCTGGATTATACCGAAAGAAGGATAACAACGACATTCCTTACGAAACCCTCGGAGAAAATATTCATGCCATTGATTTCACAGAATCAATCACCGAAGCAATTACACAAAAAAACTATCGTTTGGCAATTCGCTTATATTACTTAAAAGCCCTGAAGGAATTAACCGACCGTGAAATGATTGATTGGCGAATCAATAAAACCAATCGCTCATACGTTTATGAACTAAATTCACCAACTTTGCGTCCAGATTTTGAACAAATTACGCTTCAATTTGAATACGCTTGGTACGGCGATTTCCCCGTTGATGAAGTACAATTTATACATATAAAAAATCAATTTTTAACGTTCAGTAATTCCATTTTTGCGAATGGACAATGAAAATAACCCATGAAATCATTCAGTATTACTCTTCTTGTTACGTTTTTAATCAGTCTTACTTTATCCTCTTTCAAGTCTCATACACGAGTGAACGACGAAGATTATGACACGCTCAACTTCCAATCTATGAGTATTTCGGGCATAAAATTAGGAACAAATTATGGTATAATCTTAGAAAAATTAGGGACTCCAGACTCCGTTCGTAAAGAAGAAACTCCTGACTCTCAGACATCTAACCATTTTGAAATGTATTTGTATGGAAAAGATGCCTTTTTTGTGGTAGATGAAAATGTGAGTGGTTTTGAATTGACAACGCCCAAATTTAATCTTCAAAATTTAGGCGGTTTAAAGGTCGGCGACCCAATGAATAAAGTCAAAAAACGCTTCCCAAAATCGTATAAACTTCGTGATGTTGATAACACGGTGGATGATTGGGTTACAACCGTCAGCGTGCAATTTGGTGAGAGCGATTCGTTTTTGGAAATCACCGTGCAGAATGATAAAATTGTGGGTTTGGCAACGGTTACCGATGACGGCACGGAGGAATAACAAAGTATGAAACAACACCGAATTTACCTCATCATTTTATTGATTACCATCATAAGTTTTGTTTTATTTGAAATCTATAAACCAAAACTAACCGATTGGACACCAACATTTTCCAACAAGGACAAAATTCCCTTCGGTTGCGAATTGTTGTATAAAGTGCTACCTGATGTTTTTCCAAATCAGAAAATTTCGGATGAAAAAGTACCCATTTTTAGTAAAAAAAGAGCCGTAGAACTTCCCCCTAAAAGTAATTATTTATACGTTTTTAGGTATTTTCGGGCAGATTCATTGTCGCTTATAAAACTATTGAATTACGTTCAAAAAGGGAATTCCGTTTTCATTGCTTCCGAGAACTTTTTTGGACTTGACGATACGCTCCATTTCCAAACTTTATACGTACAAGATTTAGCTTTAAATGATTCTGTTAGTATTAATTTTACTAATACAACTATCAGAAAATCAATTGATTACAAATATCAAAAGCAAGCAGCGGATACTTATTTTGACATAAAAGATAGTACAAAAAATAGAAATCATTTTACGGTTTTAGGAAAAAATAGCAAAGGTTTTCCTAATTTTATTCAAGTTAATTTTGGAAAAGGAACCTTCTTTTTGAACACCGTTCCCATGGCTTTTACCAATTTTTATATGGTGAAAAATGACAATTCTGATTACGTTTTCAAAGCCCTTTCCTACTTACCCGAACAACCCACTTTTTGGGATGAATATGTGAATGTTATGTCAATCGGAAAGTTGGCCAGAAGTACCTTAAAATCTCGTGAAGCTAAAGGAGAAGAAGATACGCAAGAGTCCCCTTTTAAGTTTATTGTCAGCCAACCTGCCTTGAAATGGGCGTATTTTATTACGTTGTCTGCCTTATTGATTTACTTAATTTTTGAAGGAAAACGCCGTCAGCGAATTATTCCAATAATGGAATCTCCCAAAAATACTTCCTTACAATTTGTGGAAACGATTGGCAGTCTTTATTATCATCAAAAAGATCATAAAGCCATTGCTGAAAAGAAAATCACGCATTTACTGGCTTATATACGCACAAAATTTTACCTAAAAACGACTGAAATAGACCAAGAATTCAGAAGCGATTTGAGTAATAAATCGGGTATTTCACCCCGAGAAATTAACGACCTTTTTGACCATATTTCTTTTGTTCAAAATAATGATTCTATCACTGAAGATCAATTAATTACCTTGAACGAACAGATAGAAAATTTTTATAAAAATGTGTAGTTTAAGAGTTGCCGATGAGGTTACACAGAAAGCCTCAGAGAAAAAAATAGAGAGCCATGGAGGTGACTCATTCAATACCCTGTGGTTCTCTTTTTTAAACTCTGCGGTTTTCTGTGTAACCTCATTCTCACAATAAATCAATACAATTATAATGGAATTTGAATCAAGAATTGACCTTAGTGATCTACACGAAGCCGTAACCAATATTAGAGCCGAAGTAGGTAAAATTATCATCGGACAACAAAATACGATTGATCTTTTATTGACTGCCATTTTTGCCGATGGTCATGTACTTTTGGAGGGCGTTCCCGGCGTAGCTAAAACACTAACAGCCAAACTATTAGCCAAAACTATTTCGACAAATTTTAGTAGAATTCAATTCACGCCCGACATGATGCCTTCGGATGTTTTGGGAACGGCCGTTTATAATCCTAAAACGACTGATTTTGACTTCAAACAAGGGCCAATTTTCTCAAATATTGTGTTGATTGATGAGATAAATCGCTCACCAGCCAAAACTCAAGCGGCTTTATTTGAGGTGATGGAAGAACGTCAAATCACCAATGGTGGCATAACTTACCAAATGTCTTTCCCATTTTTGGTGATGGCTACTCAAAACCCGATTGAGCAAGAAGGAACTTATCGTTTGCCTGAAGCCCAATTAGACCGTTTTTTGTTCAAAATTGTCATTAAATATCCCACTTTCGAAGAAGAAATCAAGATTCTTCAAGGAAATCACGAGCGTTCGGTAAATCAGGCGAATAATCCCGTCGCCATGGTACAAGCGGTCATGAGTGCTGAACAATTACAGAGCCTTCGAGAGAAAGTTAGATTGGTATTGGTTGAGGAGAAAATATTGGAATATATTGCCAAAATTATTCACGAAACTCGAAATTCAAAATTCTTATATTTGGGTGCTTCTCCCCGTGCTTCGGTGGCATTATTGAACGCCTCAAAAGCCCTTTCCGCCATTCGTGGACGTGATTTTGTAACACCCGAAGATGTACAGGAATTAGCAAAACCCGTACTTTGTCACCGCATAATTCTTACCCCCGAAAAGGAAATGGAAGGCTCAACGGCAGAAGATGTTATTGCCCAGATTTTACAGAAAATTGAAGTACCAAGATGATTTTAAACGAAATTTAGAATCATGAAAATGTTACAAAATCGATAAATTATAAATCAAAATGAATGATATACTTCTATTAATTGGTTCAATAATTTGCCTTTTCGCAGGCTTGGCGGGTGCAGTGTTACCTTTACCTGGACCTCCCATTAGTTTGATTGGACTGTTCCTTTTACATTACTCAAAATATGCCCAATTTGACCGTACAACTTTAACGTTCTTCGTTTTATTAACGGTAGGCATGAGCATCTTCGACTATTACGCACCCATTTGGGGAACTAAGAAATTTGGGGGTACAAAATACGGTTCGTGGGGTTCAACGATTGGGCTATTGGTAGGACTTTTCTTCACGCCAATCGGAATGTTTTTGGGTGCTTTTCTCGGGGCTTTTATAGGAGAGATAATTGGTAAAACTGAGCCTAAAATTGCTCTAAAAGCTGCCATTGGCTCATTTATTGGCTTGATTACAGGAATCGTTGGAAAGGTAATTTTATGCTTAGCAATGATTGTGTTGGCGGGATTGGCAATTGGGGAGTATTTTATGATGGTTAATAATTGATAGAGAATAATGAATGGAAAGATCTATTCATTATTCTCTATCAATTAATAATTACGCAATTACAGGTGCTTTCTTCCCTGCCAATTGTCCGCAAGCCGCATCAATATCCTTTCCACGTGAACGGCGGACGTTTATAATCATATTCTTTGCTTCTAAATATCCTGCAAATTTTGCCAAGGTTTGTGGATCGGTATTGGTATAACTTGCCTCCGCAATCGGGTTATATTCGATGATGTTAATTTTACAAGGAAACTGTTTGGCAAATTCCCAAAGTTCACGAGCATCTTCCAAGGAATCATTAAATTTGTAAAAAAGAATATACTCAAGCGTAATTCTACTACCTGTTTTTTTATAAAAATGCAGCAACGATTCTTTCAAAGCCTCCAAAGTATTTGACTCGTTGATGGGCATAATTTCATTGCGTTTTATGTCATTAGCAGCGTGAAGCGACAATGCCAAATTGAACTTCACTTCATCATCGCCCAACTTCGTAATCATCTTAGCAATACCCGCCGTAGAAACCGTAATACGTTTTGGAGACATTCCTAAACCTTCAGGAGATGTAATATAATCAACTGATTCTAAGACATTTGCATAATTCAATAAGGGCTCACCCATGCCCATATATACGATATTTGTCAGTGGCGTTTGATAATGTGACTCTGCTTGGTCACGAATTCTAACTACTTGGTCATAGATTTCGGCAGCATCGAGGTTACGCTTTCTGTCCATATAACCCGTTGCACAAAACTTGCACGTAAGCGAACAACCTACTTGCGAAGACACACAGGCAGTCATGCGGTCATCGTTAGGAATCAGCACGCCTTCGACCAAATTTTTATCGAATAATTCAAATGATGATTTGATGGTTCTATCGGAACTAACCTGTTTTTCCGCCACTTTCACCGAACGAATTTCAAAATGTTCCGCCAATAATTCACGGGTTTTTAAGGAAAGATTGGTCATTTCCTCAAAATTTTGCACCGATTTTTTCCAAAGCCATTCGTAAACTTGTTTCGCTCTGAATGCGTGTTCTTTATGTTCGGTCAAAAACTCCTTTATTTGAGCAATTGACTGTTTACGTATATCTTTTTTAACGTTAATTAGCATGATTTTTTTCGACAAAAAAAGAGCAAAGATTGTGTCTTAGCTCTTTTAGGTTTTATTTCTACAAATTTACGAAGAAATATCAAGAAACGATAATGCTAAAAACTCAATGCTCGTAGCTAATTGCTCAAAGCTAATTTCTACATCGCCTCCAACAACAATTCCGCTAAGTCATACACTTTTACAGAATCTTCTTTTTCCTTGTTTTTCACCCCATCAGACATCATTACCATACAAAATGGACACGCTACGGCAATGGTTGTTGCGCCCGTTTCAAGAGCATCTTCAATGCGTTCAATGTTTACCTCCTTCGTTCCTTTTTCGGCATCTTTGAACATCTGACCACCGCCCGCACCGCAACAAAGCCCTTTGGTTTTGCAACGTTTCATTTCCACTAAATCAGCGTCTAAAGCCTCCAAAACTGCTCTTGGAGCTTCATAAATATCATTGGCACGCCCCAAATAACAAGAATCGTGGAAAGTAATCTTTCTGCCTTTGAACTCTCCTCCTCCCGCTAATTTTACTTTTCCTGAGTCAATTAATTCTTGCAAAAAAGTAGAATGGTGAATAACATCATAGTTTCCTCCCAAAGCTGGATATTCATTCTTCAAGGTATTAAAACAATGCGGGCAAGCCGTTACGATTTTCTTAACGCCATAACCATCCAACACTTGAATGTTCATAGTGGCTTGCATTTGGAACAGAAATTCGTTTCCTGCTCTACGGGCGGGGTCGCCTGTGCAGGATTCTTCCGTACCCAAAACGGCAAATTTTATGCCCACGTGGTTCAAAATTTTACAAAAGGCAATCGTTACTTTTTTGTAGCGGTCATCAAATGAACCTGCACAACCTACCCAAAAAAGCACTTCGGGCGTTTCACCAGAAGCCATCATTTCTGCCATCGTAGGCACTTTATATTCCATTTCTTGCATCATTGTTATTGTTGATTTAATTCTTTCTGCATTTCTCTCGCCGTCTTTCTTGAACCGTCATGGCTCCAGCCAGGTCGTCCAAAGACATAATTTAAAGTATGTTTTGGGCTTGTAATTATATCTTTTCCCATATCAACCCATTCCCCGAAAGCAATTTTTATTGGGTTATTAGTATTAACATTTTCGACTAATCCATACGTTGGACGGTCGGTTTCTTCGATAAAAGTGCCAAACATTCTGTCCCAAATAATCATGATTCCTGCATAATTTTTATCCAAATATTTTACATCCGAACCGTGATGAGCCCGATGGTGCGAAGGCGTGTTGAAGATATACTCGAAAGGTCGCCACATTTTGCCGATGGTTTCGGTATGAATCCAATATTGATACAACAAACTAATCTGTTGCATCACCAAAATGACAATCGGATGAAACCCCACAATGGGCATCCACAGATAGAATACGTAAGAAAACGTTATGTTGCCCGTCCAAGTTTGGCGAACAGCCGTAGCCAAATTATATTTTTCAGAGGAATGGTGAACCTTGTGCGATGCCCAAAAATAACGTACCAAATGAGCTTCTCGGTGAAACCAATAGTAGCTGAAATCATCGGCAAAAAATGCTAAAACCCACATCCACCAAGCCGAACCATCGAGGGTAAAAATATGGAAATTGTCGTAGAGATACCAAAATATCACCGCCATGATGGTTTTCGTAATTAGTCCTGAAAACAAATTACCAAAACCCAGTGCAACCGAGGTAAATGTATCTTTAATATCAATCCGTTCTCGTTGTTCACGGTACAAGAAAATGCCTTCTACCAATATCGAAATGGCAAAGAAAGGAACTGCGTAAAGGATTAAATTGGGTGGCATGAGCGTTATTTCGGTTTACAATTAATAGTTTGAAAACGATAGATTTACACAATAAATTATTTTAAAACCCCATCTAAAAATTTCTCTGTCTCTTTCTGAATATTCGGCACATCTTTTGACAAAATCGGGGATGCCAACACGTGATTGCCAGCATTCGGGAAAGCGACTTTTTGTTTAATTTTTGAGCCTAATTCATCGAACATTTTCAACATTGCAGGCACAGAAACCACTTTGTCTTGCTCTTCTTCATTTTTGTAATAATAACCCATAAAAGCAGGACATTTTATTTTCTCAAAAGTCGCTGGAATCATCACATTTGTGAGAAAATTCTGTAAAGCAATTACGCCATTCAGATGATAATGCTGACACCAATACTTAGCGTGTTGAGGGTTAGTAGCCGCAAAATCACGCACGTATGAGCCAGAAACAGTCTTTCCTAATTCCAAGCCCCAATGATTATCCAATATTTCTGCCTTATCATCATAAATTTTTATGCAGGGCGAATACATCACGATTGCCTTAATTTCGGGATGTTTAGATGCCAAATAAGTCGTTAAAGCACCCCCGAAAGAGGTACACATTACCACGACTTCATCGCCCAAAGTTTTACCAACTGCCAAAGCGTATTCAGCCGAATGGATAAAATCATCAGCCGTTACTTTTTCCATTGTGGAGTCTCCCAAATTTACGCCATGTCCCGCCAAACGTACCAAATAAAGGTTTGCACCGTATTTTTTGGCAATATTTCTATGGATAGGGTTTCCTTCCTCTTGCGTTGCCGAGAATCCGTGAATATAGACAAAAGCTATTTTAGTTTTCTCCTTTTTGGTAGAATCGGCCCAAACAATTCGAGCTTGACAATCAGGACGAATGCCTTTTTCGGCGGCTTCTCCTTCGTTGATTTGTTTTTCCAAAGTAGGTAAATCGCCCGTGAGTTTAAACATCGGAACTTCCAATTTTGGCGCTTCGGGTTTTGGGCCTAATAAATAGGCAATTGTTCCGAAACTCAATAAAGCAATTATGATGATTGAGAATGTTTTCATTTGGGTGGTTTTT